>JBDRTY010000001.1:621838-934845 GCA_039801085.1 candidate division WOR-3 bacterium | reverse complement strand
AGACGGTCCAGATCAGCCTGCCGCCGGCATTCGGTCCGTTTGTCTTCTACGGTCAATCCTACAACCAGATCTCAGTTTGCTCCAACGGCTGGATTGCACCGGGTAATACCACAGTCAACACCTGGTCCAACACCGCGCTGCCCAACACCGGCATGCCGCCCCTGCTTGCGGTCAACTGGGATGACCTCTATCCGCCGACCGGGGGCGGAGTCTGGTATTATCACGATGCTGCCAACCACCGCTTCATCGTGGAGTGGGACTCGGTGCATTACTACAGTCCGCGCGATGCCTGGGACAAGTTTCAGGTGATTCTCTATGATACCACCCGGAGCGATGGCGACTGTGAGTTCCTGTTCCAGTATCTGACCGCCAATAACTACACCTCAAATACGGTGGGCGAACAGGATCCGACTCTGACCCGCTACATTCAGGTGCTCTATAACGGCAGTTATCACCGGGGTGCGGCCGCGCTGGCACCGGGCCGGGCGATTCTGTTCACACCCGAGGGACCGCAGACCGGAGTTATGGAGCCGGCATCCTCGACCGGCGGGCTGAGCCGGCTGGAGCTGAGCGTCGTGCCCAGTCCGGTGCGGGGCAGAGCCCGGCTTGCCTGGCAGCTGCCGGCAGGAGGCAGGGTCCGGCTGACCGTCTATGATGCGAGCGGGCGGCTGGTGCGCACTATTCTGAGTGGTGAGCTGGCAGCGGGCAGGTATCAGGCATACTGGGACTTGACCGATGAGCAGGGCCGGAGAGTGGCAAACGGGCTGTACCTCTGCCGGCTGGAGACGGCAGACCACAGCGTTACTACCAGAGCGGTGCTGCTGCACTGAGCCGGCTTTAACAGTAAAGGGGGCGGTAGAAATGCCGCCCCCTTTGATTTTTCGTTGCAATTATTTCTGTTCCGGTTCTGCCGGTTCGGTTTGAAAGTCCTCTTCTTTCATCAGAATTTCGATCTTTGCCTGTGACCGCAGGCGGCTGATCAATTCGTCATAAAGCTGTTTTTCCAGTTCCCGCCGCATCCGATTTTCGATCTTGGCCTTGACTTCGCTGAAGGAGCGGATGTAGGATGGTTTCTTTTCCTCCATCCGGATGAAGGTATAGGTCGTGTCGTTAAGTTTTATAACCTGTGAGAATGCACCCTTGGGCAGGCTGTAGGCAGCGGTGACGACTTTCGGGTCCCTGGCTTTGTCATCCCGGGTGAGTGATATCTCACCGCCGCCCCATTTGCTGCCGGCAACCGAGAAACGGCGGATCAGATCTGCGAATTCAACCTGCTGGGCAGTGTCTTTACGGGTAATCTTGAAAACAAGATAACCACCAGGAATTGCCACCGGTCCGTATACTTCGCCGGCAGACAGCTGAAACAGTTTACGCATCAGTTCCGAGGGGAAAAGGCTGTTCAGGCGGACATATGCACCAAGTCGGGTTGAATCAACAATTTCAAGGGCATAAGCAGATTTGGGCTGGTTGCTGATCAGAGTTTTCAGTTCGTCGACGGTTTTAACACGAATGATCTCCGGCTGATAGAGGCGATCTTCTGTTGTTAAATCACCGAAGGCAAAGGCAGCCGGTTCCGGCTGGATAAAGGGTCCGGCGATCGGGCATGGTTGAGTTAAATCCGGCAGGTCTCTGCCACCAATATTCAGCACCGGAGTGTGGGGGAGGCGTACATTAAAACCGGCAAGGGCAGCGGATGCGGCGATGGAGTCGGAGTTGGCGTTTGCTTTGAGCAGTGCGGCAAGTTCTGCTGCTTTTGTTTGATCACTGACAGCAATCGCGATCCCATGGATCATTGCCGGTATTCTGCCTGCAATTGCCCAGCGTCGGAGCTGTTCTGCCCGGGTGCGGTTTCGAGTTACCATTTCCCGGCAACGGACACGGGTCGGTTCCCGGAAATCATTAATTGTTTTTTTGTATTCGTTGTACAGTGTTGCGGAGTCCAGGGCGATTTTTTCCGCGGTCTCCCGGCGACGGTAGGCGTCAATCAACAGAGCGGCGCGCCGGTTGATTAAATAGTCAATAACCCGGTTTTTCAACCAGATTTTCTCCTGTTCGCATTCTCTGAGCAGGAGTTTTTCGATAATCAGCTGTTCCAGTATCCGGCGTTTTCCTTCCGGTGTCTCAAACTGCCCACGGAAAAAAGGTGGAATGGCATTCAGGCGTTCATCAAGCTGAGCGCGGGTGATCGGTACGCCATTAACAACCGCCAGCGTTTCACGGTTCTGTTCTATCGCAAGTGTATCCTGAATTAATGATGCGGATTTTTTCAGCCGGGCAATCTCATCTTCGTAAATTCGGTTTGCGCGCTCCTGCCGGATCTCGACTGCAATCTGGTTCTTTACCTCATCAAAAGGACGGATCTTCTGAGGTTCTCTGGCAGTCACTCGGATGAGGTAGTAAGTATCGCCGACTGCTACCGGGGAGCTGATTGCACCCGGTTTGAGCTGAAAGGCTGCTTCTTCAATCGGTTTGGGCTGAACGCCGCGGGCAAACATTCCCATATCACCACCCCGCTCGCGATCCGGGAGCACTGAGTACTGACGGACAATACTGTCCCATTTCGTTGTATCGGTAATAAGCGCGGTGCGCAGTGATTCCGCCAGTGCCCGGGATGTTACTGCCAGTTGAAAGGCGTGCACCTTTTCCGGCAGAGTGAAGCGGGTGATGTTTTTCCGGTAATAGGCGCGCAGTTCCTTTTCCTTCGGTTCTGCGCGGGCAGTTACATGGCGATCGTACCAGACCTGAAACATCTGCCGGTTGCGCAGGTCGAGGAGGCTTTTGCGAATCTGGGGATCGTTGCTGACACCGGCTTTCAGCGCGGCTTCATACAGAAGACGGTTATCGATCATCGTATCAAGGAGTTTTAATTTTGCCTCGAACCGCTCATAAGCCGACGGGTTGCGGCTGATGCGTTCGTCCAGTTCAATCCGCGTAATCGGATAACTGTTAACATATGCCACACGTTCCTGGTAGTTTTTCCGGAAACAGCGTTCGATGGCATCGAGTGCATCATCAGCGTAGGAGGATTTGATATAGCGGGTAGCGACTAGTTCATAATTTTTGGCGGCATCAAGATATTTCTCCTGAAGTTCCTGGGTAAGAGCCAGTCGATAGATAATTGCCGGTGTCAGCTGGTGCCGGGGATAATTCTGGAGCAGTTGCTGATAAACTGATTCCGCTCGGGAGTAGTCGTTAACCTTGTCCAGAAAATAATCGCCGATTTCGAGCGACAGGAGCAACTGGTGAGAACGGCTGAGGGGACGGGAGTTGAGCCGTTGGAGTAGTTCCCAAGCCCGATCAGGCTGTCGTTCAGCATAGTAGAAGTAAAGACTGTCCAATGCCGGTGGGACGGGTTGTGCTGCCATGATCAGTCCGACCAGCAAGACAATCTGAATTGATAATTTCTTCATTGTTTACCTCCTGTTAAATTTTTAAGAACAGGTTCTCATGCTTTTTTAATGCCGGTCAACGAAGCAGCTGCAATACTACCATCATCACCGTTCCCGAAAACATCGGGATTACAACATTATCGTTAATCTCAAAGGGCAGTGCTTCTACGACCGCTGCCGAAACTGCACCAATGATACCAACTAATAAAGGCAGGTCAATATTAGGCAGGACAGAAATGAGGTAGGCAACACCGATGCAGGCAGCAAGACCGGCAAGCGTGCCTTCAACCGTTTTGCGGAAGATGCGGATTTTCCCGATTGAAAGCCCGACGATGGCAGCCACCGTATCACCAATTGCGAGAAATGAGATGGCAGCGATGAAAACCCCCCGATTGTTGCCGAACAGGAGCATGCAGACGAGTGAGGCAACCATCAGATAGCTGCCACCGGTCAATGAGCTGAATTCCTTCCGGCGCAAGAGTGAGCCAAAGAGAATAATGAAGATATCCTTAAAAGGGTTGAGGCGCAGTCTTAAAAGGTCAATAACAAGAAAAATAGTAGTTGCAACAGCCATGAGGATCAGCGATAGAGTGCGGGCGGGAATCAGATAATAGGCAACAGGAATGATCAGAGCAGCAAGGTGTGCCAGTTTTCGTCCCAGCTCCGGACCTAAAACTCTACACCTCCAGATATCTGCTGCGGGGTTCCCAACTCCCGGGCATCGGGAGCAGTGCCACTGGCGTAGCCATAATCGACATGAAAGTTTTTGAATCTTGCTCCTAGGCCGAAACTCAGGTTGTTGCGATAAATACCCAGCCGGGCGAAGAGAATATTCCGCAGCGAATATTCAGCGCCGATATTGGTATGAAACTGCCGATCTTCCAGTAACGCTTCAACCTGAATAGCGCACAGCAGGTAGTCGCGTCCCAGATTGAATTTCTTCCCCAAGCCGATTGTCAGCTGTGGATAGATCGCCTCTCTGACTCCAGTGCTCCAGAAAAGGGGTGAGGTACTGAGGTTCCGGATACAAAGCCCGATGTCGATCGTGCGGATTGGCGTGAAATGCATACCTGCATCAATGCCAATGCCTAGGCAGTATCCGGTGCCCCCAAGCTCCTGATAGATGATTTTGGCATTACCACCGACTGCCCAGACGGTAGAAAGACGGCGGGCAAAGCTGAAATAAGTGATCAGCTGGTTGGCATTAACTGTGCGGTAAACGTAGGGACGGTTATTTTCTCCTGGGGGACTGTCAGGTTGGGGAAGGGTGGTCAGTTTGATATCGGGGATGCCGTTGTGAAGCAGTGCGGCGCCTATTGCCTGCCGGTCGTTGGGGAATGAAATTGCGAGATAATTATGACTTAGCAGCCCGGAAAAATCTTCCGAATGCATCAGGAGAACCGCACGGCGCCGGTTGTAGACAGAAAGAGCCGGGTTGTAGTAGATGGCGCTCGGGTCGCTGGTTACAGCAACGACAGCGCTACCCATACCGATTGCCCGGGCCGATGTGCCTAAAAGCTCGAAATCACCTGCGTATTTTGTGGCTTGCAGGGAGGCAGTAATTGATAAATGAAGTATAAACAGTTTTTTAATCAGTGTCATAATTACCTCCTGTTATCCCGGAAGCCGGGTAACTTTGCCAATCAGTTCCTTTTTCAAGGTATAGCGTGGACGGGAATAGGTGGGTCGGAGAGTAACATGGATCAGGTATTCTCCGGGGGCAACGACGTTGCCCTGATTGTCTCTGCCGTCCCAGACAATAAGGACTTCGCCTGGTCCCTGCTGGTATGACGGTGCAAGCGTTCGAACTATTCTCCCGATATTATCAGTGATATCAATAATAATTTCGGCACGCTGGGTCAGATAAATTGCAATTGTAGTTCCCGGTTGCTGTAAATCAAATCTTTCCGGGAAACATCCGATCAGCCAGCCGTCAAGTGCTATCAGATAATACTGACCGCCATCGGCTTCACTGATAAAAAGCTGGCCGAATTTTCTGCCGATAGCAATCCCCCGTGGAGAGTTAAATACGGGCTGATTGCCGGGGGTGTTCGCCGCCCGACCGAATGAGGTGATGTATTTGAGATTGGGGTCAAAGATGTGAATCTGGGAATTTACCCGGTCGGTTACATAGATGTTGCCATAGCGATCAAAGGCACAGTAGGAAAATCCCGCTGTATCCAGACCGATACGCCGGCAATCAATGGTAGTCATTATTGTTCCCCCGGGTGTGATTCTGCTGATGCGAGTTCCATTTCGGTCAATGACTACCATGAGGTCCGAATTGAATTCGTTGAAAGGTGCCAATGCATCCAGTACCGCAATTCCAGTCGGAAAATTCAAACCCGGGGCGAGCGTTCTGATCCGGATATTGCTGGAATCATAAATAACGATACGGTCAGCTTGCGCATCGGTGACATAGATGTTTCCTCTGGAGTCCATGGAGACATCATAGGGGAGATTGAGTGTGGAATCAACGATAGTAACCCACGAGAGGGTGCCCTGAGTATAACGCAGTCGTACGACCCGGCGATTGTCGGTGTCGGCAACATAGACATCCCCCATTTCGTTACAGACAATACCGTGGGGGTTATTAAACTGTGCAATACCACTGCCGGTTGTGCCGTAGACTGCCGGTTTAATCAATTTTATATTATACACAATCTGACCGGTTCCGGAATTGACTGCAAAAAGAGTGAGCAGAGCATCGTCCCGCCATGTTGTGGTGTCTTCTTCTTCTATCATTTTGGCGCAGCAGAGACCTTCTGGATTAGCGACCCGGAAACCACTGCCGAGATACATGTTCAGGTAAAAACTGCTGATCCGGGTAAAACCCATGGTGTGGGCAAAAGGCGGAGGAACAAGGGTTGTCGGTTCGGTGCAGATCAGAGTAAACAGCAGAGAAATCACCGGGATATGATAGAATGGAGCCTGAAAAAGTCAAGGATTCAGGAGAAAATTATCGTGGTGTTTTTTGCTGATGAGCTTGACTATCTTGAACTGCCAATTTAGAATTGCCAGAAGTGATTAAAGCGGGTGAATATGTACTCCTGTATCATTCGGATCGTATAAAATTTCTGGTAACGGTCCAGGAAAAAGGCGTTTTTTCTACTCATCGGGGAAATATTGAATTTTGTCAGATTCTGAATAAGGAGTATGGCGACTGGGTAGAGACTCAATACGGAACAAGATTCTATTTGCTGAAACCGACTCTGGCAGATCTGGCGCTTAAAGTGAAACGAACTACTACAATCGTTTATCCCAAGGACACCGGTTATATGCTGCTTCAGACCATGATTTTCCCGGGGGCACGGGTAATTGAGGTAGGCTCGGGTTCCGGAGCACTGACCGCAGTTCTGGCAAGTTTTGTCCGGCCACACGGCCGGGTCTATTCTTATGAGCGCAGACCGGAATTTAGTGCCAATGCTGTTGAGAATGTTCGGCGCTACAGACTGGATGATGTGTGCGAATTCTTTGTTGCCGATCCGGCAGAGCAGGGTTTTCAGCAGATTGATGTGGATGCCGTTTTTCTTGATGTTCCTGAGCCGTGGACGCTGGTTCCGGCTGCCCGTCAGGCGCTTAAAAGTGGTTATCCGCTTGCCGGATTAGTTCCTACTTTTGAACAGCTCCGCCGGTTCACCTCAGCACTGTCAGCCGAAGGTTTTATCAGGATTCGTGCTCGTGAGGTTCTGGAGCGGGGATATTACCTGCGGGAGACGGGGATCAGGCCGGTTGACCGGATGGTAGCCCATACTGTGTTTCTGGTGTTTGCTCACAAGACCAATATCAGAAATGAGCAGGAATTGCCGGAACAACCCGAAAGTGCGTAATTTCTGCCTTTTGATATTAATTTTGGGAAATTTGTTATGCGGTCCAAGACATGCGTCTCAATCTGAATCTGGCGAAATAAGGTGTGTTTCACTTGTTCCCAGTGTTACCGAAATTATTTTTGCCCTCGGAGCGGAAAGTTTATTGAAGGGGAATACTGTGCAATGTGATTATCCGGTTGCAGCACGTCAGATTTACAAGGTTGGGGATTTTCAGTTACCAGACTTGGAGCGAATTGTTGTGCTGAAGCCGACAATCGTCTTTGCCACGGTGCCGGTTCATGCACGACTGATTGAGAAACTGAGAGAACTCGATATCCCGGTTTACATTTCTAACCCCAGGACAGTTGAGGATGTTTTTGCTGAAATTGAATCAATCGGTGGATTATTGGGCGTCAAGTTTAAAGCCGTGCAGCTGGCAGAAAGTCTGCGTCGGAGTTTGAAGGTGATTCCTGCGTTTACTGATACGCCGCGGGTTTACATTGAAATTGCGGCGGCACCGTTGATGAGCGTCGGGAACTCGACATTCATCAATGACATCGTGCGAATTGCCGGCGGGAGAAACATTTTTGATGATGTTGCCCAGCCCTATCCTGTGATCGCACCGGAAGATGTGGTGCGGAGAAATCCAGAGGTGATTATTATTTTACATCCTCAGGCCCTTCAGGCGGATGTCAGGCAGCGCGTAGGCTGGGGGCAGGTAAGTGCAGTCCAGCAGGATCGGATCTGTGACCGCCTGGACGAGGATATCTTTTTTCGCCCCGGTCCTAGAGTCGTAGAGGCAATTTACTTACTTCTGCAGTTACTGCATCCTGACAGCACCAGCTGATGAGAATAAAAACTGTTATCGGTTGGTTATTTCTGCTGGGGTTGTTAGTTTCCGGAGCGCTACTTTCGGTTCTGACCGGTCCCGGTTGTTTTCATCGGGGTGAAATTGGTTCTCTGCTCTATTTCCGGTTGCCCCGAATGACGATCGGGATAATTGCCGGCGGTGTACTGGCACTGGTTGGCTGTTCACTGCAGGGGATCATGCGTAATCCACTGGTTGATCCTTGGACTCTGGGGGTGGCAAGCGGTGCGGCATTCGGAGTATCACTGACAATAGTCACTGGAGTCCAAGGCAGCTTGGCTTTACCAGTTTCAGCAATAATTGGTGCTGCCCTGGCGATCGGATTTGTTTATCTCCTTGCAGGCAGCGGGATTAACCTGACTGTTACTCGTCTCGTGCTCTCCGGGGTTATTGTTAACTTCTTTTTCTCGAGTGTGGTAATGCTGATGCTGATTCTGGGCCGGCATACTCTGGGGGAAGCGGTCTATTTGATGATGGGAAGTTTGGGAGTCGTATATACAGCGAAATCATTCTGGCTGCTGGTTGGTTGCGGAATTGTTGCAGTACTCGGATGCGGCTGGCTGTTTTTTCATTCCCGAGAACTGGATATAATTTCACTTAATGAAGAGACCGCAGTCAGTCTCGGAATTGATGCGGTAAAAATGATCCGCATGACTTTTTTGGTCGGGTCGGTGGCGGTCGGACTGGTGGTAGCCTGGACCGGTGCGATCAGCTTTGTCGGACTCGTGGTGCCCCATATTGTGCGAATGCTCTTCGGGCCCAGGCACAGTATCGTGTTACCGGGGTCGTTTGTACTGGGGGCAGGACTCCTGCTTTATGCAGATACCTTGGTGCGGAATTTAGCGCCGTCTGGGCTTCCCTTATCGGTGGTTACTGCGCTGGTAGGAGTGCCTTTTTTTATCTATTTACTCCGGAAATCACAATGAATGCGGTTGATCTGCAGGGGGTATTTTTCGGTTATCAGCAGAAGCCGCTGTTGGGCGATTTTCACCTAAGTATCGCAGCCGGTGAATGGCTGGGAATCGTCGGTCCGAACGGGGCGGGCAAGTCAACGCTCCTGAAACTGATTGCTAATATCCTTCAGCCGTGGTCCGGGAATATCAGGGTTTTCGATCGGAATCTGAGGGAACTGTCAAGGCGGGAGATCGCCCGGATTATTGCCTATGTTCCCCAGGAGAGTCATTTTGCATTTGAATGGAAAGTTGAAGATATTGTGATGATGGGGCGCCACCCGTATCTCAGTCCGTTCGTCCGGCCAGCTCCGCTAGACTGGAAAGCAGTCAATGAGGCGATGGAGCTGACCGGTGTTATTCTCTACCGTCACAAGGGGATGAACGAGATCTCAGCCGGCGAGCGGCAGCGGGTGATTATTGCCCGGGCACTGGCACAGGAAACAGATATTTTGCTTCTGGATGAAGCCACTTCGCACCTGGATCTTTACCATCGTACCGAGATCCTGTGTCTGCTGCACAAATTAAGCTGCGGGGGAAAAACAGTTGTTTCAGTCGTTCATGATCTAAATGAGGCGTTCAGTTACTGTTCCCGGGTGGCGTTCATGAAAGCCGGTTCGCTGGTGAGCTGTGTAAATCCCGAGGGCATGGTCGATTCAGAGTTGATCAGCAAGACATTCGGCATTACGCCTATCATTGCTCTTCATCCAGTAACCGGTCGTCCGCAGTTTTTTCTCCCCGGAGCAGACAAGACAACAGGGCAGTAAGCAGAATTTCTAGCGGATGGTATCGGACTGAGGTTGTTTGAGGAGCTGGCGTGCCTGTTCCGCGGCAAAATCCGGATTACGCCATTTCTGTACTTCGGATTCCAGGCTGTCGGCACAGGTTTTCATTTGCCGGATTTGAGCTCGCAGTTTGTTTATTCGGTAAAACTTCAGCAGAACGCTGATCAAACCGTTTGGTCCGGGAAGAAAGGTCAGTCCGAGTATTATCAGGACAACCGCCAGCGGAATGAATAATTTTCCGACACGACGCTGATAGCGGCGATTCATCGCATGAGCGTTTTCAGCCCGGCATAGGGCAGATGGTCTTCTTCTTCAATCCGGATCAAACGATTGTACTTTGCGGTCCGTTCACCCCGGCAGGGTGCACCGGTTTTGATCTGACCGCAGTTTGCCGCAACCGCCAGGTCGGCAATAAAATGATCATCCGTTTCGCCGGAACGGTGGGAGACAATGGCGCGGTAGCCGTTTTCCATTGCCAGTTTCATGCAATCCAGTGTTTCGCTGACCGTGCCGATCTGTGTTGGTTTTACAAGCACTGCGTTGGCAGCTCCCTGCTGAATTCCCTTTTTTAGACGTTCAATATTAGTTACGAAGATATCGTCGCCGATCAGCTGAACGCGGTTGCCAAGCGCGGCGGTCAGTTCATGCCAGCCATCCCAGTCCTCTTCTGCCAATCCGTCTTCAATGGAGATGATAGGATATTTTTGGACCCAAGCGGTATATAGTTCAATCAGTTCTTCTGCACTGATTGCCCGCCGGTTGGGATTCATAAAGATATAGGCGTTATCCTGATAGAGACTGCTGGCAGCGACATCAATTGCCAGATAAATCTGCTCCCCGGGATGGTAACCGGCATGTTCGATTGCCTGCATTATAATCGAGAGCGGTTCTTCATTGTCAGCAAAATCGGGTGCCATCCCACCTTCATCCCCCACATAAGTCGGTTTATTCATTTTTTCGAGAATTTCCTTGAGTGCAAAGTAGATCTCGGCGGCAGCACGAATTGCCTCGCGGAAATTGGGCAGTCCCGCGGGAACGATCATGTATTCCTGAATATCGAGGTTGTTGGGTGCATGCATGCCGCCATTGATAATGTTCAGAAATGGTGTCGGAATCAGTCTTGTGCCCGCACCTCCCAGCAGCCGGTAAATCGGCAGTCCGGCACAGACGGCTGCTGCCCGGCAGACTGCGAGCGAGACACCGAGGATGGCATTTGCTCCCAGTTTGGATTTGTTTTTGGTCCCGTCGATTTCAATCAGAGTCTGATCAATCCGGAACTGATCGGTCGCATCCATACCAATCAGGCGGGGTGCAATAATTTCGTGGATATTGGCAATTGCTTTCAGAACGCCTTTGCCAAAATACCGGGCAGGGTCACGATCCCGCAACTCCAGCGCTTCAAACGAACCGACTGAGGCTCCGGAGGGTACCGATGCCCGTCCCATAATTCCGTTAGAAAGATAGCAGTCAACCTCCAGTGTCGGATTTCCCCGGGAATCAAGTATCTCCCGGGCCTGAATTCGAGCAATCAATGGTTTTGCCATTTATCCCCCTTTTGCTGTCGACTGGTATTCGTTCCGGCGTTCGGCATACAAAGGGAAGGATTCGACCATTTCCCGGACTTCGGCTTTTATTTTTTCCAGTTCAGTTTCGTTTTCACCGGCGGCGATTGTCCGGTCAATAAGTTCGGCGATTTTTTCCATCTCTGTTTCCTTCATACCCCGGGTGGTTAATGCAGGCGTTCCCAGTCTGATGCCGGAAGCAATAAACGGTTTTTCTGGGTCAAAGGGAATGGTATTCCGGTTGACGGTGATATTGACCTTTCCCAGCAGTCTTTCGGCGTCCCGGCCGGTGATTTTTTTTGACCGGAGGTCAACAAGCATCAGGTGGTTATCGGTGCCACCGGAGCAGAGGCGGAATCCCCGTTTCGTTAATGCCTCAGCAAGTGCCCGGGCATTTTTTACGGTCTGCTGCTGATATTCCTTGAATTGGGGCGTTAACGCCTCCTTGAACGCCACCGCCTTGGCAGCAATGCAGTGTTCCAGCGGTCCTCCCTGAGTTCCGGGAAATACTGTTTTATCGAGTTCCTCGGCGTATTTTGCCTTGCACATGATAATCGCACCCCGGGGTCCGCGCAGTGTTTTGTGGGTGGTCGTGGTAACGATGTCGGCATAGGGGACCGGTGAGGGGTGTAATCCCGCCGCCACTAAACCGGCAATATGAGCGATATCCGCCAGCTGGGCGGCTCCGACTTCGTCGCAGATTTCCTGAAATTTATCAAAGTGAATGGTCCGTGGGTATGCTGAGGCACCGCTGACGATCACGCGGGGTTTGTGTTCCAGTGCCAGCTTGCGGATCTGATCATAATCGAGCATCTCAGTATCCGGGTTTAATGTATAATGGATTACCTTGAAGTAGCGTCCGGAGAAATTGATCGGATGACCATGGGAGAGATGGCCCCCGTGGGTGAGTGACAGTCCCATGATTGTGTCGCCGGGGTTTGCCAGAGTGAGATAGGCGGCGATGTTTGCCTGTGTTCCTGAGTGGGGTTGAACATTCACGTGGTCACAGCCGAAGATTTCCTTGGCGCGCTGGATTGCCAGTTCTTCGGCAATATCAACATAGCGGCAGCCGCCGTAATACCTTTTTTTAGGATATCCTTCGGCATATTTGTTGGTCAGCACCGAACCAAGGGCTGCCAGAACTGCCTCAGAACAGAAATTCTCCGAGGCAATCAGTTCCAGATTGGCGTGCTGTCGGCTGGTTTCTTTAAAAATGGCGTCAAAGATTTCCGGGTCAGTTTCAAAAAGCAGTCTGGAATTCATGAGGATTCTCCTTTTATTTTAAAAATAGGGCATCAACCGGAGAAGTCAAGGTTTTATTCCCGGCTTGCCGGGCGAAATCATTTCGCTAAACTTTCAAATATGGTAGATAAGCTGATAGAACTGGTAAGAATCTTACGTCGTCGTTGTCCGTGGGATCGGAAACAGACGCTGAGTACGACCCGCCCGCTGATCCTGAATGAGACTTTTGAACTTGAGGAGGCGTTGCGGACAAAAAACCGGCAGGCAATCATTGAAGAACTGGGAGATTATCTTTTCATGGGAATCTTCCTGGCGGAGGTGGCAGAAGCAGAAATGGGGATCGGGCTTCCGGAAGTGATCAATGGCGTAATTAGGAAGCTGAAATCCCGTCATCCTCATGTTTTCGGTAATGCGCGTGTCCGGAATGAGGAGGAGGTGCTGAAGAACTGGGAACGGATCAAGCAGACCCATTCCCGGAAGACACTCCTGAGCGGTATTCCCAAGGCATTGCCAGCATTGCATCAGGCGCAGCTGATTCAGGAGCGGTGCCGGCGGGTGGGATTTGACTGGGAGAAGTGGCCGGCGGTGCTGGCAAAAGTGGAAGAGGAGATTGATGAACTGAAGTTCGAACTGGCAAGGAGTAGAATCCGGCGAAACCGCATCCGGGAGGAACTGGGGGATCTACTGTTTGCACTTGTTAATCTGTGCCGGCATCTGAATGTCGATGCTGAGGGAACATTGAAGGATGCTAACCGCAAGTTCTGCCAGAGATTTACCAGTGTTGAAAGGGAGTTAGAACAGCGAGGGCGCCGGCTCTCCGAGGCAACACTTGAGGAAATGGAAAGTCTCTGGCAGAAATCAAAGCAGCGCCGGTAACTGCCACGGCGGTTATATTGACTGAGTAAATTACCGGGTTATAATGAACAAAATTAACAGCTTAGCAAAGGAGTTAGAAGGAATGAACAATAAGGAAGTTGCCAATTTGATCGCTCAGATTGCCCGGATCCGGAATGTGGACATTACCTATGTCTGCGAAACACTGCGGACGAGTATTGTTGCCGGGTTAAAAAGGCGGTTCGGGACGGGGACAGAGGCCGAGGTAAGTATTTCCCCGGATACGGGAGAGATCAAGGTTTTTTTGCTAAAGAAGGTGGTTGAGAAAGTAAACAATCCCGGGCAGGAAATTGCACTTGAAGAGGCACAAAATATTATTCCTGAGAGTAAACTGGGAGATGTGATCCGCGTAGAGTTGCCGCTGGATGAAATCGGCCGGGTGGCGATTCGCAAAGCGTCGGATGAATTGATGCTTAAGCTCCGTGAGGCGGAACGGGACCGGCTTTTTGAAGAGTATAACCGGAAGAAGGGGGAGATAGTAACCGGCACAATTCAGCGTATCGGAAGGGATGAGATTATTGTCAATCTCGGGTTAATTGAAGCGGTCCTGCCGAATCGCGAACAGCTGAAAACGGATCATTACCGTCAGGGGCTTCCGATCAAGGCGTATGTCCATCGGGTGGAGAAGACACCGATCGGACCGCGGGTTTATCTTTCCCGGACTCACCCCGAATTTTTGAGGAAGCTGCTGATGCGCGAGGTCCCCGAAATCAAGGAAGGGGTTGTGGAAATCAAGGCTATTGCCCGGGCTCCAGGGTTCCGCTCGAAGATCGCTGTAGCCTCAAGAGATGAAAAGGTAGATCCGGTCGGCGCCTGTGTCGGATATCGGAAGTCGAGAATTGAAAATGTGATCAAGGAACTCTCCGGGGAAAAGATTGATATTGTCCAATGGAGCCGTGATCTGCAGGTATTCATAGCCCGAGCGCTCGGACCGGCAAAGGTATCAGAGATTCTGCGTGAGAATGATACCTATGTGGTGGTGGTTCCGGACAGTGATTTTTCTATTGCCATCGGCAAGAAAGGTCAAAATGTCTGGCTGGCGAGTCTGCTCACCGGAACCAAACTGGAGGTGCTGAAGGAAAGTGATTATCGGAACCGGGTAATTATGAACCGGGCGGCAAAGTTTCCCATTTCCGAACTGAACCTAGAACCGGAAGTTACCCAGAAACTGGAGGCGGCCGGCATGAAGACCGCCTTTGACTTGCTGAGCGCCTCGACCCCAGACCTTGTAAAAATTATGGGGTCGGAAGCGGAAGCGGTGGAGTTAATGAAACAGCAGATTCGTGAGCGGGTATGGGCAGGTTAAGGGTATTCGAAGCAGCCAAACAACTGAATCTTTCCAGCGAGGCGCTGCTTGCCCTGCTGAAGGAACTGGGGTTCCCTCCCCGAGGATATACCTCCTATATTACCGAAGAGGAGTTTGATGCAGCCCGCCAGCGTCTGAGAAAAGAGAAACGGCAGTTCAAGGAGACGATTAAGAAGCGCACCCAAATTGAAGGGACTGAAAAGGCAGCCGTGCCACCGAATGTGGCACCTCCGACTGAAGAGGCGAAGAAACCTGCGTTTAAAGTGCCGGCAGGTAAAAGAAAGAAACCCCGGACCGGTGAAGGTGAACGGCAGGCGGCGCCTGCCACACGTCCTTCAGCCGTTAAGGTTACTCCCTATATGACGGTAGCAGAACTGGCACATGCCCTCAACCTGCCGGTTGCAGAGATTATCAAGAAATGCTTGCAACTCGGTCTCCGGGCAACACTTAATCACCGGCTGGATCTGGATACGATTATTCTGATTGCGGACGAATTCAACATCCCGGTTCAGCAGGAGGAGGAAATTGAAACTGAGATCAAGCGGGGTGAGGCTAAACCCCGCCCGCCGGTAGTGGTGGTAATGGGACATGTGGACCATGGCAAGACGGCATTACTTGATTACATCCGCAAGACGAAAGTGGCGGAAAAGGAGTTTGGCAGAATTACTCAGCATATGGGCGCCTATGTGGCGTATTATGGTGACCGGCCGATTGTTTTTCTGGACACACCCGGACATGAGGCGTTTACCGCAATGCGTGCCCGCGGTGCTCAGGTGACGGATATTGCAGTGCTGGTTGTGGCAGCAGACGAAGGGGTAATGCCTCAGACACTGGAGGCACTGGATCATGCGCGGGCAGCAGGTGTGCCGATTATTGTCTGTATCACCAAATCGGATCTGCCAACCGCCAATCCGGACCGCGTGAAGAGTCAGCTTGCCAATTACAATGTGCGTGTAGAGGAGTACGGTGGTCATACAGTATGCGTTGAGACTTCGGTGGTAACCGGGCAGGGAATTGAAGAGCTCTTGGATGCTATTTCGGTTCTGGCACTGGAGCTCGATTTGAAAGCACCCTATGATGGCCCGGCGCGTGGTGTGGTAGTCGAAGCCCGGATTGATCGGGGGCGGGGGAATGTTGCCACAGTGCTGATTCAGGAGGGAACATTAAAGCGCGGAGACCCGTTTGTCGCCGGGGAACATTACGGCCGAGTTCGGGATATGCTGAATGATAATTTTGTTTCAGTTGAACAGGCAACGCCCTCAATGCCGGTTCAGGTTATCGGATTTTCCGGGCTGCCGGAGGCGGGGGACCGATTTGAAGTTGTAGCCGATGAGCGGACCGCCCGGGAAATTGCTCACCGCCGGCTGCTGGCAAAGCGGGACCGGATTCTGGCAGCAAGTCGGCCCAAGGTCAGTCTTGAGGCAATTCAGGAGCAGATTGCCAAGGGACAGGTGAAGGAGTTGAAGATTGTGCTCAAAACCGATGTTTCCGGTTCGGCGGAAGCGCTCCGCGACGCCTTGGAGGGACTGTCCCTGGATGAGGTCCGGGTGCGGGTGATTCATTCCGGAGTCGGTCCGATCACCCAGAATGATGTGTTGCTGGCTCAGGCTTCCGAGGCGATCATTGTCGGGTTTCATGTCCGGCCGCTGGCTGATGCCCGGCAGCTGGCAGAACGGGAAGGGGTGGAGATCCGGACTTATAAAATTATTTATGCGGCAATTGATGATATCCGGGCGGCGATGCTCGGTATGCTCGAACCGGAAAAGAAGGAGGTTACAATTGGACGGGCTGAGGTTCGTCAGGTGTTCTCGATTCCGAAGCAGGGGCTGATTGCCGGTTCATTCGTCACCGAAGGCAAGGTGGTCCGGGGTGCTTCAGTCCGAGTAATCAGAGATAACCGGGAGATTTTTTCCAGTGAGGTGATTTCACTGCGCCGTTTCAAGGAGGATGTCCGGGAAGTGGCGGCCGGTTATGAGTGCGGTATCGGTATCAGGGATATTACTGATCTGCAGGCTGGTGACCAACTTGAATTTTATGTGATGGAAGAGGTAAAACGGGCTGTCTCTTAGCACTGATCAATGAGTATTGGACTGCTTATGGTGGACTGCTATTTCGGTGACAGTCTGTCTCTGAAAGATAAGCGGCGGATTCTTTCCAGTCTTACCGAGCGACTCCGGAAGTCGTTCAATGTCGCCCTTTGTGAGATTGAATATCAGCAGCAGTGGCAGCGGGCGAAGCTGGCAATCGTTCTGATCAATACGGACTGGCGGATGCTCCAGCAGAGTTCCAGCCGGATTCTGGAGACGATTGAGCGGGATGGCAGAGTTGATATTCTGGCCAGTGCAATTGAGCGTTTGCGTTAGCGGAGCAGAACCAGGCTGAGCAGTCCCAGAGCCCAGCAGTAGATTCCAAACCACCAGAAGTTACGGCTGATGATAACCCGCCGGAGAATCATGAGCATCAAATATCCGGTGATGCCGGCAACTATTATTCCGGAGATCACCGGCCCCGGTGACAGTAGTGAGAAATCAAGTTTCAGAAGCTCCCAGATCGCAGCGCCCAGCGTTACTGGCAATGCCAGGAGAAAAGAAAATTCAAAGGCGGTGGCGGTATTTACTCCGAGCAACAGCGCCAGACTGATGGTGGTCCCGGAACGGGAAATGGCGGGCAGAATTGCAGTGGACTGAATCAGTCCGATCAGCATGCCCAGAGGCAGTTCAATCGGACGGTTGCGATTTCGGGCGAAGCGGGTGGTAAACAGCAAAGTGCCGTTAATCAGAAAGAGAATGCTGGGTACAATCTTTTGGACAAACAGACTTTCAACCCAGGGCTCCAGCAGCAGTCCGGCACCCAGCGCCGGCAAGGTTCCGATGATAATTATTAATATCAGCCGGCGGGCATGATTCCGAACTGGAGGAAGCGTATCAGCCAGGTTGCGCACGAGAGTGATGATACGCGGGAGCATGAAGATGAGTATTGCCAGCGCAGTGCCCAAGTGCAGAGCAGCAGTGAGATTGAGCCGTACTGAAGGAGAAATCTGCCAGAAGTGAAGCAGCAGGGCAAGGTGACCGTCACTGGATACGGGCAGGATTTCGGTTATTCCCTGAAGCAGTCCGAGGACGATACCTTCAAGCCAGTTCATATTAAAAGCCGGTGCGGTAGTTCAGATGGATTTTTGCCCGCATTGGCGACTGGGGAAATGGGATGCCGAAGTCAATGCCCAGGATACCGAAATTTGTTTCCCAGCGGCCGCCGCAGCCGTAGCCAGCGATAATTTGATATGTTCGTTCGGAAGTGTGTAATACACCCGCATCAAAGAAGATATGAACCCGGGAATGACGGGTGAGGTAAAGTCGGGGTTCAAAATTGGACCAGAAGAGCTGGTCAGTAGTAAATTCCGCTTCGCGGTAGCCCCGGATATTTTCCGGTCCGCCCACAGCATACAGCTCCGGTGCAGCGAGGGGCAGTTCAGAATAGATCATGTGCAGGTTAACATCATTGGTAAGTGCCATGTCAGCATAGAGAGGAATGGCGGTGCACCAGCGGGCGGTGACTTCCCCCGTAAATCCGGTAGTTTCGGGAGGGATCGTTTGATACCCGCCACGGGTTGTGAGTTCCAGGAAAATTCCTCTCCGGTACCGGTCAATGTCGTCCCGGTGGTCATATTGAAATCCGGTGCCTGCCCAGAATTCGTTTTTCTGCATGACACCGGCAAGGTGATTGTAACCGGTATTGAATTTGAGCCGGAGTGCATCTCTTCCCGTGGCAGCAGTAAAACCAAGCAGGGTATAGGCGTAGACAGTGTCGCTCACCTTGTGGGAAATTTCACCCGTGAGGGTAAAAGGAAGGTTAAAGGGCCAGGGTTCGGTATAATTTAACTTATAGTCAGTTCGCTTGAATGCAGAGCGCCAGTGGAATTCGGCAGCACGGCCCCGGTTGAACAGGTTGAAAAGGGAGATGGTGAACCAGCCGGTGAGTTGGCGAGTTTCCGGCAGATAGCCGAGTGCCGCATCCAGTTGCCCGGTTTTTGCCGGAGTGAGCCAGAACCGGACACCGAAAAGACTCTCCTGCAGGACGATGTCGGTACTGTCGACTTTGAGCCATCCCGAACTCTGAAGGTTGGACTGCCAGGTCCGGATACGGGCGGGTTGATAGTCCACCGGTCCGGAGAAACCGGAATAGCGCCGCAATATTTCCCGGTTCAATTCCGGGCTGCCGGCAAAGGAGACAAAACTGATTTTCACCTTCGGACCCTCTGCGATCTGGAGAAGCGGTTTGACACCACCGGCAGTTTCCATAATACCGGTGAATTCAATCCGTACGAAAGGAAAACCGAGATTATGGTATACCTGCTGCAGACGACTAATGGTATGGAAGATCTGTCTGTGGCAAAAGAAGGGTTGTTTTCTGGCCGGGTTCAGAAACCGGTAAAGTGTCGCTGTGTCCAGACTTTCAGTGCCTTCCAGCTGCCAGCCGGTGATTCTCATCCTGGGACCTGGGCAAACCTGAAAGGTGACGCTGACTCCGCTGGAATCAAAGGCAGTGAGCAGCTCAACGGTTGCCCGAAGATGGCCTTCACTGGTAAGGCGGCGCAGAATCCGAATGCGGGCATCGGCGAACTGTTCCTCGGTTACGGTATCCCCGGCTGCAAACCCGGGTTGAAAATCTCTGGCAGGTCGCCAACCTTGAAAATTGAGTTTCCGGACAACGAGTGGTTCACTTGAAATCAGATCGGCGCGCAGCAGCAGCAAAATCAGCGCCAGTCTGTCAGCTGAGAAAGAGATACTGACGCCAGGCCTCCGGAATTTCACCCAGACTGTTAACAGCAAATGTTACATAGTGAGGTGCCTTCGGTTTCCGCCGCAAGGTCATTTTTGCCTGAGCAGGGGTCCGGTTTCCCTTCCGGGCGTTGCATTCCGGGCAGGCGCACACCAGATTTTCCCAGGTGTCAGTGCCCCCCAGTGCCTTGGGAATTATATGGTCGGTAGTCATAACCGGTTTGCGTGCGCCACAGTACTGGCAGGTGTGGTTGTCCCGGCGCAGGACATTGCGCTTGGTCAGCGGTACTTCCCGGCGATGCACCCGGACATAGTAGTTGAGTCGCAGAACACTGGGCACCGGGATATTCATGTTTACGGTGCGCACTGTCAGTTCTGAACGTTCGAGTGGTTCAGCTTTACGGCTCATCATCAGCACCAGTGCCCGTTTCAGCCGGCAGAGGGATAACGGTTCATAATTCTGATTCAGGAGCAGAACCGGACGGTTCAACATGGGATCGGGTTCAGTCCTCAGCGCACGAACAGTTCCTTGTTGATTGCCTGCAGATTCTTTTCAATGTACTCCAGTTGCGCCCGGGCATAGCCTGCTACTGCCGGATCACTCAGTGCCCGCTGATAATAACTCCTTGCCTCTTCATAGAGGGTTTTGGCATTTTTCAGTTTCGCCGTCGGCGTCTGAGTGATGTTGGTACCCCGGTTGGCATCTGCCTGCTTGCGCCGGTTATCACCGAGGTCAATGTAAGCCTGAGTCAGGTTCGGGTCCAGCGTCAGCGCCCGGCGCAGATTGGCATCTGATGCGGCATAATTTCCCTGTTCGCTCAGCGCCTCGCCTTTATAGAGATAGGCGAGGGCAAAGGTGGAATCCCGGCTGATCACCTCGTCAAAACGGGCGATCGCCTGCCGATACTGCCCCTGACGGGCTAAGATCACACCCTGGCGCAGTTTTGCCATCAGATTGTTTGGGTCACGGATAAACAGGGTATCCAGCTGGGCAAGCGCACCTTTGTAATCCTTGAGTTCGATCAGCGCATCCGCCAGCTTTGCCCGCAGAACTGTCAGCTCCGGGAAACGGGAAACGAGTGGTTTCAATGCATCGGCAGCTTCCTGATAACGTCCCACCTTGAACAGAAACTCTGCCCATAACCGCTGGATTGCCGGATCATCCGGAAACCGGGCGCGGGCAACCTGAAAGACTGAGTCGGCCTGTCTGGTCATACCCTTGCGGACATAAATTTCGGCGATTCCATTGTAAAGATCGGCAAGGGTTGAGTCCTGTCCGAGTCCTTCCTGATACAGCTTCAGTGCCTCATCCTGCTGTCCCATTTCAAGATAGAGGTCTCCCAGCGCCTCATAGCCCTTGGCGCGCTTGGGGTCGATTTTAATCGCCTTGCGGTAATACGATTCAGCATTGCCGGCATCCCGCTGCTTCCGGTATACATTGCCGATAGCAATGTAGGGTTCATAGGCGAGGGAATCATATTCCAGCGCCTTCTGGAAGTTAGCCATTGCTCCATTATAGTCCCCCTGACCATAATACTGAGCACCGATGCTGTAGAACATCTGGGCGGTATCGCGGCGAGCCTGCAGCTGCTCTTCGCTGTAACGGGTGACAGTCTGGGTGGGCGCACAGGCGGTGAACAAAATTCCGGCAATACCAGAAACGATCATTGTAAAGGCAATGATCAGCTTCCACTCCTGTTTCATATGTTTAATCGCTCCTTTTAAACTATTATATCCTTCAATGGAGCCGACGGGATTCGAACCCGTGACCTTTTGACTGCCAGTCAAACGCGCTCCCAACTGCGCCACGGCCCCAAATATAAGTAAAGTATTACCGATCTGCCGGTAATGTCAAGTTAGATTGGGAGACATTTCGCCGGCGGGTTGCGATAGGCAACGGGTTGAGTTGTGAGCATCAGCTAATATGTGCATAAACATGCACGAATAAATACTATAGCAACATCGTGGTAATGGATTGATTTTATTGTACTTAGATAGCTGGTATATGCCACTGGGGGTATGCCCCTGGCATACCCCGGAGCGGTTGTCCGGTCTGGTGGGGTGTGATATCTGACTGCATCTGAGTAAGGGGGGATACGCCGGATCAGGCTGAGCTGGAGAGGGAAAAGGGGCCGGGCATTTGAGTGCCGGTTCCGGCTCGGTATTGTAGGGGAGAACGATTGGTATCAGGGGGATGCAAGCCGGGATCAAACCCGGTGGTTGCGGCGGGGTTCTGTGGCAATTTAGAATAGCAGCCACTACAGCTCAGTGCCGGCGCATTTTGGGGAGTTTACCTGAAGAAAGTTTGCGGGCAAGTTCCCGTGCCTGATAGAACTCCTTCAGGAGGTTGTTGACATCGGCTACCGAGGTTCCGGAGCCGCGGGCGATACGCTGACGTCTGGAGCCGTTGATGATGTCCGGGTTGCGGCGTTCTTCCGGGGTCATTGATTGGATAATCGCTTCAACCCGGATGAACTCTTTTTCGTCAACCTCAATGTTTCCTGCACCCGGCATCAGTGCCAGCAGTTTGGAAAGTGAGCCCATTTTCCGGACGGTGCGCAGCTGGTTCAGAAAGTCCTCCAGGTCAAATTTGCCTTTGAGAAATTTCTGTGCCAGTTCCTGTTGCTGCTGTGGCTGGGTAACCGACTGGACCTTCTCGGCGAGGGTCCGGATGTCTCCCATACCAAGGATGCGGGCAGCAATCCGGTCGGGATGAAATTCCTCCAGGTCTTCAAGTTTCTCACCTGCCGAAATGAAGTATACCGGCAGTCCGGTGACCTGACGGACCGAGAGGACTGCGCCTCCACGGGCATCGCCGTCCAGTTTGGTGAAGCAGCAGCCGGTAACTTTCAGCTGCCGGGTGAACTCAGTTGCCTGAATTACTGCATCCTGGCCGATCATGCCGTCGAGGACCAGCAGGGTGGCATCGGGAAGGACATGTTTTTCAATTGCCAGCAGTTCGGACATCATCTCTTCATCAATGTGAAGCCGGCCCGCGGTATCGAGGATAATGATTCCATGGTGGTGGGCCTGTGCCCGTTCCCGGGCGGCAAGGCAGGTGGCAAGAACATCACCGGTTACGGGCTGAAAGTCACATTGGGCGCGTTGAGCAATTGCCTGCAGCTGACTGACGGCAGCCGGGCGTTTTGGGTCACAGGCGACGAGGAGGGGACGGCGATTTCTGAAACGGACCGCCAGTTTGCCGGCAAGGGTTGTTTTACCAGTGCCCTGCAGTCCGATCAGGCTGATGACCGCCGGCACGGAATTAAGCTCCAGTTTCGGTGTCGCATCTCCCAGAAGATGAACCAGTTCCTGATACACGGTATAATTGACAAGTTCGCCCGGTTTGATGCTGGCGGTGATGTCTTGCTCCTTCAGACGCGTCTCTATTGCACGGATAAACTGGCCTACGACCTTGTAGTTGACATCAGCGTCAAGCAGAATTGTCCGGATTTCTGCCAGCGCCCGGTTTATTTCCTGCGGGCCGAGTCTGCCCCGGCCCATGAGTTTGCGCTGGAGTTCGACCAGACGCTGGCTCAGGAGTTCAAACATCTGAGCGCTTTTACTGTTTCTCGGTAATTGCTGCTGCGGAAGATGGCACTGCCCGCGATGAGAATGTCGGCACCTGCCCGGACGATATCACCGGCGTTCGCTGGCGTGACACCACCATCTACTGAAATGGTGAAACTCAGTCCGGATTCGCGACGCAGCTTTGCGAGTTGCGCAATCCGGTTCAGTGATTCGGGGATGAACTGCTGGCCGCCGAAGCCGGGAAATACGCTCATGAGCAGAACATCTTCAAGGCGTGGGAGCAGAGGAATGATTCTTTCTACCGGCGTGTCCGGATTAAGTGAGATACCGGGCAGACGTCCCGAATTGCGGATTGCTGCAATGCAGTTTTCCGGCTGGCATGTCGCTTCAATGTGAAAGATGAGATAGTCCGAGCAGGAGACAAACCGGGGAATCATTTTCTCGGGTTCACTGACCATGAGATGGGCGTAGATCGGCAGTGGAACTGCGCGCCGCACCGCCTGGACAATCGGAGTGCCGAAGCTGAGATTGGGGACGAAGTGTCCATCCATTATGTCCAGATGAATCGCATCAACACCTGCATCCAGCACCGCATTCAGTTCCTGTCCCAGGCGGGTAAAGTCACAGTCAAGAATCGAAGCCGAGATCCGGACTTTCACCGGCTGTTTTCCTTTGCGCTTTGAGCGACAAGCAGACTTACTGTATCACCCGTGATCACCGGCATTCCTTCCTCCGGATACTGGAACAGAATTGTTCCTTCGGGTTCGGAACTGACAGCGTACTTGAGCTGGGTGAGTTTCAGACCATGGGCGGCAAGTATGCCTCTTGCGGTCTCGATATTTAAGCCGGTGAGGTTGGGCATGGGAAAGGTGCCGGTTTTTGTGGAGACGCTGAGTGTAATCTCCGTTCCCTGTCGGACCTGGGAACCAAATGGAGGAGAGGTGGCAACCACCCGTCCCGCAGGAACTGCAGGAGAACGGATTGAATCTACCCGCGTAACGACAAATCCCAGACGCTGGAGGGTGGTAATGGCGTTTGCTGCTGGCAGACCTTCAAGGTTGGGAATACGAACGAGTCCGGAACCGGTGCTGATGTCGAGATCGATTTGCCTCCCGGCTTTGACGCGGCGCCCGGCACGGGGATATTGGGCAGCCACCCGGTTCGGAGGGATGGAGTCATTGGGTACTGGCCGGATTTCTCCGGGCTGCAGGCCAATCCGGTTCAGGGTCTGGATCGCCTCTTCCCGGGTTGTTCCAATAAGGTTTGGTACCTCAATTTCCGTGCCCTTCTGAATGATCAGGGGCATGATTATATTGTTGAAAAGCAGAATCAGGCCGGCGAGGATGAGGATCACCAGAAACCAGATTAATACGCGCACACCCTTTTTGCCTCTTTTGTTCATTTCAGACTCCTATTATTTCACCCGGTTGCGGATGATAGCCGTTGATGAAGTCTCTGCCGGTTATGATTTTACCTCCCGCAGGTTTAAGTTCAAGTATTTCAATCCGGTCGGTTCCGGCAGCAACAATAAGGCGGTTTTTATCAGTGATGATGGCACCGGGTGTTTCCGGATTTGATGCGCTGACTTTTCGGGAACGGAGAATCTGCAGGTCCCGGTTGCGAAATCTGGTGAGGGCGCCGGGTTGGGGCGCAAGCGCCCGGATGTGGTTATGAATCTCCTGTGCCGGCCGGCGCCAGTCAATCCAGCGTTCAGATTTAGTGATTTTCGGTGCCCGGGAGGCAAGCGCGGGGTTCTGAGGTATCCTTTGGACATTGCCGGTAGAAATCTGGTCAAGAGTTATGCAAAGAAGTTCAGCGCCCTTCTCTGCCAGACGGAGTGCCAGTTCGCCTGCGGTTTCATCCGGCAGGATTGGCAGTTCAACCTGATTCAGGATGTCGCCGGTATCAATGCCCGAGTCCAGCTGGAATATGGTAACGCCGGTCAGTTCACATCCTTCCATCAGCTGCCGGGGAATTGGTGCCGGACCGCGATAACGGGGGAGGAGCGAAGGGTGCAGATTGATAAAGCCGTGCACCGGAATGGTGAGAAGAGCGGGTTTGAGGATATATCCATAATCAACAATTACCCCGCAGTCCGGTGACAGTTCCCGCAGGCGAGCCAGGAACTGCTCCGAGTTCGGGGATTCAGGAGTTAATGTAGGGATACCTAATTCAGCAGCAAGCTGGGCGACCGGAGTGGGGAGGGTCTTCAAACCCCGGCCCTGAGGTGCTGGGGGAGCAGTGATTACCGCGAGAAGCTCATGAGTTGAGTTTTTCAGTGCCCTGAGTGCGGGCAGAGCGAATGTTCCGGAGCCGAAGAAGACTAACCGCATTGTCGAAGTTCAGTTTCCTGAAGTGCGTTGAGTCTTGCCTGTAAAAGTTGACGCCGGAGTTCACTGATGTGGTCGATGAACAGAATCCCCCGAAGGTGCTCGAATTCATGGACAATCGCCCGGGCAAGCAGTCCTGTTGCCTGAAGATGAATTTCATGTCCCCGGAGGTCAATTCCACGAACCTCTACCATTTCCGGGCGCGGGATGACTTCAAAGATGCCGGGCAGGGAGAGGCAGCCTTCTTCTTCTTCAATGAGACCTTCAGTTCTGATGATTTCGGGGTTGAGGATAAATGTCAGCGGCAGGTCAACATCAGCCTGCCAGGGTGCGAGCACGAATGCAGAAACCGGGACTCCGATTTGGTTTGCTGCCAGTCCGATTCCTTCAGATGCTTTCAGGGTGGCTTGAAGATCAGCTGCCAGACGCAGGATTTCCGGCGTTATCTCCCGAATTGGTGCAGTGATTGTGCGCAGTGCCGGGTTTCCATAGAGGACAATCCGGCGATTTGTTCCGGGATATTCCTGAGGGTCAGTTCGAGTTGACATCAATCTTACTTAGCTGGAAGAGCCGATTTTGTAGGCGATCGCACTCTTTTCTACTTCGACTTCCGTGTTTTCGGCAATTTTGACGATAAATGTGTTTTCTTTCACATTGGTAATGACACCGAGAATGCCGGAGGCGAAAACTACCCGGTCGCCACGCTTGAGGCTGGCGAGCATCTCCTGATGCTTTTTTTGACGTCGCTGCTGGGGAAGAATGATAAGAAAGTAGAGTACGACAAGTATGAGGATCAGGGGCAGTATGCTGCCGATAAAACCCAGGCCACCACCTGACTGGGGCTGAGTCTGGTTCTGGGCAAAAGCGATATTTAACACAGTTCCTCCTTTGTTTTTTTATTTAAATACAGACGATGACGGTAAATATACTGTGCTACCACCGGTGGTACTAGGTACCGGATGGACTTGTTCAGAGCCAACCGCTGGCGGATGATCCGAGCAGAAATTCCGACCGGGATAACATCAAGCAGTTTTACCCGATGAGGCTGGTGCTGGGGATAGAGCGGTGGTCGGGACACACCGGGGCGGCTGACGACGATCAGTTGAGCAAGTCGTGTGAGTTTTTCCGGTTGATGCCAGGTGTGGATAGTGTGATACTGGTCAAAGCCGATGATAAGATAAAATCTTGCACCGGGATAAACCTGATGTAGTGCCTGAAGCGTGTTGACTGTATAGGAAGGACAGGGAAGTTTTTCTTCCAGCCGGCAGAGCCGAAAGCGTCGATCGCCTTTTATCGCTCTGCTGACCATCTGGACCCGATGAAGGAAGGTTGCAGCCGGTGCCGGACGCCGGGGTGGACAGAAAGTCGGGATGAATAGAATCCGGTCAAGCTGCAGCTGTTCGAAAACATCCTCTGCTACGAGGAGGTGTCCGAAATGGATTGGATCAAAACAACCGCCCAAGATTCCAAGACGCATCAGTGAGAGGTAATCCGGTTCAGCAGACGCTGTGCCGGGCGGAGAACGGATAACGGTGCAGAGTCGGTAACGAGTTCGGAAAGTACCTGCTTTGCCTTTCCGGTGTCACCAGTTTCAAGATAACAGACACCAAGCCGGTAACGATCTACATACTGCCAAGTCAGATTAGGCCATGTTTGTTGAATATACTGGTAGTAGACCAGAGCAGATTTGTATTCTCCGGCTTTAAAGTAGAGACGGGCTGCTTCTAAATCGTTGTAAGCCAATCGAGTATCAATCTGGGAAAGTGCCTCTTGAACTTTGGAGCGGAAAGCAGATTCCGGATAACGCTCAAGAAATTCAAGGAACAGTTCCTGAGCACGGCGAGTCTGAGTCTGGTCCTGATGGGGGCCCGGTGCTGCCAGAAAGGTGGAAAGCGCAAGTTTGAAAGCGGCTTCTTCTTCATATCTGCCGTGAGGGTAATTACTGAGGTAAAATTCAAATTCACTCTGTGCCTGCTGATAATTCCGGCTCAGAAAATAACAGTCAGCGAGGTGAAACTGGGCATCGGCTGCCTCGGTGCTGCCCGGGAAATTGAAGATAACAAAGGTGAACGCCTCCTGTGCCTGCGGATACTTTTTCTCCTGCTTGAGCTTGAGCGCCTGCTCGAGTGCTGCAGCTGATGACTGTTGTACTGGCGGTTTTTCCTGACGTTTCGGGCAGGCGGTAAAAAGTGTAATGGCACAAACAGCAAGCATCGGTAGAAGGTAGATTGTGGTTTTCAAATTCTACCAATTAACTCTGATACCAGCCTAGTGAGACGGGGTTCAGCTTGGCTGGCGACTTTTAATACCGTTGCCAAGTCTACGGGTTTCAGCTGTTCCGGAGTGCCCATATCGGTAATTACCGAGAATCCCAAAACCCGAAGTCCGGCATGACGGGCAACAATCGTTTCCGGAACAGTAGACATACCGACGAGGTCGGCGCCGATAATTCGCAAATAACGGTATTCTGCTCCGGTTTCCAGATTTGGGCCAGTTAACCAGGCATAAACACCTTTTACAAGCCGGATTCCGAGTTCGCGAGCGGTTTGTTCGGCGACGGCGATCAGTGTCGGGTCATAACACTGGAACATGTCGGGGAATCGTGGGCCGAGAGTTTCATCATTGGGACCACGCAGGGGATTAAGGCTGGTAAGGTTGATGTGGTCAGTAATTACGGCGATATCGCCAGCCTGAAACTCAGGGTTGAGTCCGCCAGCAGCGTTTGATACGATCAGTGTATGAATGCCCAATTCCTTCATTACCCGGATCGGATGGGTGATTTCTTGAGGCTCATAACCCTCATAATAATGAACCCGTCCCTGCATTGCCACTACCGGTCGATTATTGACCATACCGAGTATCAGCCGGCCGCCATGACTTTCAACGGTTGGAATCGGGAAATGGGGGATCGTAGCATAAGGAATGGTAGTATCAGCCTGAATATTATCTGCAAGACGTCCGAGTCCGGTGCCGAGGATGATTCCGATCTCCGGTTTGAAGGCGGTTCTATTCCTTATTGCCTGAACGCTTTCCTGAATTTTCTGTTTCAACCCGATCATGGTTTTCCTTTTCAAATCTTTCAACTATCGCCAAGTAAGTGTTTGCAATGCCGCGAATCTCATCTAACAGGAGAGCACGTCGAGATTTCAGTTCTTGCAGGTCGCTCTGCAGACGTTCGGCTTCCTGTTTAACCTGTTCAATCATAAGCGCCCGTTCGCGCTCAGCGCTGGCTTTCAGTTCTTCGGCAACCTGCTGGGCGGTGAGCAGTGTTTCTTTGAGGAGGTTTTCAGTTTTTTCGTAAGCAGCAACGCGCGCAGAAAGCTCATCAACTTTTTCTGCCAGGGTGGCACGTTCCTTGCGCAGTTCCTCAAATTCAGTGGCTACTACAGTTAGAAATGCCCGTACTTCTTTCGGGGCATAACCACGCAATGACAGGGCAAATGCCTTTTTGCGGATCTCCAAGGGTGTTAATGCCATATTCTTAGTCTATCCATGCCGGGATAAGTGTCAAGCAACTAAGTCAGACCTTCTGGAGTGCCTGGTCAAGATCGGCAATTAAATCGTTAACATCTTCAATTCCCACCGAAACTCTTATCAAGCCGTCAGTAATTCCCGCCCGCATTCGCAGTTCCACAGGCATTGAAGCATGGGTCATTGAAGCCGGGTGCTGAATCAAGCTTTCGACTCCCCCCAGGCTGACCGCAAGGATAAACAGGTGGGTAGCGTTCAGTAGACGCTGGGCAGCAGTAAGACCTCCTTTGAGTTCAAACGCTATCAGTCCGCCGGCACGGGACATCTGCCTTTTCGCCAGCTGATATTGGGGATGAGTTGGGAGTCCGGGATATCGGACCCAGCTTACCTTTGGGTGGTTCTCCAGAAACTGAGCGATTTTCTGGGCATTTTCACAGTGGCGTTCCATGCGCAGTGCCAATGTTTTGATTCCGCGTAAAACAAGAAAAGCTTCAAACGGAGCCATTACTCCCCCGAAAGAATTGAGAGTTTTTCGCAACTGTTGGTAAAGGTTTTCGTCCCGGACAACGATAATTCCTCCGACTACGTCCGCATGACCATTGAGGAATTTGGTAACAGAATGGATAACGATATCGGCTCCCAGTTCCAATGGCCGCTGCAGAATTGGTGACGAAAAAGTATTATCAACTACAAGGAGGGTTCCCCGGTTCCGGCATAATCGGGCAATCTGGGCAATATCTGAGACTACCAGTGTCGGGTTTCCCGGGGTTTCGATAAATACAAGTTTAGTATTAGTTTGAAATGCGGATTTTACCTGCTCTATGTCTGAACTGTCAATAAATGAAGAAGTTATGCCTAAACGACTGAGAAAATTATGCAGCAGGCCGGCTGTCGGGGCATATACAGATTCCGAACAGATGATGTGATCGCCTGAAGAACACAAACCGGTAAAAACAGTATGGATCGCTGCCATACCGGACGCGGTCGCCAGTGCCTTGAAGCCTCCTTCCAATCGGGCAATGCAGTCTTCCAGCAGTTCTACCGTGGGGTTAAGCATCCGGGAGTAAATATATCCGTGAGTTTTGCCTGCAAATAAATCTGCACCGTGTTGAAAGTCTCGGAAGCGGAAAGTGGAGGTCTGATAAATCGGACTGACTACCGGACCTTCACTCAGTTGTGGCGAACTATAATGTATACACGCGGTTTTGATATCCATTTTTCCCCTTTCAGTTTTTTAACTTATATTAACAGATTAAGTTCGTGTTGCAATAATTCCTCCCGCGGTCTTTGTTGAGGGGGGACGGATTTTGCTATCAGGTTTGACTTGTTTCGTAAACTTTTTATTATCGTGGGTGTACGTATTATTATTTATTATTGCCATTGCTCCTGCTCAAGAAAAACTGGAATACGAGATCCGCTACGGTCCAATTGTAGTTGGCAGTATGGTCCTTGAGCATCTGGAACCTGTGGTAATAGATGGCGAATGGTGTGAGCACCTACGTGCTGAGGTGACGATCGATCAAAATTTTTCGTGGTTCTTCTGGGCGGAATACCGGTTCGAGTCTTGGTGCCGCAGTAAGGATTGGTTGACATTGCGTTCCTATAAAAAGACCCTGGAACGAAATTACCGAAGTGAATATTACATCAGTTTTGTTCATGACAGTACCGTTGCCCGGTATTCTGATGGCAGAGTGTTTGCATTACCCGATTCCGCACGGGATCTCCTTACGCTATGGTACTTTTTGAGGACAATTAACTGGCAAGAAAACAAAGGTCTGACAGTTAATGCTCATATCGACCGCCGAAACTGGAATCTTAAGTTTTGTATCAGTGGCAGACAGATGGTTAAAACAAGGGCGGGCGATTTTTTTTGCCTTGCAGTTACACCGATTACCCTAAGTCCTTTGGGTACAGTATTCCTCAGCAGGGATTACCGTCACCTGCCAGTCGCAATTCGTTCCAAAATCGGCGGCTTGACAGTTACCGCATTTCTCCGTAAAATTAATTACAAAGATGAGTAAAATTTTTGGTGTGATTCTCTGTGGTGGAAAAGGAGAGCGGTTTTGGCCTAAAAGTCGGCGGCGCTGTCCCAAGCAATTTATTCGACTCTTTGAACGCCGTTCGTTGATTCAAGCTACCAGTGATCGCATTAGGAAATTGTGCCCCATCGAAAGACAGCTATTTGTAGCTCCCGAAGAATTTGCCGGTCTTATTAGGCAGGAACTCGGGGTGAAAAAAGAGAATCTGATTCTTGAGCCATTTGGCAGGAATACCGCACCCGCAATCGGATTGGCTGCGGCGACTTTATATCGAGATTATCCTGAAGCAGTGATGGTTGTACTGCCAGCTGACCATTTAATTGAACCTGAATCTGAATTCCACAGGGCGGTTCGGCTGGCAATTAAAGTAGCAGAAACGGGGTTACTGGTAACATTTGGTATCATTCCGACCAGACCCGATACAGGATATGGTTATATTGAACAGGGGGCGGTACTTCTGAGCAAAAATGGACAGACGGTTTATCGTGTGAAAACATTCCGGGAGAAGCCGGATAAAGTGACAGCCCAGCGTTATCTCAGGAGCGGAAGGTTTCTCTGGAATTCCGGTATGTTTGTATGGCGAGTTGATACGATTATGAATGCTTTTGCCCGCTTTATGCCGGACTTCTACAAGATGTTAACACTACTGAGTCGTTATGGCAGTCGAAAGGCGAGAGCTGTTATAAGAAAAATCTATGATCAGGTGGAGTCTATTTCAATTGATTATGCGATAATGGAAAAGGCAGAAAATGCCGCTGTTGTCAGAGCCGGTTTTAACTGGGATGATGTGGGTTCTTGGCTTGCTCTGGAAAGGCGACTCCCAGTCGATAAGGAAGGTAATACTACTTCCGGGTTGTGGTTTGGTATCAATACCAATAATTGTATTATCTATACGGATGAAGGCGTAGTGGGTACCTTGGGAATTAAAAATCTGGTAATTGCCCGGTCCGGTGATGCCCTGTTGGTATCGACTAAGGACGCTTTGAGCGATTTGAAGCAGTTATTGGCAAAGATAAAGGAGCATCCGCAAGGAGCGAGATATCTGTGAAAATACTGTTTGCCACTAATAATCAAGGCAAATTTAATGAAGTGCGCTGGATTTTGCATGACACCGGGTGGCAACTAATTTCATTATCCGAAATTAATCATAATGTTAACGTGCCCGAAACCGGGCAGAGTTATTACGATAATGCAGCTATTAAGGCGCGGGCAGCATTTTCAGTCTATAAATCGTGGACCATGGCTGAAGATTCGGGTTTGGAAATTGATGCGTTGGGTGGTAAACCCGGTGTGCTATCGGCTCGTTTTTTCCCTCCGAATACGACCTATTTTGAACGTAATCGGCGAATACTGGAGATGATAATTGATCTGCCCGCCGAAAAGCGTACCGCCTGCTTTCGTTGTGTTGTGTGCCTTATTACTCCGACCGGAGATGGAAAGTGTTTTGAGGGGGTATGCCGGGGGAGAATTGCCCATACGATTCGCGGTGGTTATGGGTTCGGATATGATCCGATTTTTATTCCGGAGGGCTATGGGCTGACTTTTGCGGAGATGGGGCAAGAAATTAAAAATCGCATCAGTCATCGGGCACAGGCCATTAGCCGGATGGTGCAATTTCTTAAAGAATACCACCGCACATGATAACATAACATAGAAGATTGACATTAATCTGCCAGAATTTATTATTTTGTATACGGGGAGTAGCGCAGTTTGGTTAGCGCACCACGCTTGGGACGTGGGGGTCGCCCGTTCAAATCGGGTCTCCCCGATGCGCCTGTAGCTCAGCTGGACAGAGCATCGGATTTCTAATCCGACGGCCGGGGGTTCGAATCCCTCCAGGCGCGGGGAGAGAGTTCAGGACTATTAAACCAGCAGGTTCCGGGCAATTACGATTCTTTGAATTTCAGATGTCCCCTCATAAATTTCCATACACTTTGCGTCCCGGTAATATCGTTCAACTGGATATTCCTTGGTGTAGCCATAACCTCCGAGTATTTGAATTGCTTCTCGAGTGACCTCAACTGCGGTTGTTGCCGCAAAAAGCTTAGCCATAGCCGCTTCCTGACTGAATCTTGATTTGCCCATATCTTTCTGACCGGCGGCATAGTATACCAGCAGTCGGGACGCCTGAATTTTAGTTGCCATCTCGGCCAGCTTCGCCTGAATCATTTCGAATTCACAAATAGGCTTCCCGAACTGCTTTCGTTCCTTAGAGTAAGCCAGTGCTTTCTCAAATGCTGCTTGTGCAATGCCTACAGCCTGCGCGCCAATATCGATTCGCGAAACATCTATGGTACCAAGTGCAATTTTGAATCCGCCGTTTGCCTCTCCCAGCACATTTTCCTTGGGGACTTCGCAGTCTTCAAAAATAAGTTCACCATTTGCGGTAGCACGTAATCCAAGGAGATCTTCATGTTTTCCGATCGAGAAGCCTGGAAAATTCCTTTCGACGATGAAAGCGGTTACTCCCTTACTGCCCAGCTCGGGGGCAGTTTTAGCAAAAACAACGAAGATCTGGGCGGCACCGGCATTGGTGATAAAACGCTTGGAGCCATTCAGGATATAGCGGTCTCCTTTTAATACCGCCTTTGTTTCCATCGATGCCGGATCTGACCCGGCATTGGCTTCAGTAAGGCCGAAAGCACCCAACAGTTCCCCGGTAGCCATTCTGGGAAGGTATTTTGTTTTTTGTTCTTCAGTTCCCCAGTTGACAATTGGCCAGGCACAGAGGGTGTTGTGTACCGCTGTAATAACCCCCGTTGAACCACACCCCCGGGAAATTTCCTCGATCGCAATCGCCAGCGAGACAAAATCAAAATTAGTACCTCCGTATTTCTCGGGTATGGTCATGCTCAAAAGCCCGAGGTCCGCCAGTTTCCTGATTGTTTCATAAGGGAATTCGGATGAGGAATCAATCTGAGCAGCTTTGGGTTCCAACTCTTTTGTAGCAAAGTCTTTAACCATATTTCGCAGCATTACCTGTTCTTCGGTAAGACTGAAGTTCATTTAACCTCCTATACTTCTCCTTTTAATACTTCCTTGGCGATGATCAGGCGCATGATTTCTGATGTGCCTTCGCCAATTTCACCCAACTTTGCATCTCGATAGACGCGGTTCAGTGCCGATTCGAAATCCAGCGACTGGATGCCGATAACGCTCATCGCAATATTTACTGAGCGCATGGCAACTTCCGATGCAAACAGTTTGGCGAACGCACATTGTTTATCAGCGCGCCTGCCTTGATCTTTAATGATAGCAGCATCGTAAACCAACAGGCGGGCTGCTTCGACTTCGGTTGCCACATCTGCAATCGCCTTTGTTGCCTGCTGAGAGATTTCTCTCTTTTGTGCCCAGTTAATAAGGTTGTCAAGAGCAGATTGTGCCATCCCTAAACAGAATGCACCGATAGAAATACGTCCGCCGTCAAGGGTTTCCATAAAGATACGGTAGCCATCATATTCCTGTCCCAGAAGATTATCTTGAGGAACGAACAGATCCTCAAAGGCGAGTTCTACCGTGTTGGAGGCACGCAATCCCAGCTTGTGTTCTTCCTTAGCAACGGTAAAGCCTCGTGATTTAGTTTCAACAATAAAGCAGGTTATTCCTCTTCGTCCTAGCTTACGATCAAGGGTGGCAGCGACAATTACAGTGCCAGCGAAACCGGCATTGGTAATAAAGCGTTTAGTGCCGTTAAGGACATACCCATTCGCCACTTTTTGAGCTGTGGATTCGATACTGGCAGCATCACTACCTGCATTAGGTTCAGTAAGGCCGAAAGCACCTAAATATCTTCCTTGGGCAAGGGGGGGTATATATTTTAACTTCTGGGCATCGGTGCCAAACTTGAATATGGGATATGTACCCAGAGATGTATGAGCTGCAAGTGTTAAACCGGTAGATGCACATACACGCGAGATTTCTTCTACTGCAATTGCGTATGCAAGATAATCCAGCCCCAGACCGCCCAGTTCCTTGGGCCAAGGGATACCCAAATATCCCCGCGATGCCATTTCCTTGACATTTTCAATTACGAATTTTCCGGAACGGTCGTAGTCACCTGCCCGGGGTTTAATTACTGAATTGGCAAATTCCCGAACTTCATGTCTGAACTGCTGGTGAGTAGCGGGCAGTATCAATTTTCCCTCCTATTTAGATATAATAATGTTCAGGGTCTATTTCTTTCCGGAGGATTCGCAACTGCTCCTCAGTTGGTTCGGAGTTGATGACGATATTATCGGCAAGTAGGAGGTCAAAACCCGTATTGGCTAATACCTGTTCTACTGTTACTCCGGGATTAAGTCCAATAAGACGCATGCGTTTTGAATGCGGTTCAAAATCCATTAATGCAAGATTGGTAACGACTCGATAAGGACCGGTATTAGGTGGTAACCCTGCTTTTTCCCTAGTCCCAGGACCGTAGAGATACCCCGGGGTGGTAAGGAAATCGACCTTGGGAACAAATCTTTTTGTATCATGCTGGCGTATAATTATTATGTTTTTCCAGCAGTGAGATCCGACATCATTTGCCCCCCCGGAACCGGGGAGACGTACTTTCGGGGGCCAGTAGTTGCCAATAACTGTTGTATTGATGTTACCGTACATGTCAATCTGGGCGGCCCCCAAAAATCCATATTCGATAAAACCCCGTTGTGCTGTTTCCATAATATCGCAAATTCCCGACGCCGCAACTGCGCGGTGGAAGGTTCGAGAATCGCCGACAGCAAGCGGTAAGTTCTCAAGTGACGCACCCGTTCCTCCAAATTCAAAAACTGCCACAAGGTTGGGAGCGTGTGTTTTCTTGGCAAGAGCCGCAGCAAGCATTGGGATGCCTGTGCCTACAAACGCAGTTGTTCCATCTTCCATAAGACTGGCTGCAAGGCAGATCAGAAACTCAACTTCATTATATTTAGTGTTCATCATCTCCCTCCAATTTCCATTTCGAGTTTTTTAAGCCGCTCAATTCCTACGAGCTTGATATACTCATCATGACTGCTGCAGCCATAGACCCATCTATTGAGATAGGCTCTGGTCTTTTCAGGGTCGGCGGAATCCCGGTAAAACTGCAGAAGGTGTTCTTCATCACGCCAGTACCGGTAGCACATCTCGCCTGGGTGAGAACCATATTTAGCAGGAACTACAGCATCCACTAGATAGTAGGGAATAATTGTTCTTTCGGGATAGCGCCGGATTTCTTCATTGGATATAATTTCCTCGGCGGAAATGATTAATTTCTTGGATGCACGAGCCAGTTCCACTGCAAATCCGGATATGCCTTCAATTCGGCAATTGCCGTATTCATCAGCCTGATGAACGTGGATAAGGCCGACATCAAGGTAAAGAGCAGGAAGCAAGCATACCGGTTTCCCAGTCCAGGGGTCTTTGGCAATTTTGGCTGCTGAGTATTTAAAAGTATCAGTACCCAGCATTGAACGAACAGGGATAAACGATACACCCATGGCTGCTGCTTTGAACCGCCAGGAAATTGCCGCATTGGACCATTCAGCGGTCTTAACACGACCTGATTCCACCGCACGACGTAAAATTGAGGAAATTCCGTAGAGTTCCCAACCTATGTAAGTAATATCCAGGCAGTCAACAAGATCAGCAGCAAGAAGAAGATCAAGTTCATGGACGCCCTGTCCCGCGACTTTAAGGTGTTTCTTACCCTGCCGAATCAGCTCCCGTATTAGCGACATCGGTGCCCGGACAGTTCCGTATAGTTCAGTTCCGATGTAATCCCCGTCTTGAACGAAGCGTGCAATGGCTTCCTGTTCTGACATGATTTTGGAAACCAATCGGGTATTTTTATGTTTGTGAACCCATTCCCGGAAGCCATCTGGATCTGGGGGGTGAAAGAGTTCTCCAGTGCCTGATTCTAATATTTCCATATAACTAACCTCCAAAAACATTTATAATTTTGTATATTAAAGAAAGTTTAATCAGTGTCAACATTTCTCAGATTCATCTGATTCTTGACTGATATTTAAAAGTTTTTATACTCAAAAAATATGGCAATTGAAAAATACAGGCGTTCCGGTGTTTTGACATTTAACGATCTTAAAAGAAATGGGTTTGTTCCTTCGTATTCTCGGCTCCAGAAAAGACCGGTTGTGTTGATTGAATGTATTGAAAATATCCCCTGCAATCCCTGTGCTTATGCTTGTCCCAGAGGGGCAATTAAAATTGAAGGTGCTCTTATAAACAAACCCAGCGTAGACTTTGAAATTTGTAACGGGTGCGGGATATGTATAACCAAATGCCCGGGGTTGGCAATATTTGTAATCAATTACAATTATACCAAAACCCATGCTTCCATTGCGATGCCGTATGAGTTCATCCCGCGTCCTCAACCCGATGCTAAGGTTTTATGCCTTGATCGCAACGGTAATAAAGTTTGTTACGGCAGGGTTATCAAAGTTCTTGACAGTCAAAGCTTTAACCGGTGTGCAGTTGTTACTGTTGCTGTTTCCAAGAGATTCTGGAAAGATGTAAGGCATATACGATTGATTTGATGTCAGATGATACCTTTTCTAGGCTATGATATCTAATTTTTCCTCCAAAAGGGGTATAAAAATAAGGGAAAAGGCATGGTATTATGGGGCATGGCAATAGAACAAAGCGTGCAGTAAAGAAATCTGCTTTAAATTCTGTTATAGTTTGTCGGTGCGAGGAGATTTCCGAAGATGAAGTTCGACAGGCGATTAAAAATGGCTATCATTCGCCCGAAGAGTTAAAACGGATATTGCGCATCGGAATGGGACATTGCAGTGGAAGAGGGTGCATGAGGGTTGTTGCTAGAATGATCGAAGAAATAGCCGGCATTCCCATAGCAAAATTGCAGTTTCCCAAATCACGACCACCGGTAAAACCGATAAAATTGCAGTTACTCGGTCAATACAGATATGAGTCGGAAAACAGCTGATGCAGTAATTGTAGGCGGAGGAATAATTGGTGCTGCCGTAGGATATCATCTTGCTAAGGCAGGTTTTAAAGTGACTTTGTTAGAAAAAAAATTCCCGTGCGCCGGATCGACTGGTCGCTGTATCGGGGGTATCAGGGCACAGTTTTCCCATGAGTTAACTATTAAGGTGATGCTTCTAAGTATTAAACTATTTCAAAATTTCAAAGAAGAAGTTGGGGACGATATTGAATGGTATGCCGGCGGATATCTTTTTTTGGCTTTTGACGAAGAACGTAAAAGATCATTCTTGAAAGCAATAGAAATTCAGCGGCAATGCGGTCTTGATGTTGCATTTGTTAGTGCTGATGAATGTGCGCGTATTGTTCCGGGATTGAATACTGAAGGATTGATCGGGGGGGCATGGTGTCCTACGGACGGACAGGCGAATCCATTCAAGGTGACATTTGGCTATCTGAAAAGAATGAGGGATCTGGGTTCTAAAGTATATACAGAAACGGAAGTTGTGGGTATAAATATTAACAAAGGGCGCGTTGTTTCAGTGGTAACTAACAGGGGAGACGAGTTCTTTGCTCCAGTAGTCCTGAATGCGGCCGGTCCTTGGGCGTCAGAAGTGGGGAGGATGGCGGGAGTAAGTGTACCAGTTACACCGGATCGGCATGAGGCGCTGGTAACCGAAGCAGTTGAAAGGTGTTTGGATCCTATGCTGGTTGATTATCGTTCTGATGGCTGTTACTTCCTTCAGCATTATGGAACTGGACATATAATAGGTTGTTATACGCCGGTTCCTTTAGTTCCCGGCTACCGTTTAGATTCAAGTGATGAATTTATTACTGAGATGCCGCGAAGGATGATACGTTTGCTGCCGAAGTTATCCAGTGTAAAAGTTTTGAGACAATGGGCGGGTTCTTACGAAATGAGTCCGGATGGCAATCCAATATGCGGTCGAACATCGATTGAAGGATACTTTGTGGCTGCTGGTATGAGCGGGCATGGTTTTATGTTCGGTCCGGCAATTGGTAAATTAATGGCAGAAATGATTACTACAGGAAAATCTACGATAGACTTATCTGAATTTCGGTTAGATCGTTCCTTTACGAAATCTGAAGCAATGAGATAATAGTGTAGAACTTGCAGTGAAAAGTCCGCTAAGTATACTCTGATATGTCTAAGTGTTTGTACTGTTCAAGACGTGGTAATCGGGTATGTACTGCTGTTAAGATGGAAATTTGTTCACAATGTTGTGGCCGCCTGCGACGGACAATTATTCAATGTCCTGATGGATGTGAATATCTATTAGAAAGTAGAAAAGCAGCCTTAGAGAAGTTGCTGAATATATACGGAGACAGTGAATTTGAAAGAAATTGGTTCGAAGTGCTACACAATTTGAGGCTGGCAATAATTAGGACTAAATCTTCTCCCTTCCCCAATGACGATGAAATTGTTGCGGCATTAGAAAATGTTATAGAACGCCGACGCATACAGGAGAAAGGTTTGATTTATGTGCCCAAGTCAGTGAATCCCAATGTGCAGCTATTAGTTTCTGGCTTGGAGAGAATTTTATCTCACTACGAAAAACTGGGAACTGCCAATACAGCCAAGTACGAATCATCGCAATTAAATACTTGCCTAAAGTATATACTCCGTCAAGTCCGTACAGCTAGAATAAAGGGTGTTGATATAGTGCGATTGATTTCAGGAGTTGTGGGAATGAATTTTGTCAATATTGATGCAACAATTTCCTCTTCAAGGGAGAGGGTTTCATGATTAATTCCCTAATTGATAAGGTATCCGCCGTATTGGTGGGATCATTATTTGTGTTCAATTTTTTGTTGGCTCTACCTCAATTACCTGAATCTCTATTCTCTCACAGTCCCTTTATTTTCATCGTTGAACAAGTTCTTCCTTCTGTAGTAAATATCTCGACGGAGCGAAAAATTAAAAATTCAAATCCGGTTAAACCTTGGAATGATGAATTTTTTGAATTTTTCCCGTGGGATTTTTATCTGCCGGAACGAAATGCCTATTCTTTGGGTTCTGGCGTTATTATAAGTAGTGACGGTTACATTGTTACTAATAACCACCTGATTGCGGGTTATGATAATATCATAGTGAAATTACATGATGGAACCGAGTTGAAAAATGAAAATATTTCAATAGTAGGAGTTGATCCCCAGACTGACTTGGCTGTTATCAAAATAAAACCCACGGTTTCCTTGGTTCCGATAAAATTTGCCGATCCTGCCAGCATCAAGGTGGGGGACTGGGCGATTGCAATCGGCAATCCATATGGTTTACAGGGAACCGTAACCGTTGGCGTTATTTCTGCTATTGGAAGATCGGGGTTTCAGCTGCCCGGAGGACCTACTAGACAGGATTTTATCCAGACCGACGCAGCAATTAACCCAGGTAATTCTGGCGGAGCACTGGTTAATATCCGCGGAGAGCTTATTGGTATAAATACAGCCATCAGTTCCCCACTGGGGGTAAATATCGGTATAGGGTTCGCAATTCCAGTCAACTATGTAAAAAATGTAGCCGAACAGTTGATAAAATACGGAAAGGTAACCAGAGGTTATCTTGGAATTGTACCCCAAGAAATTACCGAACAGTTGCGAAAGGCTTTGAAGTTAACTGTTAATTACGGTATTTTGATTAGTGAAGTAATACCTCATACGCCTGCAGAAAAAGCCGGTTTGCGGGTTGGCGATGTGATACTGGATGTTAATGGAGAGCCGGTTACAGGTGTAAAACAGTTTCGGGAGAGAATTGCCGATTTAAGACCGGGAACCCAAGTGACATTGCGGATTGTTCGTAAAGGAAGTATATTAATCAAGAGGGCGGTATTAACTGAATTTCCTAAACTAATTCAACCCCAACTGCCGAGTGAGCAGGATCGAAATAATAATTGGCTCGGTTTGGAGGTTGCAGATTTGTCTTCTGAAGATAAAGAAAATGCTGAGTGCGAACAGGGCGTTAAAGTATTATCGGTCAGGCCTCGTTCGCTTGCAGAAGACGCCGGCTTCCAACCCGGTGATATTATTTTAAAAATAAACGAACGACAAATTGCGGACCATCATGATTTCGAACAGATCACTAAGGAGATTGCCGGGTCAAAAGAACCGGTTCTTGTATACATTAAAAGAAACCGGCAACCGATGTTTATTGCGGTTCAACCACGAAACTGATAGACAATGAAATTTGAAATCATAAAGAGCTATAGGAGGTAGTATAGAGAGCAGTTCTGGTATTTAATGGTTTTAGCAGATAGTAATACAAGAAAAGTTCATTCTCCAGCGCCAGTTTATCATAAGAGTTTGTATTTGGTGTTATTAATTATTAAAAGGAGAATTTTATGCACCCTTTGATTTTAGACGGTAAGTTAATTGCTAAACAGATCAAAAATGAGCTTAAGGTTAGAGTTGCAGAATTAAAAGGACATGGTATAAATCCTAAATTGAGCATTGTTATGATCGGCTCATATCCTCCTTCACTTATATATGTGTCAAATAAAGTAAACGCCTGTAAACAACTGGGAATAGAATCCGAAGTGATTCAATTTCCTGAAGAAACTCAAGAGCAGGAAGTGATTGACACAATCAATCGTCTCAATGAAAATCCAGCAGTTCATGGAATTATCCTTCAATTACCACTTCCCCAACATATTGATACTGAGGTAATGTTGGGATTAATCGCACCCAATAAGGATGTTGATGGGTTGACACCAATAAATTTGGGACGATTGTTAGCCGGTAACCCAGTTTTTGTCCCCGCAACTCCAGCAGGAATCGTAGAATTGCTTCGACGATACTCAATTAAGACATCAGGCAGACGCACGGTGATAATCGGACGAGGTCTGTTAGTGGGCAGACCTTTGGCAAATCTACTACTTCGTAAGGGTGAGTATGGAGATGCTACAATCGTCGTTACTCACAGTCAAACCAAGGATTTGATTTCAATATGCAAAATTGCGGAAATACTTGTCGTGGCAGTTGGCAAACCTAATTTTGTTACCGGGGAGATGATAAATGAAGGAGTGGTTATTATTGATGCTGGTATCAACAGAACCAATGAAGGAATAGTTGGTGACGTAAACTTTGAATCTGCAGTTCGTAAGTCATCAGCAATTACACCGGTTCCTGGTGGGGTGGGACCGATGACAGTAGCAATGCTGCTGAGCAACACGGTTTTGGCTGCTGAGTTAAACTCGGGATTAAAAACGGAGCGTCAATGAATATAACAGCACGGATTGAAAGTGACCGTCGGCTAATCAACCTCCATCTGAATCGGATTTTGAAATTTGGCGTTGCAGTTCCCAAACGACTTGCTGCTGCAATGCGTTATGGTGTTCTCAGTCCCGGGAAACGCATCAGGCCGATTCTGGCACTGGAGACCTATTTTGCATGTGGTGGGAAACGACGTGACTGGATATTGCCTTTCTGCTGCGGATTGGAATTGATACATTCCTTTTCGCTGATTCATGATGATCTTCCAGCCCTTGATAATGATAATTACCGCCGGGGTCAGCCTACCGTTCACCGAAAATTTGACGAGGCGACGGCGATCATTGCAGGCGATGCGTTACTAGCGAAGGCATTTGAGGTTTTTGCATTGAGCAGGGCACCCGATGAACGGAAAATCAGGGCCATACATGCCATTTCCTCAGCCATTGGACCCAGCGGAATGGCAGGCGGTCAGATTCTTGACATTGATCAATTTTCACGAATAGATTATTTCAGAATCGCGAAATTAAAAACAGCAGAATTCTTTGCGGTTGCCATCACTACTGGTGCTATTATCGCTGGCGTCAGCATCAAACAGGAAAGGTGGTTATTTAAACTGGGTATCGATTTGGGAACTTTATTCCAATTGACTGACGATTTACTCGACTATGCGACGGACCGCTCGGATTCGTCTGTTAGGCGGAATACCAAATTAACCTTTAATCAATTACAACTTGAAGCACAGAAGTTAGCCCAAAATACGGAAATGAGATTTCGCCAGTTAGGCCCTGAATTTGACTTTTTCGCTCAATTGACAGAGTTGATTCTTAAACGGCAACAATGAGGATTATATGCTGGAACAGATTGAATCTCCTGAAGATTTGAGAAAATTATCGGTCAAGGAACTGCGCATGCTTGCTGCTGAGATTCGGGAAGTGATAATTACTACTACCGCCCGGACCGGCGGACATGTTGCCCCTAATTTGGGAGTGGTAGAGTTAACACTTGCACTTCATTATATTTTTAAAACACCTTATGATCGAATAATCTGGGATGTAGGGCACCAGTGTTATACCCATAAATTAATTACAAGCCGGAGGGAAAAATTTAACACCCTTCGTCAATACGGCGGAATCGCCGGTTTTCCCAAGCGCTGTGAAAGTAAATACGATGTATTTGATACAGGACATTCAGGGAATTCAATATCCGTTGCCTTAGGAATGACAGTTGCTGACCGACTGCAGAATAATCAGCGCCGCACAATCGCGGTAATAGGAGACGGTTCAATCGTCACCGGTATGGCATTTGAATCGTTAAATCATGCAGGGTCACTTCAAGAAAATATTATTATCATCCTCAACGACAATGAAATGTCAATCGCCCGTTCTTCCGGTGCGATGGCTTCTTATTTGAATCGCGTAATCACCGGTCGCATTTATAATCGCATTAAGGAAGACACCTGGGCATTACTGGGATATCTTCCGCGACACCTTAGTGAAAGAGCACGCATAGCAGCACGAAAACTTGAAGAAGGATTGAAAAATCTTGTCGTGCCCAGTATTTTTTTTGAAGAGCTCGGTTTTCGCTACATTGGCCCGGTGAATGGTCATGATTTTAATGAACTATTGACAACTTTTAAAAGAGTTGAAAATCTCTCTGGGCCGATTTTAATCCATGTGGTTACTAAGAAGGGAATTGGTTACGAGCCCGCCCTTGAAAATCCGGAATTGTTTCATGGAATCGGCCCATTCGACATCAAAACTGGTGAACCTTTACCTCATCCGGCAAAAACTTTTACTGAACATTTTGGTGCAAAGTTAGTAGAGTTGGCACAAAAAGATTCCCGCATTGTGGCAATCACTGCCGGCATGTGTCTCGGGACCGGTTTAAGACATTTCCGCGAAAAATTTCCCGACCGTTTTTTTGATGTCGGAATTGCAGAGCAGCATGCGGTAACATTTGCTGCTGGGCTTGCTCAGAATGGAATGAAGCCGGTAGTTGCAATATATTCTACTTTTCTCCTTCGTGCTGTGGATCAGATTTTGCAAGATGTTTGCCTGCAGAAATTGCCGGTAGTATTTGCCATTGACCGGGCGGGTATTGTCGGCGAAGATGGTCCTACCCATCACGGTGCTTACGATTTAAGTTATCTGCTGATGATGCCGGAAATGGTTGTTTTCGCGCCGCGCGATGGACTAGATTTGGAAAATATGCTCGAATTTGCAGTAAACTATGATGATGGTCCGGTAGCAATTAGATATCCACGCGGCGGTAGTGAAGAGGTATCAATTCCAGTTATCCGGAAACCAATCGTGCCAGGAAGTGGTGAAATCTTAACTGAGGGAACTGATGGGGCAGTGCTGGCACTCGGATCGACCGTAATTCCTTCTTTACATGCTGCCCAAAACCTGTCAGCTCAGGGAATTAATATTACGGTAGCAGATGCCCGTTCAGCAAAGCCGATTGATGTTGCACTGGTAAGGCAGCTGGCGATGATTTGCGGGAAATTGATTTCAGTTGAAGAAAATACTCTTTATGGCGGATTTGGAAATGCGGTGAGCCTCGCTTTGGAGAAAAACAATATTCCCTGCCGATTGCGGCGCATCGGTCTTGAAGACCGTTTCATTGAACATGGTCCAAGGTCGCTTCTACTTGAGCAAAATAATCTGAGTGCGAATAAATTAACCCACATCTTCAAGGAGTTCTTTCAGTGAGCAGACCGATCAGGGTTTTTCTTATTCTGTTTAATGGGGCAATTGCCTACTCTTTACTTGAGCAACCTCAGATAGTTCCCCGGGTAGATTACTCCATGGGAGTTGTATTCCTGGAGAAATGGCAAAATAACACTTATCTTGGTATAGATAAGATTGTTCCAATTGATCAGTATCTTGAGTATTCTATCAAAAACGCTGTGGTTACTGCCTGGCAGAAGCAGGCACAGCTAACAATGCAACAGCGGGAACTGGCAGCCGAACCTTCAGGTCTGATTCCTGATATCCAGTTGCCCAAGCTGCCACTTTTGGGCGAAGGTTCGAGAATTGACATCTCGGGAAGTGATCGAATTACTCTGGGGGGCAGCCAGACAGTAATCAAGGGCGCAACGCAGACATTCAGCGGTCAGAATTTATTTCCGGAACTGAAACTGGAGCAGCAGCTTGCAGTTAATGTAAACGGGACAATCGGAGAACGAACTAAAATCACCTTGGATCATAATTCTGAACGCGAAGAACAGCAGAATAAAATAAAGCTTCAATACACAGGAACCGAGGACGATATTGTTCAATCTGTAGAGCTTGGTGATACCCGTCTATATATCCCGGGATCAATTTATACCGGTGACCTTCCTGCGCATCAGGGTTTGTTTGGAATATCAGCACGAGGTAAATTTGCAGGTGCGGATATTTACGCTGTTGCGTCACAGGAGGGTTCTCAGAGCCAAAGCCAGAATTTTACAGGGCGGCGCCGTATTACTGTTGATACTATCTGGGATACGGATTTCGTACAGCGGCGATTTTACCGATTGCCCGGTGTTGACAGTTCTGAGCGGTTAACCGGGTTAAGAGTTTATATCGATGATAAAAACTCGGGTAACAACCAGGCAACAACCAAGGCGATTGCGACTGTTTTCCCCGATAATCCGGATTCAGTGGTATCGAATCCCAGTTGGTGGAGTTACGATCGTACCGGCGGTGATTTTGACCTAAAAGTTCCGGGGGTTGATTATGTCTTGCAGCCCGGCAACATCCTTGAGTTTATATCATCAATAGAACGGAATTATGTCATAGGGGTGGTAATCTATAAGGAGAACGATACAATCGGTGGGCAGACGCTTCGCGATTCTCTGGTTCTGTGTTTAATTAAGCCTGAAGTTACTGATTCTCTTTCTCGGGCTTGGGACCTGCAACTGCGCAACTGCTATCAATTAAGGCAGAGTGACGTAAAGTTAGATACGATCAGGCTGTACCGGTACAATCCCGAAGGACAGCATTATGACTATGAAAATAGCCGAGAGAGTCCTTTTTTTGGCAAGCCATTTTTGCAAATTTTAGGACTTGATCCGGATGGCGACGGTCGGCTGGATTACCCGGTATTTGAAAGCAAATCGGGTTTAATCAAATTCCCAATGGAGCACCCGTTTGCCTATGAATTACTCTCGGTTAAAGATTCAATAATTTATCGGGTTGATCCGGATTTTCTGCCTCCTGGTGCGGGCAGAAAATATTTCATGGTAGTTTCCTACTACACGCTTACTGAAACTTACTATTTGGGGCAGACCGATATATTAGAAGGTTCGGAAAGAGTGACGGTAAACGGTCAGGTGAAAACTCGAGGTACAGATTACAGCATTGACTACAAAACAGGAATACTTACCTTTTTAAAACCCCTACCACCGGATGCCGATATCCAGGTGAATTTTGAATACCAGCCTTGGTTTTCGATCACTCAAAAATCGCTTGTCGGAACCAGAGTCGAGGGAACATTTCTTCAGAATGGGAAAATCGGCACGAGCTTTTTTTACCGCAATGAGGGTATCCGCGAAGAAAAACCGCAGCTGGGTTCAGAACCTTTTCAAAGGATGATTGCTGAAGGAGATATTTCCTATGGAGCAAGTTCGGATGCGGTAACGGCATTTCTGGACCGACTGCCTTTGCTTTGGACACAAACTCCGTCCCGCTTTGAGATTAAAACTGAGGGGGCAATTTCTATGCCTAATCCCAATACCCGCGGTGTTGCCTATCTTGATGATTTCGAAGGCACGGTTATATCGCGTGATGTTTCCAATACCGCAATGCTCTGGTCGTTTGCCTCCGTCCCGGTTACTAAAGATACGGAGAACTTTGCTACGGCACCATTGAAATGGTTTACGCCCAGAGAGAAAGTAAGAAAGGACAGTGTTTTCGGCCCTGATATCGGTGATGAAGGAAGGGAGACGCGTGATATTTTAAAACTGGTGTTTACGCCTGACAATGATGTATCATGGGCAGGTATCATGCAGGCGCCAGCAGGGCAACTGGGAATGAACTTTACTGAAATTGAGAACCTGGAAATGATTCTCCGATCACGCAAGGGGAATGGGAATGTTCATATTACTGTTGGAATGGCAATTGATGAGGATGCGCCACGCCGTTCCCGGGATGGAACAATCAAGGGATATAATGGTTACTTAGATACCGAGGATCGCAACGGAAATGGAGTGCTTGATGAATGGGAAGATACCGGTTTAGATACAATATTTGGTGAAGATTCGCTCTGGAATCAGGGGTCAAATGATGAAGGCAACGATGATTACGATCCGCTGGAGAATCAGAGTGGCACCGAGGGCAACCGCCGGCTCGATGCCGAGGATATCGATCGCAATGGTTTTTCCCGGTATAATCATTATTTTGAATACACAATCTCCTTAGAAGAAACAAAATACTCTACACCGTTATTTAATGGATGGCGACTGTATCGACTGCCCCTGCGGGACAGCACAATTTATTCCAAGGTAGGCAATCCCAAATGGGAAGATATCAGAATTGTGCGAATATGGCTCGATGGGTTCAGCAGTACCGATACTATTGAATTATTCAGTCTGCAATTTTTAGGTACAAAATGGCGGAACCCGAGAATCAGCGATATTACGCCCAGCAATTCCGCACCACTTGATACCAATGAAAAGATCTGGGTGTCCCAGGTTTCCAAGAAGACAGATACCAGCTATAGTTCGCCTTTTGAACTTAAGCGGGATGTTACCGGAATTATTGAAACTGAGGCATCACTGCTGCTGGGTTATCGCAATCTGCATTCCAACCGCCAAGCGTGGGTGGTAAAGACAACAACCAGTGGTGAGGACTACCGTGATTACCAGGACTTGCGTTTCTTTGTTCACGATGATGGGAACGAACTTGAATGTTTTATCCGCCTCGGTTCTGATTCAATAAATTACTACGAATTCCGGGCACCGATCACTTCAGGTAGAAGAATACCGGGACGAGATGGCAAATGGTTTGAGTTTGTAATTCCACTGGATTCTTTTCCCAAACTCAAGGTTTTCAGAGAATCACTTCATATCCGCCCGGAATCAATCTATTCGGTCCGGTATCAGGATTACGTATTTTCAGTGCGGGGAAACCCGGTTCTGTCAAATATTATTTGGAATGCGCTGGGTATTGCCAATCGGCAGCAGAGGCAGGTAAGTGGAGGGATCTGGTTTGATGATATGCGACTGACGGCACCGCGGAAAGAGCCGGGTTATGGTCTGACCGCACAAACAACCGTTCAACTGGGTGACTTTGTTGCACTGGGATTGCGGTGGAACTATTCCGATCCCAACTTCCGTAGATTTTCTGAGGCACGCGGGGTCCGGACCGGTGGTTACAGTCAAAATCTGGGGGCAGATATCCGGTTAAACCTTGATCGGATTCTGCCCCGTCAGTGGGGAATTTCAATTCCAGTAACTTACAATCGTACTCGTCAGACCAGTTTGCCTAAATATTCGCCGATCTGGCCGGATTTACGCCTTACCGGGGTGCAGCAGGAGTCCCGCTCCAGTGCCAGCCACAGTCAGGAAATTGTCCTCGGGAATTTTGTCAAGCAGAAGTCGGGGAACAAGATTCTAAACTATACTATTGAGGCGATGAACTTTTCTTGGCGCCGGCGCTGGGCGGGAAATCACAATTATCCATATTATGATTCCAGCAATTACACGGGCTGGCAGTGGGGTTATGGTATCAGACCGGAGTTAAAGATCCCGCTCGGAGGTGATAAGGAACTTTATCCGCTTCCCCGGGAGATCAGGCTGGGGGTTAACAGTGGCGCCCGCACCGATATCCGTTCAGACACCATTCGTGCCGATACAGCCCGGGGGAAAGGGGTCAGCAGTAACTTTGATATCAGTTTTTCTCCAGTGGAAGACCTGTCCATTGATTATGGCTGGGATTCAGAAAGAGATCTTCTCGTGAGTGCTCAGGATACTGCGTTGTTTCTCCGATTAGGTACTGAAGCCAGCCGAAGTGAAAACTTTGGTGTCGCTTATGAGATCGAAATTGGTGATGTCCTGACGCCGTCGATAGAATTTGATGGGGAATTTAATCAGGAGCGTCCCAAGACCGGCAGTAGATACGCTGACTATCGCAACCTGACTAATTCCGGCGAACTCACAATTGGAACAGCGTTCGATGTTGCGGAAATTTCTGAACGGCTTGAATCCAGAGAATCAAAGGGGCGACCAGCAATGCAGTCCCAGATTCGTTCCCCGCAAATGCGCGGCACAAGGCGCGGGATAGATACTTCTGGAGACAGTATTGCGTCCCAAGTTATTACCGACTCTACCAGTACAACCGCCGATTCGGGTTCAACCACAAAGTCAAGTGTTTCATCAATTAACATTGCGAAGTTTTTGCGGGGAATAACCAAATACTTCGAACCAGTGGAAATCAATTATTCCATTTCCCGATCCAGTGATTACCTCGGAATACAACAGGTGGCTCCCTGGCGATACCGGTTAGGTTTCAGCGATACCATTCCTCTTGATTCATTGACCGGACGGGTGAATCGCACTCGTGACTTAAATAACAGTCTGCGTTTCTCCGGCGGGATCGGATTCCGGGAGTTTTCAGCACGAGTGGGGTATGATTTAACCCGCAGCAGAACGCGGGCGATCCTTGGTGCCCATGCTGATCAGAATATCGTTTGGCCTCAGGTTGAATTGAACCTGGGCAAGGTGCATAATCTCTTTAAAACTTTAGCCACGGACTCCCGTCTTACGAGTAATTATCGCCGAGTTTCAAGTATGCGGGCGGAGCTGCTGCCGGTTGCAACCGGCGGAGAAACTCTGGCGGTGTTTGGTCGTGGAGAAACGCGGACGGCAGATTTTAATCCGCTGATTTCCTGGCAGACAACATGGAAAAAAAGGGTTTCCTCCAACATCGCATTTAATTACAGCCGGAGTTTAGCCATAACCTATTTGACTCCCAGTGGCATCGGCAGAAGCGAAATTGATACCCGGAATCAGGGAATAAATGGTTCTCTTTCCTATGCCTTCTCAGCACCGCAGGGATTGAAAATCCCATTTCTGAGAAATGTCCGCTTCTCTCAGGATGTAAGTTTAACCTGGCAGTTCCGCTACGGTCAGACTATCCGCCAACAGTCCGTCTGGAATGAAGCTGGCGAAGTCAATACTGTTCCCCAACAGCGGGACAACACCGCCTCAACATCGCTTGGTGCCTCGTATCGCTTTTCCCGCACAATTGAAGCCGGTCTTAATACCGGCTACAGTTATAGCAAGGGCATTACTGGTATCAGTAATGAGCGTGTGGACCTTAATATGTGGGTCCTTTTCAAATTCTAATGAATCAACGGGAGAAAACAGTTCTCATTTTCCTCAGCGCTGTGCTCTTGACTGGTGCAGTGATTAATGCTTTCAAAAACTGGCAGTTAAGACACCGGCTTGCCTCATTGCCTCTGGAATTAAAGAATGCGACTTCCATGCCGGCAGATACGGTGATTGATATCAACTCTGCGACACCTGAACAACTGGAGGCTTTACCCGGAATTGGACCGGTGCTGGCACAGCGAATTGTAAGTTACCGGGAAAAACATGGTGCTTTTAAGGACATTTCTGAAATCTGTAATGTCTCAGGTATTGGTCCAAAGAAATTTGCCGCATTAAAAGAATTCATTGCCTGCAACCAAGTTCGTGCGAGGCTTGATTCCCTGAACAGGCAGGCGATACCCCCTTCCGGGAAGAGGGTGTTAAGCCGCGTTAATCCCTAGCTCGTTAGAAAATCGAGGCTGACCATATTCATTGAAATGTGTTCCCAAGTTATTTCTGAATAATCGGTAGCTTATTCAGGGATAGGAAATCACTAATAAGGATATTAGGGCAGGATAATATGGACGCGAGTTTCAGTTTAAGAACACCGGTCTCGATTTCAGAGGCAATGAAGCAGGGAGCAGCTGTAGGGGGAGCCCGGGGCTAGCCCTCTATAATATAACTTCCTGAAATTGCGGTAGTTATAAATAGGGTCTTAATTTCGGCTGGCCACAATAAAAAATACGCAATTTCCCTGCCGGAGTCGGCGGTTAGTTAATTGATTGACACTAAGTCGAGTAATTTATATAATTTTATTTATCAATGTTTTTGTTTCTCCTGCTGGTGCTGATATTTGTTGGGTGGGGTATTGTTGAGTACCAGCTTCACCTCCGTAATCTCAGAACAATTCCGATTCGGGTGCAGGTCAACGGTACAAGGGGTAAGTCGTCGGTGACGCGTTTGATTGCTGCGGGCCTTAGGGCAGGCGGTTATCGGGTAGTCGCTAAAGTTACCGGAACGAAGCCGAGATTCATAATTGGTGATAATGAAGAATATCCGGTGCGGCGTCTGGGCAAGGCAAACATTATTGAGGAGTTGAGAATTGTCCGTCTGGCACAACATTACCAAGCACAGGTGCTCGTGATCGAATGTATGGCACTGGTGCCGGAGTATCAGCGGGTAGAAAACCGGATGCTGATCAGGCCCACCCATGGTGTCATAACCAATGTTCGGGCGGACCATCTGGATGTAATGGGTCCGACAGTTTTGGATGTAGCCCGGGCTTTAAGCAATACCATTCCCCTGAAGGGCAAGTTTTTTACTGCCGAACGGGGCACACCCCTGAAAATTCTCAAACAGCATTTGCGACCGGGCGTAGAAATGACGGTCACTGATCCCCTGACTGTAAGTGATGAGGAAATTGCCGGTTTTTCCTATGTGGAACACAAGGAAAATGTTGCACTTGCTCTGGCAGTATGCGCAAGTCTGGGGGTTGAACGTAAAACGGCGCTTGCTGGTATGCAGCGCAGTCTACCGGATTCGGGTGTCATGCGGATCTACCGGATTGCCGACCGGGGCAAAATCTTGGAGCTGGTGAACACACTTGCTGCCAATGATCCTGATTCAATCGGTATGCTCTGGAAAATGGTGGCGAATCGGAATAATCATCGAATTGTGCTTGTGAATTGTCGCCGCGACCGGGCAGACCGCTCACGCCAGCTTGCTGAGCTGGTAAAAGACTGGGATTACGATTATCTGGTTGTCACTGGTGGGTTGACGGGTGTATTTGTTCATCGCGCAATTCAAGTTGGAGTTGTCCGAGAGAAGATAATTGATCTCGGCGGTGAGATCGAACCGGCAGTTGTCTATGACCGTGTATGGAACCTGATTGGAGAGACCGCTTTAATCTTTGCCACGGGTAATACGGTAGGCTATGGCGAGAAACTGATTAACTGTTTTGTAAGTAAAAGTGAGGGGAGATGATTATAGAAACGATTGGTCTGGGCATGCTCGTTTCTTTTTTACTGACCGAGACAATCGGGCTTGCTGCCGGGGGGATTGTCGTTCCCGGCTATATTGCGCTGATGCTGACTGAACCGGTCCGGATCGTGGCAACAGTACTGGTTGCCATGATAACCTTTCTCATAATCAGAGCTTTGTCAAGGGTTATGCTGGTTTTCGGAAGGAGGATGTTACTTTTAGGTATATTGATAGGGTATCTTCTGGGGTATGTTACTAAAATTTTTCCCCCGGTAACGATAGATTCCCTGCGGTTGGATTTGAGTGTCATCGGATATGTCATTCCGGGACTTATCGCTTACTGGATGAACCGCCAAGGGGTGGTTGAAACACTCTCCAGCATGATCCTTGCTGCAGTGCTGACGCGGTTGGTAATTCTGGTTATTTCCGGCGGGAGTGTGTAATGCGGCGGCGCCGGGGAAAGGTAAATCGCTGGGTTATCGCCAGTTTAGCTTTACTGGCACTGATTTTATTCTACTCCGAACTGAAAACCGCGCGCTTCGTCAAAACCCGTTTATATTCTGAGAAGATTCTGTCGGCACAACTTTCTGCTCAGGCTTTCAGTATAATCAAAAATTACCGGGTTACGAAGCTGGAATTGCCAATTGACAGCGTAAACGATCCCAACGGAACCGGCCTGATCGGACTTCAATACTCGCCGATAACCTATGGTCGCAGTGATTTGAGTGACGCTTTGACGGTCACTAATCCGAATTTCAGTGCGGCTTTGATTGAACTTTTAGTTCGCGCGGGGGTTAGGGCTAATGATACAGTGGCGATTAACTGGGATGGAACTTATCCAGCATTAAATGTTCAGGTGCTGGCAGCGGTGAGAACTTTAAGGCTGACCCCGGTCATTGTAACAGCACAAAGTGCCGGAATGTGGGGTGCAAACTGGCCCGGTTTTACCTGGTTGGAACTGGAACGATTACTTCGTGATGCGGGGATCTGGGACTACACTACCGTGCTTGCAACTGTCGGTGGGGAGGCAGATGATGGCCGAGGGATTTCTCCTGAAGGGAGAAATATATTGAGACACATTGCTGATTCATTGTCCGTTCCGTTGCTGAGCTCAGAATCTTTAATACAGGCAATCAATAATCGCATGGAAGTTTTCAGACGGTGTCGATTGCTGATTGCGGTGGGGTTACCGGTTACCAACTCTGGCGATCCGCTTCTTAAACTGCCGACCAGAATATTTTCAGACCGGCATACAAAGGTGGGCAGCGGGATTGTCGCTGAATTTATCAAGTCAGGTCGACGGGTAATCCACATTGCCAAACCTACTCGCATTGCCCTTGATTACCGTTTGCCAGTAGCACCCGAACCCTTGCCCGAGATTGGGCGTGGTCGGCTTTTCTCTGAACGTCGCTATTCGGTCGGTCTGGCAATCGTATTTTTGGCAGTTCTGATAGTGCTTCTGATTTTTGTTGTCCGTTATGATATTGAATTCTATCTGGGGGTTAAATCTGAAGAGGAACAGGAGGCAGTATGAAGCGGTTAGGGCTTTTTTTGATTCTTGCCAATGTTGCGTCAGCAGTCCAGATTTTATCAAATTCTGACATCAGACAGGTAAAACTGCAGGTGCTGCGTCCGGTTGATGTTAATTATTATCTGCTGGCAAAAAATCAGTTTGCTGATTTCACAGTTACCGGGATTCCTGATACCGGTGTCTGGGTCCGTATTTATACAAGACTGTGGTTTGGGGGCAAAGGTAAATCCGGTTCTGCGGGATGGTACACTTTAAGCATTATCACAACAGATTCAATCCGTCGATTGCGGTTCCAAACAACCGCTTCCCGCTCCACGCAAGGACCGGCCGGGCAGACGGTCGGCAGATGGCGCTCCTGTTATCTGCGACTGACCTCAGCTGTGCCCGGGGTCAGACTGGTACTGGACAGCGCTTCTGCCGAAACGGTTGCGGTACGCTTCCGTTTCCAGGCCCCACGGGCGTGGGAACGGTTGAGATTAAATTTGGTGTCGCCTCTTACACTCGTTTTTTCTGATACTGCCCGGAAGAATCGAATTGATTCTCTCTATTATCCAATTAAAACTTACACACCATTCCGCTTTACCGTTTCCGGTCCGGGTCGAATCAGACTGCGGTTGCGAATCGATTATGATCCGACAATGACCGGTCACCAGAATTTTCTGGTAGAAGTGAAAACTAAAGATACTTTGCTCAAGGAACACAGTTTTCGCGTAAAACCGGAGTTCGGAGCACGGTATCAGGAAGCAACCGGGGTTATACCCTCAACTGAGAAGACGCTGGTTATTGAATTAACCGAAGGGGAGCATCAGCTGACTGTAGTAATCAAAGGCACACCAGCAAAAACTGCGGCGGTAGCGATTGAACGTCTGGCAGGGGAAAAATATGAGTAATCTCCGGAAGATACTGATACTCGCGCCACTGATAATTGTATTGCCTGCATTAGGCAAAGAACAGTTTTCCAGCAGTTTTTATCTGGGCGCCGACTATGACCGAAACTTGTTCTGCCTTTCGCCTTCAGAACTCACCAGTTTTCTTCAGCGGCAAGATACAATGCGTTTTCCCTACCGTTCCGCTGACGACCTTGATTTTACTACTGTCGGTGAGTTGGCAGTTCGTTTTTCCCCAAAAACTTCCCTGAGCCTGCGGCTGAGGGGTCATAATTATCTTGTAAATCGGGAAAAAAGTTACGGCGTGATTGGTGTTGAATTCGAGCAGCAGCTGGGCCGATTCCGCCGGGTGTTGCTATATTATCGCTGGTTGCCCAGTTATCTGCTGCGGTATTACCGGCCGGTAAATTCCAGCCGGTATTACCCGTGCCGGTTCAGTGAACAGTTAGCGGGCATCAGTTTTGAACAGCGATTGGCTAAGATAAGTATCACCCCCAGCTATCGTTTTGAGCATTATGACTATATACCACCTTTTCAGTACTATAATACCTCAGCCCACTGTTTTGAACTGAAGCTAAATTGGCGGGAGAGCACAAGCTTGAGGTTCCTGTCTGGCTACAATTTCAAGCTTGCCCGGGCAGCAGCTGAAATTCCCGATATATCCCACCTGGAACACAGCTTATTTCTGGCACTGGCGATTCATCCCCGTCTTCATCTGTTGCAAATTGGTTTTCGACCCGAGTATGAATACAAATATCGTTTATATACTGCCGAACCAGTTGATTCTGCTCATTATGGGAGAGTTGACCAGTTGCACATAATAAATTTAAGGTTTGATTACCGGTTCAATTTGGGCACAGTTTATTTCTGGTTCGGTCCGGAATGGCGGGATGTTGATGCTCCTTATCATAACAAGATTGAAGAAATAAAGGAGTACCGTACATTTCATGCCGGTCTGGGGATTACCGTGAGATTGAAGTCTGTTTCGCCCAGTCATCCTAAACAGGAGGGTGAGGAATGAAAAACAGATCTCTTGGAATTTTCTTTGTAGTAGCACTGTCAACTATGATATTAACCTGTATCAGACCGGTGTCTGCACCCCTGCCGGTGATACTGAATTCACCAGTGGGGGAGACCGTTGCGACAGGGGATATAACTTTCAGCTGGCAAACACAACAGCCGGCAGTAAGTTATATTCTTCAGGTGGCATCAGATTCAAATTTCCGCAAAATAGTGATTGAGGAAACTGTAAATACAACTTCAGCAAACCTGCATTTCAAAACTGACGGTCGTTACTGGTGGCGAGTTAGGGCATGTAACGAAAGTAATATCTGGGGTTTCTGGTCAGAAGCTGCCTCTTTCATTCTCCAGCGATTCAGGGTCGTGGGCGCACTAAAAACTCAGGGCTATCCCCATGACCTTGCAATTCTGGGAAACAGGCTTTTTATTGCAGATGGACAGGCTGGTTTAGCGGTCTATGATATCAGTATTCCCGAACAGCCGAGGCTTCAGGGGAGATACTTGGATTCACTGAATGTAGCCTGGGGGGTAAAGGCCAGAGATTCGCTGGTTTTCCTGGCTTATGGATATAAGGAACTTGTAATCGTCAATGCCGTAAGGCCGGAAAGCCTAAAGATTACCGGTGTATTGGAATATCCCCAACCTGGTTATGGTTACGCACTGGCACTTCGCGATTCTTGGGTATATGTTGCTGCCGGAGCGCAATTTATTGCGGTTGACATATCACAGCCAGAATATCCCAATCTGCGGTTTCAGTATTACTATCCCCGTAATTGCCGGAGTATCGCCATTGAGAGCGCAAACGCTTATGTTGCGTGTGAGCAACTGGGAATTGCCGTTTGGAAACTAGATACTTTTCCTCCACGACAGACAGAAACTTTTGATACCGATGGGAATGCCCGCGGTGTTGACTGCAGGGACGGTTTTATCACCGTTGCCGATGGACGAAACGGCGTAATTTTTTTGCAACAGGAGCAAACCGGCCATCTAACTGAGTTTGCTACTCTGCAGTTAAATGGTTATGCCAGTGCAGTAACCATTGAAGATACCCTTGTATTCGTCGCTTGCGGTTCCGGTGGCGTTGCGGTAGTAAACTGTGCCGACAGAGCAAATCCGTTCTTGATGGCAACAATTGCCAGTCCTTATGCTTATAAAGTGGGGGTAATTCCCGGAACGCACTATTTCTTTGTGCTTGATCGGGATCTCGGAATTGTTACTGTTAAAAAGGAGTTTTAATGATGCTACACTGGCTGTATTTTGTTTTTGCAGTATCAGCGGAGGCAAATCTGGTGACGAACTCTACCGTACAGTTCCGCCTGACTTCAGCTGAGAATGATACAGTTACCTCACTTCTTGTACCGGTAGTAAATAGCCAACTTCCGGAGGTTAGGGCTGAAGGAGATGGTTCAGTCCGGTTTGGGAAGCGAATGATAGCTGGCGGGGTAGAAGTCATTCAGGTGATCGTTTCCAGGTCTATTAAAGAAACTGACATTACTGTTAATTATTCCTGTCCTTTAGATCGCATTCAACCCAGAAATTTGATGCCAGATTATCTCTTCCCCTGGTTGCCTGCTGCAGGTCATGATGAACAAATGCCCGGTTATCTGATAATCGTGCCTGACGAATTTTATGAGAATATACTACCACTCGCCCGTTGGAAAGAACGCAAAGGCTTTAAGGTCTGGATCAAAAAAACATCTGAAACTGGAACCCAGCGTGAGCAGATAAGAAGCTATATTCAAAATGCTTATCAGACTTGGGAGCCGGCGCCAACATATGTGCTATTGGTGGGCGCGATTAACAAAATCCCCGCATTTCCTACACCTGGTGCTACTTCCTGTGTCACAGATCATACTTATGCCTGCGTTGATGGAAATGATTATCTTGCAGATCTTTTTGTCGGCAGACTTCCGGCAGCCAACAGTTCAGAACTTGATTGTATTGTAGCAAAAATTGTCGGATACGAGTCCAATCCGTATTGTGAAGACACTCTGTGGTTTAGACGAGCGTTAATGGTAGGAACAAGTTATCAGGAAGGAGGAACCCCGGCGGTCACAGCACTCGTAACGAAACGAATAATTCGGGAACGGTTACTAAATCGAGGTTTTAATTGCGTCGATACTGTGTTTTATCCTCCCACTCGATATGGCCGAGGACCGATTGATTCCGCTGTTAATCAGGGGGTAACATTAATTAATGGCAGAGGCTGGGGACAGGCTACCGGATGGATTTATCCTGAGTTCTGGCGTGAAGATGTTGCCAACCTTAACAATGGCTGGAAACTGCCGGTGATTACCAGTTTATATTGCGGCACCGGTAACTATCAGGCAAATCCCTGTTTTGGTGAGGTCTGGTTAAGAGCAGGAACTCCTGTCAGTCCGCGCGGTGGGGTAGCATTCTGGGGTTCATCCTACACCGGGACTTCCACCCGCTGGAACAACTGTATGGATTATGGTATTTACAATGCGATGCTGGAGAGGGGAATCGTCACGCTTGGTCCGGCGATGTATGCAGGGAAAATAGAACAGCTGATTAATTTCCCACTGCCCGAGGATTCCTCGGACCTCAAGATTTACTTTCATGTCTACAATCTCCTTGGTGATCCGGCGATGAACATCTGGCTTGGTGTTCCTAGGACAATAAGTGTATCTCATCCTGCTATTTATCCAGTAGGAACTGCGCTGTTCAGTGTTGAAGTGCGGGATAGCGAAGGACAGCCGTTGAAGGACGCCCAGGTGTGTCTTTACAAGCCCGGAGAGGTTCAAGCGGTCAAGAAGACCAACTCTTCAGGTGCTGCGGTCTTCACAATTAACACTACGACAACCGATTCACTTTATATAACCGTTACCGGCAGAGACCTCAAGCCTTATCTGGCGGCAATTACTGGTGAATACCGCGGGTTGCTGATTGGTTATCAGTCTCACAATCCTGCGATGGTTACCCCTGGAGAAACAAGCAATTTAACTGTAAATTTGAAAAATTATGGAACAAATCAGAGTGCGTTTAATGTAACAGCGATATTAAGTTCACTGGATTCCTTTGGGGTTGTGATTGATTCGGTACGAAATTATGGAACGTTGGCTCCTGGTGAGGTCCGGAGCGCGGAACCATTTCCGGTATATATTGCCCCTCCTTGTACGAATGGACAGTGTATCAATCTGCAGTTGAGAATATTAACTGCCGACAGCAGCTGGACATCGGATTTCCATCTTGCAGTTTCCGGACCGAAATTCAAAATATTGCGTTCAGTAATACATGATACAAATGGTTTTATCGACCCTGGAGAAACAAGCGAAGTTTCATTTATGATTCAAAACCAGGGGGCAACCGCTGCAACCGGAATAGTCGGCATCTTACGCTCTTCCAATCCCTTTGCTGTGGAGATCCTCGATTCTGCTGCTGTTTTTGGGAATGTTGCACCGCAGGAATCCATTGTCAATGAAACTGATCATTTCATAGTAAGAGCTGCCCCGGAAATAGTTAAGGGTAGAAGTTTTACACTCTACCTGAGGCTGATTGGCGAAGGATTTCAACAGCAGATCAATTTTCCCCTGCCAATAGGCAAACCGTCTGTCAGCTCGCCTCTTGGTCCGGACCGGGGCGGATACTGGGGATATGATGATCTGGATACAAACTGCCGGGAGCGCCCGGGTTTTGACTGGTATGAAATCGACCCGAATCGCGGCGGACAGGGGGAGAGAGTACTTATAGGCAAGGACCGGGCGATTCCGGTAACTTTACCGTTCCGCTTCCGGTTTTACTGTCATGACTATGATATAATTTCTATTTCCGACAACGGTTATATTGCGTTCGGCAGTACCTGGTGGGGCGAACCTTATAACTGGGAAATACCGTCGGCTCAGGGACCGGATGGATTTGTGGCGGTTCTCTGGGATGATTTTCTGACCGATACACTGAATGCGGGCGGAGTTTTTTACTATTTTGATGAACCGCAACACCGTTTCATTGTTGAGTGGAGTAATGTCTATCATGTGCACGGTTTCCGCAATCCGATCATAGCTGAACAGCAGACATTTCAGGTGATCCTTTATGATCCGTTATTTTACCCTACATCAAGCAGCGATGGGCCAATCGTCTGTCAATACCTTGATGTTCGAAATGACGATTCAATTCCCAATAATAATCACAATTTTGCAACAGTTGGTATTCAAAGCCCGGACCACAGAGCCGGTCTGTCCTGGACCTATGGAGGTTACTACCCCACTTCGGCAGCAGAAATCTGTAATCACCGTGCAATCAAGTTTACAACAAATCCTCCAGATACATTTACTATGATCCAAGAAGCCAAGGATAAATCTAAACTTGCCCAGATTAAAATTCAGCCGACAATTGTGCGTGATGGGATCTGGATCGAGGCAAGCAATACCGGCATGAGATCAATTATTGAACTTGTGGATGTTGCCGGGAATATCGTATCTACTCACCATATTAATGCCAATATCGAACGAAACCACCGGTTCTATATGAAACTGGGGCAGAATCCTAATTTGAAACTTGAATCCGGTATCTATTTTATTCGGTGGGTCAGTACCGAGGGAAAAGCTTTTCCCTTAACAACACGAATAATTTACATTAAGTAAGTTAAGAAAGGAGAGATTATGCATCATAAATCAAAGTTGCTGATGTTCAATGTCTGCCTAATGGTTGTTTCGGTTGCAAATGGGCTGATATACCATGGTATCGCAACTCCTTCCGGAGGAGTACATGCCTGGGTGGTCACTATTGAAACGACCGCGGTCCTTCATTCCGGCAATTTTGGTTCAAGCTGGGATACAGTAGAGGTGCCGACTATTCGTGACTTCTTTGATGTATTTTTCTATACTTCCGATTCCGGCTGGACCTGTGGACGGGCTGGCGATATATGGGGGACAACTGATGGGGGGGTGACTTGGACAAGGCAGAATTTAGGCGGTCCTAAACATGCTGCCCGCATCCGTTTTGTTGATGGGGAATTTGGCTGGGCAGCGGGTGGTGATATTGTTCAGTTGCGAACGACCAATGGGGGAGCTGAATGGCAACAGGTTTTTCTGCCGGTGCCGCCATTTCCTTCAGGAGACACTGCAGAGTTTCAGGGGGTCTGGTTTGTTGACCATGATTATGGCTGGCTTGTAGCCGGACACTGGCCTGCCGGTGATACATTCCAGGGAGGCCAGGGGCTGATTGCCAAAACTACCGATGGTGGAGAGAACTGGCAGATTGTGCGCCGGGATACAACTTATGACTTTTATGATGTTTACTTTGCCGATTACAGTAACGGCTGGGTGGTCGGCGGAAATGATCGGAATTTTCAGGCAGTTGTACTTTATACGAGCGATGGGGGAAATTCCTGGATCCAGCAACAAGTTCCACCCGATGCCCGCTTTTTGCGTGCGGTTAAATTTATTAACCGTAATTATGGCTGGGCTTGTGGCAGAAATGGCACAATTATTCATACCACTGACGGAGGAATTACTTGGGTTCTTCAGAATTCAGGAGCCGATTCCACCCTTTTTGATATCGATTTTGCTGATACATTGAGCGGTATGGCTGCCGGTAATGGAGTTGTAGTTGTCACTACAGATGGCGGACAACATTGGAGTTCCACGTTGATCGGAATTGAAGATCCCGGTATTCAGTGGAATTTTAAGCGAGCCCAGTCTGCTGTAATATTAAACCGGACATTATTCTGCGTTACTTCAGGCATACTCATTGACATAGCCGGCCAAAAGCTATGTGAACTTTGCCCCGGAGAAAACAATCTCAATGGATTAAGGTCGGGAGTTTACTTTTTCATTCCGAATTCGTTGATGAATAATGCCGGCATAATGAAAGTGATAATCAAATAACATATGAATCGATTGAAAATCTCCGTGATTTTGACCTTTCTTCTGGGGCAAATCGTTCTGGGACAGCAGGGTGCAAAGTATCTGATAATCGCTTATGATCCCTATGTTCCGATTTTACAACCACTGGCTCAGTGGAAAACCCAGAAAGGAATCCTCGCTAAGGTTGTGCCCGTATCTCAAGTGGGTACGACTCCAATCCAAATTCAGTCCTACATCCGGAATGCCTACAACAACTGGCCGATAAAACCGGAATACGTACTGCTTGCCGGTTCACCTTCTCAGATTCCCAGTTATAACGGCACTACTGATTGTTACTACGGTGATATGACCGGAGATTACAAAATGGAAATTTCTGTGGGGCGGTTTTATGTCACGAATGCACGAGAATGTTCTACACTGGTGGCAAAAACGGTTGCCTATGAACGATCTCCGGTGTTGCCTGACAGCTTGTGGTACAAGAGCATAGTTACTTGTGTTCGTGAGGACAATGCTGCCGACGATACACTTTACTGGGGAGATTCTCGGTTGTTGCACCAATTCTGCCTTTTAGCTGGTTATGTCCATATTGATTCGTTCAGTAAAAACCGGGGAAATGGGAGTGGCGATGTTACTGCAGCGGCAAATTCCGGCCGGAGTTTCATTACTTACCGCGGACAGGGAGTAGGTACATGGTGGGATCCTTTTAATGCGATTGATCCTTTCTCCTGGACAAACCGTGAAAAGATGCCCATAGTGATTGGGGCAACCTGCGCTACAATCAGTCTGGAATCCGGAGGTGGAAATTCAATGTACGGAGATAAATTCGTGCGCGCAGGTACCCCGGGGACTCTTGGCGGCGCAATCGCCTATTTTGGGACAACGGGCATAGTCAGTCATGGGGCGCATTACCGCAGTGCCTGTTATCGAGGGTTTTTTACTGCGATTTTTGCAGAGAATCAGTATCATCTTGGTCCCGCAACCCTGCGCGGTCGGTTCTGGATTGATTCCTTATATCATGACCAGACTCGCTATCAGGAGTGGAATTTGCTTGGAGACCCGGAGTTAGGTGTCTGGACTGATATCCCGCATCATATTGAGGTTTACTACGATTCGGTTATTCCGATCGGTCCCCAGACTTTCCGGATTGAGGTTGTTACTGACGGGCAGCCAGTTGCTGGTGCTCTGGTTTGCTGTTCCATGGACAGCTCAATGTATGTCACCGGTGTTACCGACAGTGCCGGTTGTTCATATCTTGAGATTAACCCGGGTCATATCGGAAGTCTGGATGTAGTGGTTTCCGGCAGAAATCTGATACCTTATGAGGGTAATTGTCGGGTGATTGCAGGTGGTATTCCATATTTAATTATTTCAGGTATAACAATTGATGATTCTACAGGGAGCAACGACCGCGTAATTAACCCCGGTGAGAGGATCGTACTGTATTTTGCTCTGAAAAACGCCGGTGAGGCAACGGCAACGGGTGTGACTGCTGTTTTCAGGAGTTCCAGCCCGCACATTGCGCTTATTGACAGCATTGCTTATTTTAATTCAATCGAACCGGATTCAGTGCGCACTGGAGATGGGGTTGAATTTATCGTCGACAGCTTGAGTCGTGAAGGAACCGTTATTTCTGCAACCCTGCTGGTGCGTGATGCTGATAATGATTCCTGGCGCTTACCCGCAAATTTAACAATCCGTGCCGGAAAAATTGTTATTGATACCGCATTGTTTATTGATTCAGCACCATATGGGAATGGAAATGGAGTAATCGGCAGTTCTGAGAGCGGTCCACTTTATATTGCTATTAGCAATCTTGGGGGCGGTAATTTAAGAAACATGCAATTAACCCTGACTTGTCTTGATTCGAATGTTGCCGTCGGCGATTCTCAATCCTATTTCGGCACGGTTAACGCCGGGGAAAGTAAAAGTGGAGACAGGGACCCTTTTGCTCTTTCAGTTAGTCCATACCTTCCTAAGAATAAACCTCTAATTTTTAAGATAACAATACACGGTCAGGGTGAGACATACCCTTATACTGATACGGTTTCTATTTCACTGGCAGGAGAAATGGGAACGGTTTCTGATCCTTCCGGTCCGGACAGTTATGGATACTGGTGTTATGACGATTCTGACACCGTTTCCGGTAGAGCGCCTATTTACAGCTGGGTGGAACTTGCACCTCCTGGACCGGGAATCGTCATTCCGGCAGTATCGGATTCAGATGCGGTGACACGCACTTTACGCCTGCCGTTTCAGTTTAAATTCTACGGCAGAGTAGACACCATAATTTCCGTTTGTTCCAATGGTTTTCTTGCACTTGGATATACTACCTACCGTTCGGGTAATAACCGTCCGATTCCCGATACCGTCGGTCCCCCTCTGATGATCTGCCCATTCTGGGATGATCTTAATCCTGACGAAAACAGGAATGGTTATGGCACGGCTTACCAGTATTTTGATTCAATCAACCGTCGGTATTACATTGAATTTAAAGATTTTGCTCATTATAACCAACCCAACATCCGGGAGACATTTCAAATAATATTGTTTGATCCCAGTTTTTACCCTACACGAACCGGCGACGGAGAAATCGTTTTTCAATACCAGCAGGTAGCATTGAATTCCTCCTGTACGGTGGGAATTGAGGATTCATCTGAAACAACTGGTATCCAATACTTGTACAATAACATCTATCACCCAAACGGAGCATATCTTCAATCCCATCGTGCACTCAGGTATACTACCAATGCGCCTTTGTCAGTACAAGCGCCCTGGTTGATTCTGGCTGGTGTGTTTCCTTCAGATAATGCTCATGGGAATGGCAACGGTTTCTGGGAGCCCGGAGAGAGCCTGGAAATCTTTGTCACCTTGCTTAATCGTGGTTTGGGTTCTGCTACTAACACTGTCGCCAGACTAATTCCCTGCGATCGCAATACCTCAGTTTACGATTCTGTCGCTCAGTTCGGTACAATATTACCTGAAAGTGCAATAAGCAATGAATTTGATCCTTTCCACTGTATAATTGATGATGGTCCTTCCGATTCGATTGCCGTTTTTCGATTGCAAATTTCTGCCGATGGTTACAACGCAATTCTGTTCTTTACCTTGGGTATCACTGGTTGCACCGGTTACTATGAAGAGGGAACGGGAAAATATGCCACGCGTCTGTTAGGGATAATTCCCAATCTGGTCAAAACAACAACTCGAATTTATTATTCGCTGGGCAGTCAAAGCGACGTCGAATTTACGTTGATTGATGTTTCCGGAAGGGTTGTTAGAACTGTTCGTCAGAAATCCCAAGTCCCTGGATTACATGCACTTGGTCTCTCTTTGACAAACTTGCCGGTTGGGGCGTACTTCTGTAAACTTTGTATTAAAGAGGGGCATAATGAAAAGATATTTATTGGAAAAATCCTCTGTATTCATTGATGTTAAAGCGCCAGTTATGTTCTTGGGGACGCTTGCAGTAATATTTTCATTCTGCAGCAGTAATCATGCTCCCAGTAGGCCGGTCATTATCGGTCGGAACCACGCGTTCGTTTCAGATACGATATCAATTCGTATTTATGCAGTGGATCCTGAAGATAATGTTATCACATACCTGATCGAATGGGGGGATACGACCACGGCGAAGTGGTCTCCGTTCTTTCAAAGTGGTGAAACCATTCCCCGGACTCATGTATATAGTGACACCGGCATTTATTTTATTCGAGCAAAAGCACGAGATATTGATCGGGCTGAATCTGACTGGTCTGATACTTTTTCAATACGAATTGAAGCCGAAACCGTTGGAATGGTTCCCAAGAGGAATTGACAATGATTGGAAAGTCTGAATATAATATAATAATACGATGTTGCAATCAGAAAGTGAATTGGTAATCCGTCCGCTGGAGCTGAGGGATGCGATGGAGATTGGTCGTATAACGATATCATGCAGAAACGAAACTGGCTGTGACGCATTTTACTCATTAGAAGACTATGAAAAGCTTTTTGATACTGATTGGTTGAAAAACGGTACTGGATTAGTTTTGGAATGCAAATCTACCATATTGGGATACGGCTGGATTTCTGTAGCTACATGGCGTCTTCAGGATGTAATTTCTTTCGGATTGTTTCTTTCTCCGCGGGCACGCGAGCGCAGCTTTTACCAACCACTTGTAGAACGATTGCTTTCGGAAGCCAGACACTTGGCTGTTAACCACAAAATTAATCATATAGTTTTTTTCTCTCGAGCTACTGATCATATTCATCCACCGATATTGACAGAATTTGGATTTGTGAAGCATCCGGTGTCCATGCTGGGGATGTCCCACATCCTTGAAGTACTGCCCCGGGGAGAATATTTTCCTGATATGGCAGTGCGAGCTGTCCGTTTACCGGAAGAGATACCACTTTTACGCCGGATCAGCGCTGCCGCCTTCGACGATCCTCCTAATCAAGGGGAACCTCTGAATTGGAATGAAGATTTTCTGCTGATAGAAAAAAGCGAACCCGGCTTTAAACCCGAACAGATAATGTTAGCAGAGATCAAGGAGGAACCGATAGCCTACCTCGTTACCTTTATCTGCAAGAATTTACCTTATAAGGCATATGAAATTGTAGATTTTGGCGTTATCCCAAAGTGGCGTCGAAGAGGTATCGGAAGTATACTTTTGGGACATGCACTCAAATGGATAAAAGATCAAGGAGCTCAGAAAGTTCTTGCTTCAACATTCAGCACCAATCCGGCAATCAATGTCTTCTGGCATAATGGGTTCCGACCTGACCATTCGCGGACTTACATCTTTTACACCCGCGAAATTGGATTGTGAATTTGAGACGAAATCGTTCTGATTTGTAATTCATGGCTATTGACTTTGTCTGCAAATTTAGTATTTTTTCTCTATGAAATTACTGGTGACCAGTGCGCTGCCCTACGCTAATGGAGAAATTCATCTGGGCCATCTGGCTGGAGCTTATCTTCCAGCAGATATTTATGTTAAATACCACCGACTAAAAGGTACAGATGTTATATTCATATGCGGTTCTGATGAACATGGGGTTCCGATAACAATCGCTGCTCAACGTGCAGGAATATCACCTAAAGAACTGGTCGATCATTATCATCCTTTGATAAAACAATCTTTTGAAAAATTCGGTATCGAATTTGATAATTATTCCCGAACTTCTCTGTCACTGCATTATCGAACTGTGCAGGATTTTTTTCTCCAAATATACCGGCGGGGATTTATTACACCCAAAACTACCAGCCAACTTTACTGTCCGCGGTGTAAAATGTTTTTGGCGGATCGCTATGTTGAAGGTGCATGTCCCAGTTGCGGCAATAATGAGGCAAGGGGCGATCAGTGTGAACAATGCGGTAAATGGCTGGAACCTTTTGAATTAATCGATCCGAGGTGCAAAGTATGCGGAATGACCCCGGAACGCCGTGAAACAGTGCATTGGTTTTTTCGCCTGTCGCAGTTCGAAACTAATCTGCGAACTTGGTTAGCATCGAAGACACATTGGAAACCTAATGTGATGCGTTTCTGTGAAGGATGGTTAAAAAGAGGACTGGTTGACCGTCCGATTACTCGCGACTTATCGTGGGGTGTTCCCGTTCCTCTGCCGGAGGCTGCGGGAAAAGTGTTTTATGTATGGTTTGATGCCCCCATCGGTTACATATCAGCCACCCAGGACTGGGCAGAAAGTCTTGGCAGGCCGGATTTATGGAAGGATTACTGGTTTAATCCCCAGACTAAGCTGGTTCATTTTATTGGTAAGGACAATATAGTTTTCCATGCCATCGTCTGGCCTGCCATGCTGATGGCACACGATGAATTTATCTTGCCAAGTGAAATTCCTGCCAATGAATTTCTCAATCTTGAGGGCGCAAAACTTTCTACATCACGTAATCGTGCAATATGGCTGAGTGATTACTTGTCTCAATATCCTCCTGATCCCTTGCGTTATGCACTGGCGATTAATTTACCTGAAAATCGAGATGTGGATTTTACCTGGGCAGATTTTCACAGTCGCAACAATAACGAGCTGGCGGATATACTCGGTAATTTTATCAATAGGGTGGTGGTATTCATAAAGAGATACTACAGCGGTAAAATCCCACAATTTACCGGTACTGATTCGGACAGTGAGAAAGTGATTGGGATGGCGCAGGAAATTGTTGTTCGCATTGCAACCTTAATTGAGGGTTTTCAAATTAAAGATGCAGCACGTGAGATGATGAACTTGGCTGCAATCGGCAATCGTTACTTTGATCACAGTGCACCGTGGCGGACCTTCAGCGCGGATCGGGCGCAGTGCAACCGGACAATGGCAGTATGTTCAAAGCTTATTTCAATGCTTGAAATTATTACATATCCGTTTTTACCTTTTACCAGCCGGAAAATTGCTAAAATGTTGAATTTGGGAAAGAGAACTTGGGACGATGTTCTGAACCCTGCGGTCCCAAGTGAATTGGGCGAAACAGAGATTCTGTTTCAGAAATTGCCTGAAAAAATTATCATTCAGGAAAAATCCAAATTGGGGCCTGATAAGAAAGAAAAAAATGAAAGGGAGCCATCTATGATTACCATTGATGAGTTTAAAAAAATAGATTTACGAGTTGCCCTCGTTAAATCTGCCGAACGCATTCCCGGAACTTCTAAATTGCTGAAATTAGTTATTGATCTCGGGAAGGAAGAACGTCAGATTGTTGCCGGTATCGGTGAAACATATTCTCCCGAAGCTGTAGTTGGAAAGCAGATAGTGGTTGTAGCTAATTTACAACCGGCGACAATTCGAGGTGTCGAATCATTCGGAATGCTGTTAGCTGCGGTGGATGGAAAGCAGGTTGCGCTCATAAGGCCGGAGCAGGATGTGACTCCCGGGACCGCAGTTACATAAAGTTTGTATGCCCAGAAAAAGCAAGGAGAATCCTGACAGTTTGTTGATCTTTGATTCGCATTGTCACCTAACCGATTTCCAGTTTGCTTCCGATTTGAGTGCGGTTATGAAACGTGCTCAACAAGCCGGGGTCAAGGAAATACTTACCGTGAGTATGAATATTCCCGATAGCAGGGAGACGATAGAATTATGCCAGAAGTTCAGCGGTCTATATTGCTCAGTTGGAATTCATCCGCATGAGGCTGATAACTTTCGAAGCATTGATATTCAGATGCTCAAAGATCTGTGTATTGAACCCCAAGTGAAGGCAATTGGAGAGACGGGGCTCGATTTTTTCCGCGAATTCTCCACTAAAGCCAATCAGGAAACCGCATTTCGCGCTCAGATTGAACTTGCAAAAATGATGAATCTGCCTTTAATTATTCACATCCGTGATGCTGCTTTTGCGGCAATGGCGATTTTACAAGAGCACAACTATTTTAAAGGCATACTGCACTGCTTTTCGGATGGAAGGAAGCTTGCTGAATGGGCGGTTGAGAAAGGATTTTACATTTCCTTTTCCGGTAACCTGACATTTGGAGAAAAACGGCTAGTGGAAATAGCAAGATCAATTCCCGTCGACCGAATACTGATCGAAACCGATGCTCCCTACTTGATCCCCAGAACCGAGCTTGTTGCGGGCAAAAGGAATGAACCTTCGTATATCAGAGTTACGCTCAATTATCTTGCCGAGATACTGAATTTGACCCCTAAAGAAATAGCGACGATAACTAGAGATAATGCCCGGCGCTGCCTTCAAATTGCCTGATTGTTTTCGTTCTGCTCGCTTCCATCCGAAACTGATTAAAATCGAGAGGGATGAGATCAAACCTATTAGATCATTAGGTCAGGTGTTTCTTGTGCACGAAAAGACTGCAGAACAACTGGTTAAAGCTCTAAATGTTACTGACAACGACACGGTACTGGAAATAGGTCCAGGCAGGGGCATTGTTACCGGCAAATTAACTAAAGTTGCTAAGGAGGTAATAGGTGTTGAGATTGATAAAAGGTTAATTGATTATTTAGCGCGCAAATTTCCACTGAACAACAATTTAAGGCTCGTGGAGTGCGATTTTCTGGCGTTTGACATGACAAACTACAGGAACTTGAAAATAATCGGTAACCTGCCTTATTACATATCATCGGCAATATTGTGGAAGTTACTGGAATACTGTTGGCACTGGAATGTGTCCGTCATTACCGTGCAACGTGAATTTGCTCAGCGTGTTCTTGCTATTCCCGGCAGCCCGGATTACGGTCCTATTTCAGTGGTCACTCAGTATCTCTGCGAATGCCGTCGGCTTTTTAATATTCCACGAAGTTACTTTAAACCAACCCCCGATGTCGTTTCAACCGCGGTCATATTTAAACGTAGAGAATTGCTTTTTTCTATCCCCGACATAAAAAAATTCATTGCCATTGTAAACGCTGGTTTCTATCCGCAACCTCGGAAGCTTTTAATAAATAATCTGGCTTTGAGTCTTAAAATTAGTCGTACTGAGTTAATTAGTGTGTTTAATAAAATCAGACTACCGTCTGATGTCCGGGCTAATAGCTTGGCACCCGATGATTTTTTCAAACTTGCGTCGGCATTAACTCCTGTTTTTCATTAATTCATAATAATAATCAATTGTCTTCGAGGCGATTATCGACCAATCATATTCATTTGTGACCTTTTGTAATCCTGCATTTATTAAATTTGCGCGCAGACTGTTATCGGAAAGGACTTTTATAATAGCTTTAGCTAATTCTGTGCTGTTGCCGGGTGTGACTAAAATACCATCATTCAAATGTGATACGGTTTCATCATATCCTGGTATATTAGATGCTACTACAGGAACTCCACAGGCCATGGCTTCCAACAAAACAATCCCAAGAGTCTCCCCTCCCAGTGCGGGGGAACAATAAACATCTGCACTGCAATAATAGCTAGGCAGTTCGTCCGCGCGCGCGGCGCCAAGAAAAGCAACTCTTTTCGCTAAGCCGAGCTCATGTACCATTTTAACGTAGTGTTCCTTCCTTTGGCCTTGACCTACTATAATTAAACGGGTATTCGGTACAGAGTTGATAATATCTGGCATTGCCTGGATGAGAACCTCTAAACCTTTCCTTTTGTCTAATCTTCCAAGGAAAAGTATAATTTTTTCGCCGGTTTTTTTTTCAATCTTGGGCTTATAACCCGGTTGAAATAGTTTTAAATTAACCCCCGAGGGAATAATACGGTATTCACCGGGTAAATAAGGCTCGATGGCCATGCGGGCCCGGTTTGAAATTGCGATTTTACCATGGATCTTTTTTATTTCCTTTGAAAATATCATCCGGAACACTGGACTTCCAAATCTATGGATTTTGAATCCTGCGGTTAGAGAAGTTACGACATTAACCGAATTACTGTGGATTAAGGCCCAGTAAGATATTTCAGGGAAAAAGAAGCCGTGGCAATGCACGATGTCGAAATGATAGCTGCGAAGGAAAGCAGCAATTTGTTTGGATAATTTTGCTCCAACCGGTAAAGTGGCATAGGAGCGATTAAGCGGAAGCAGAATAGCCTTGCCATAACGTATTATCGGAACTTCAATATTATCGACAGGTGCTAATTTTTGAAATTTCGGAAAATGTGTGGTTAAAATTGTTACCGAATGACCCAACGTCGTAAGTGCCGATGCCAGATTATGGACATGTTCGCTTACCCCTGATGGATATGGGCGATACGCTGCAGATACTAGCAAGATCTTTAGCGGGCGTTTCATTGGGTTATTTGGTTATAAATTGACTCAATATGAGCGGCAATGTTTTTCCAGTCATATTGTGCTACATATCGTAGTGCGTTTTCTGAAATGCGGTTTCTCAAATTTGAATTTGATATAAGGGTAATGATTGCTTCGGCCAGCTTTGCAATATTTCTTCTGGGAACTAGTATGCCGTTTACTCCATTAGTAATAATTTCATCATATCCAGATATATCTGAAGCAATGACGGGAATTCCGCATGCCATTGCTTCAATAAGAACTATTCCCATGGCCTCAGGGTTTATCGTTGGAGCAACATAGACAGTGGAGGAAGTATAGTATCCCGGAAGTTTACTATTTGATACCGGCCCTACAAATTGAACAGAGTCCAATACTTTTATTTTGTGCGCAAGTTGCATAACATAATTTTTTAAGGGGCCATAACCCACTACAACCAAGCTTGCTTTCGGAAATTCTTTTAATACAGCCGGCAGGGCAAGGATAAGATATTTCAACCCTTTTCTTTTTTCAAGTCTTCCTACATAAATAATTCTCGGATGTGCCGGTGAAAGTGCGGGGGGGGCGTTAGGGGAGAAATTGCTGAGGTCAACGCCATTGGGAATTACATGATACTCCCCAGGGAAGAATTTTTCTGCCCATCGTTTAGCAGCCTGAGAAACAGCGATTTTTGCAGCTAGTTTGGCATTCAATTTTTTAAGTGAGAAAGCGGCAAGGTTACATAAAAAAGGAGGCAGATGTGGTGTCACGGTGTGGAAGGTAACTACTGTAGGGCAAGTAGCGTATATTGCTGCCCAGTATGCAAGTTCCGGGGGGAAAATGCCGTGGCAGTGGACAATATCGAATGTATGTTTTTTTAAAAAATTTTTTACCTCTGGCGCCAGTCTTGCGCCAACCGGAAGAGTAAACTCTCCTCCAGCAAAGGGTATTGTCAACCCGGTACCGAGTCTCATCGTTGGTAATAAATCATTTTCCGAAATAGTCCGGCAAGTCGAAGTAAGCACATGGACAGTATGTCCCATTTTTTGAAGCTCAGAGCCAAGGTAATGGACATGTTCCCCAACCCCCGAAATATAAGGACGGTACGCGCTGGATACTAAACAGATTCGCATTCATTACCCAGTGTGGCCGAAGCCTTTTTCATTGCGTAAAGTTTTTGTCAATTGTTTTGTTTCTTGAAATTCAATTTGTAATCTCTGAGAAAACACTATCTGGGCAATGCGATCACCAAATTTGATTTTAAAGTCAGCATCAGAACAGTTAAATAGAATTACTTTAAGTTCACCGCGATAATCAGGATCAATTGTGCCAGGACTGTTTAACACACCGATGCCCTTATGCATAGCGAGTCCGGAACGAGGCCGAATTTGAGCTTCGATCTCAGTGGGCAATTCGATAGCTATTCCCGTGCGAACAACGCCAAAGCTGTGGGGTTTTATTATTGCGTCTTCAGCAGCTGCAAGATCATAGCCGGCAGCGCCCGGTGTACTTTGAAATGGCAGGGGGATGTTTTTAACTAGTCTTTTAATTTTTACTTTTATTTTCCGCATTTCCAGTCGGCGTTAAATACTAACCATTGATCAGGATAACTGCTGATAATTTGATTTAGTTTAAAAGCAATTATCGAAGTCAAGCGGTGAATATCTTCATCCATGTTCGCTGTTGGCTGAAATTCAATTGGCGGTTCAATTACACCCATGTAGGGAGGAAGGTTCTTTCTTTTCTGATAAATAAAATAACCGATCACAACTGGAATACGATGGCGTAGTGCGTAAACTGCCGGTCCTTTAGGAAAGAAACGGTATGCATCAAATGCTGGACAGATGATTCCGTGTCCTGTTAGGTCACGATCGGCAACCAGTGCTACAATTTTACCTCGTTCTATCGCACGATTAATCCGATTATGTTCTGGAATTGGAATGGTTTCCATGGCACAGGCTCGGCGGTAGCGATCAAATGTCTTTGTCCAGCCTCGCGGTATTGGTTCTACAACTGCTGACAGAGGATAACCTAAAGCAGTCAGGAAGACTCCCGCCAAATCCCAGTTTCCGATGTGAGCAGTTACTAATATGGCACTCCGGTTCTGTTTCAATACACGATTGATATTTCGAGGGTCAAAAGTACCTAGGAGAGCGGTCCTTTTTTTCATTACAGGAACACGCAGCAGGTCAGCATAAAAGAGAGCTAAGTTTTTAAAAGCCCGGCAGGCAATTTGGGTCAATTCAGCTTGACTCCGCTGCCTACCTAAAATATGACGGTAATTTTCTATCAATTTTTCCCGTTTGCGTGGGCTCAATCGGCATGCCAGTCCGCCGATAAATATGGCGATTTTTGTTACCAACCATCTGGGAAGTATGAATTGAAGTAACGTACCAAGGGGCATTAACCATGTAATTGCAAAGTTACGTGCCCTTTTCATTCTTTTTAACGAGATGCGACAAGAGAAGACGCCTTCTTGGCAAGCTTATCAGTCAATCGATTACATTTTCTCGGGACGAGAATGAATTTGACATTTGATAGAGAATCAAGCAGTTGCTTGGCACGCTGATACAGGGGTTTGAGTTTGTCGCTTTTAACTGAGTATTTTCCAGTTAACTGGTAGTAAAGTAACTCAGAGTCGGTCTGAATCGTAACAGATTGGATATTCATATTTTTTATCTCGGTTAACGCCGTAATCAACGCTTCATATTCAGCCTGATTGTTTGTTTTTATACCAATAAATCGGCTTATTTCTTTGATAAGCTGGCCGTTGGGCGCAATAACAGCCACACCGATACCCGCCGGGCCAGGATTATTGCGTGAAGAACCGTCAACCTGTACTGTATAAGGCTGAGCGTCTGTAGCAGGCGATTTTGGTTTCACTAATTTGCAGGATGAGTTTTCTTTTCGGCCGGCAGCAGTATTCGCCCACATGCCTCACAAAGGTATAGTTTGTCTTGCCTTTCAATTTCTAATATTCGCTGCGGAGGAATTGGGCTTAAACAACCGTTACATCTGTCATTTTCCGTATTAGTTACAGCTATTCCTCCTTTACTTATGCGGATTCGTTCATACCGTCTTAACAAATCAGCAGGCAGCAACTCGGCGAGATGTGTTCTCTGGGACTCGCGTTCTGAAACGGCTTTTTCCAACTCTTTTCTTTCCTCCTCTAAAACTGAAATCCTATTTTTGGCATCAGTTTCCGCTTGAGCAACCGTCTTTTCCAGCTCCTGGATTTCTCTTTCCAGCTTTTCGATGCTTTCTAGCAGGTAAATGATGCGATCTTCAATGTCATTTTTTACCTTCTTTTGCGTTTCAATCTCCTTGATTAATGCCTTGTATTGAACATTATCCTTGGCTGAGTAAAGTTGAACCGAATAGGCGGCAATCTTTTCTTCGGCAGCACGCAAATCTACATCTGCCAGTTTGTATTGCTTTTTTGATTCTTGCAGTAATTGTTTTTTCCCCTCGAGAATTGTTTTAATTGCCTCACACCTTTTTTGGATGTCAGTTACTTTACCTGGCAGTTCGTTCAAGCGTTCTCGCAGGTTTTTTATTTCGTTATCAATTTCCTGTAGACATCGGAGATTGGCAAAATGTTCTTTCATATTATCGCATGCTGTGTGGGACTATTGGTTGAATGGGCGATACCTGATTTGAACAGGTGACCTCTTGCATGTCAAGCAAGCGCTCTAACCAAAGCTGAGCTAATCGCCCCAATTTTTCTAACTTCAACTTATTTAATATATTGATTGTTCATTCGCTGTCAAGAAATTAATTTTCTAACTGTTGCGATTCAGATGGATATTATCGGATTAGAGGCAGCCAGTCGTGGAATAAAAAATAAAATCTTCCGATAAGCAGAGAGACGCGTGCCATGACTGTATAACCGAATGATGCGCCAAATGCTACCATAATGAATATAATTCCAATGCGGGCAACGACACCAGTCAAACCCCTGTGCTCTCGTGAAAAATAAAAATATGTTAAGGTTGTAATAACGCCGATGTAGATAATAGCATTGTTAATGGTTACCAACGGTCTCAATGTATCAAATATCTGAGGCAACAGATATCCCTGAATAGCGGCTATTAGCCCGAGCCCCGCTCCGATGCCTATGGTAAATGATATTGGCCACCTTGAAATCCAAGTCAGTTTGGGAATGGACCGTAACAGCATTGCCAATCCCAACAGTGCAGGGATTACTAATATATAGGCTTCGAAATAATTTTTAGCACCGAGCTGCGCTTTAAATGATTCGACAAGCATGGGATAAACATCAAATGCCCATGCATATATTACTGCGAAACCGGCAGAAATCCCGACGTAAACGTGTTCAGCTGCACGATAAAGCGGGTTATCTCGGTAAAGGAATGAGAATATCGCAATTGTCAAAGTTGCTGCCAGCCAGGTGCCGATTAAATCGCCGCTCATGAGTTACTTCTTTTTCTTGGTCAAAATAAATCCGATGTTACCGATAATTAATAGTATTATTAGCAGAGCATGAGCGGTCGATTGAGCGGGCATTCCAAGTGTAGCGGCGCCAGGTTTTTCTACAAGAGTTTCGTACTCAGAAGCCCCCTGTAGTCCGCCGATAAGTCCGGCGATCTGCTGGGCGCTGAGATACTGATACATGTTTGGTGCATTTACTCCTGTGCATCCGACGATGATTTTTTGATTAAACCGCGCACCAGCATATTGTATCCAGGCGTCGGCAACGGCACCATGCGCGAGAGTAACAAGTAGTGCAATGTCATGATAATTATGGACTCGACGCATAAATTCAAAGCTATCCAGAGGAACGCCTTGATAATCAGTTTTAAAAAAATCTCTGATTTCGCGTCCAATGCCAACCATCAGTGCTGTAGATCCAGGGCGGTAACCAATATTTATATAGTCTTTGCCATAAACCTTGTTATATTCGCCTGAAACCTGATTTAGAGCGATTTCTCCCAATGGTAATCCTAATGCAAGCTGACCGGTTAAAATCACTTTTAAGTTTTTCTTAAAGCAATGTCTTAATATGGCAATTAGCATGGGCTGGACCTCAGGAGCCGACGAAGGGTCAAAATCAATTGAGATCATTACTACAGAATTTTGTGGCAATTTTTCAATCGACTTGAACGCGGCTCGAACTGGTTCGGATACCCTTACTTTAATTTTGGGGTGGATAATAAGTGGCAGTACTACTACGATTGTCAGGAGAAGGTAAATAATTCTCCTGTCGATTGATGCCAATGTTCGCCACATTGGAAGGAGAGTTACTTTCATACGGCTCTATGAAGACAGATAAGTACGCTCAATACCCAGAATTATGCGCAGGGACATTGCTATTCCTCCCAGGGCAAGTCCGATACCAATTCCCCTCCCCGCAGCAGCCTGGGGAATGGCCATTAGCCAGTCTTTAGCTGCAGCAAAAAGTTCCCATCGTTTTAATATCTCTAAGTTGGTATTGGGAAAGATTTGATGGATCAACCAACTTATTCCTCCCCAAATGGAGCTGCCGATTGGAACATTGCCGAGCATTACGAGACATGCAGCTATGAGCAAAAGAGTAGCAGCCAAATTACGGACCCGGAAAGCGCGATAAGCAGCAGAAAAAATAAAGAAAGCAAGTGTTGCAAACATCGTGGCTTGCAGGGGAATGATCATAAACTTGTATAACCACATAAAAGGTGCGTTAAGTGCAAAGGGACTGGCATATCGAACCCACGAATATAGACCCAAAAAAAGAGTGCCAAAGAGACTGGTAACTAAAAGCAAGCTGTAAAACCACCCTTTTTCACGGCGCGCGATTTTAATCAGATGATGGCGGGCAAGTGAATCCAGTCCCAGCAGAAATGTGAAGCCAGAAATTATAGCATACCAGTTGAGAAACCGTGCCTCAAGATCTCCGAATGGTTTATGGGGTATAAAAAAGGCTATAATCAACAAAAGTGCAGTTCCAAAGACCAAAATCAGCGGACCGGTGCGGTGCAACATAGACTTATGATTTAGGTGTAAACCAGTTAACAATTGTCCCAAATAAATTGTTAAGAAATGGCGCCTCATTCGGCAGTAGGCGAGCAGCAGTACCCAATAATACTATTAATGAGATTAATATAATCAACAGAAATTTAATAAAATCTTCGCCTTTTATAGTACCTAGCATAATCGGTTCGGGTTTGAGATAGCAGGATGCGGCGTAAATTTCCTCACCTATCATAGTATAATCACATGCCGCAACAAAAAAAGGAAGTTGTGTGGTTTCAGTAGTACCAGCAAGCTGAATTGCTCCGATGCTGTGACCCGTTTCCGCCATGATCAGAGATTCGGCATAGAAATACCCAAGCCAGAAAATAGCCCCTGGTTTTTCACGTAAAATAATACCATCAACTCCTGCAGCGTAGCCAAACTGATCGGAAGTCAGAAAACTGATATTGTCCTGATTATAAAGATCGGGTCGTCCCGCCTCAGTATATGCCTCCTTAACCGTTTCTTGCGCTGTAGTCATAACAAGTGGATCAGAATTGGGAACAATAAGACGCACCGCATATTGAGCGGTTTTGCTTGCAATCCGGCGTAAGATGGGCAATGCGGCGATAACAACCATGTCAGTTATGTACCCGAGCCCGAAACTGAATAAGACAGGTTTTCCCATTTCTGTTGCTCTTCCCAGTGCTTCATCAATTGCATCCAAGCCGTTGATTTTTCGAATAAACATTCCTGTGTTGCGCCGTGCCCTTAGCAGGTAGAAAATGAAAAGACCGTTTATAATTACCGCAAGAACTAGAACATTAAATCTATCCGTATTAAACCACTGGGCGCTTGAAACGACCGGCCCAATCACCGGCGAATCGGCTGAATCATAGGCACTGTAAACACGGATGAAATAATAGTAGGGAACCCCGTCACAGAGCATGGTATCACTGTCCAGATATTCAGTTCCAATAATGAGTTCGCTATTCAACGCGGCAAATTTATCCGGAAGCGAACAGGCTCGAAAAATCCGGAAGCCAATTATTGATTCAGTTTGGGGATAAACCCAGCTAATTAAAATTGCCCTTCCTTGATCATTCGGGTTGTCGCGCACTGCTAATGATTCTGGAGGCGCAATTAAGCTTGATGCCACGATCGCGATTGTCCCAATGATCGGCATTTGAATAGCATACTGATAATATTCTCAGAGTCAATAAATAATATAGTAAACTGGCCGTTCTGTATTTAAAGCAAAACGCTCATTGACTTTTGAAAATGGCAGCTGTATATTAAAATAAATTGAATAAAATTAAAATCGGAATTGGATCCCGAGGTTTGCAGGCGTACTTTGCCGTTGGCTTAATTGTATTCGCCGGCATCTGGTTTTTTTATTCCCAGTTTCTCCTCATGAAATTATCACGGTTGTGGCGCAATTATGCTGCTACTCTGTATCATCAGCTTGAAAGCGAAACTCAGCTCCGCACTCGAATTTATGCCCGCTTTATGAGTCAAATAACAGAACCTGATGATGGGGGGTCTGCTGAATTGGACATAATATTTGATGAAGTAATTCAGAAAATCGATTTTCCGGTAATTATCACTGACCCCGAGGGTAATCCTGTAACTTTCCGGAACATTAATGACGCAGATACTTCTCGCTCACAACTTCTCCAGCAAATCAAGAAACTTGACGCCGAACACGCCCCAATTCCAGTCATGGTGCGCGAGGGTGATTCTTTACGCTGTCTAAATGTAATTCACTATGGAACATCGCCGGCAACCGTCATTCTCCGTCGGATTACCAGCAGTCTCTTTAATTCGGTCAGGCTGCTCCGCTATTTTTCATTGATCCAGCTGATTCTTTTTCTTGCATTCGTAGCTACCGGTGTTGTCGGTATACTCGAATATAAAAGACGAGAGCAGGAGCATATCTGGACAGCGCTTGCAAAAGAAACAGCGCATCAGCTTGCAACACCGGTATCTTCTTTCACTGCCTGGCTTGATGTGTTAAGAGAAAACGGAGAAACAGAAATTGTGCGCCAGATGGAAGAAGACCTAGCACGTATAAACGAGGTGCTCAGTCGTTTCAGCCGTATCGGATTGCCGCCGGATCTCGAAAAAAGAACATTAAATGAGATTGTAGAAAGTACTGTTGAGTTCGTAAGACGGCGTTCTCCACGGGGAGTAAATATAGTTCTTGAGCTAAAAGACCGTCCGGTAGTAATGGTAGATTCCGTGCTGTTATCCTGGACGCTCGAAAACTTACTCAAAAACTCCATCGATGCGATTGGCGAAAAAACCGGGGAGGTCAGGGTAAAACTTCAGCTTACATCCGATCACCGATGGGTTGAAGTTGAAGTAATGGATACCGGCGAAGGAGTAAAAACCACCAAATTATTTGAACCCGGAGTGACGACTAAACGTTATGGCTGGGGTGTCGGTTTGACACTTGCAAAGCGGATCGTAGAGGGCTATCACCGGGGACGGTTGGTTTTAAAGGAAAGTCAGCCGGGAAGAACAGTTTTTGCTATTTATTTACCCGTGGAAAAACCATGAAACTGCTATGGATTGACGATGAGATTGATCTGCTCCGTCCATTTATTTACACACTGGAAAAGAAAGGTTATCAGGTTACAACTGCAACTAACGGACCGGACGGTTTGTCGTTGTTAAGATCGCAATCATTTGATCTTATTTTACTGGATCAAATGATGACCGGGATGCAGGGGCTTGATGTACTGCGTCGGATCAAAGAAATTGATCCCCAAGTTTTTGTGGCGATGGTCACTAAGTCCGATGATGAAGCACTGATCAACGAAGCGCTCGGCAAAATGGTCGATGATTTTATTATTAAACCTTTTACTCCTGCTCAGCTTCTTGCCGTCATAAAACGTTTGCTGGAAAAACGAAAACTAGTAGTGACTCAAATGGGCAGAGAATTTGTTCAAACCATTAACGAAGCAAGGGACTTAGAAAGTGCAGGGGATTGGGCAGATTACTATTTTCTCCTGAACTATTGGAATCATATCATCCACCGTTACGACGATTCCGGTCTGAAAGAGATCCTTCAGGAACGGCATCGAGCAGCCAATAACAAGTTCAGTCTATTTATTGAAGAAAACTATCCCCAGTGGCTTTCAGGGGAAAGCCCTTTACTCAGTCATCAGATACTGGAGAAAATTGTAAAGCCGCTCTGGGACCGTTACCGCCAGATCTATTTTATTGTTTTAGATTCCATGCGCTATGATCAATGGCTGGCGATTCTTCCGCTACTGAAGGATTTTTATCAAATTGAAACTAACTTTTACTTCTCAATCCTGCCCAGTGCTACGCCGTATTCCCGAAACGCCATTTTCAGCGGTTTGTTACCTCTCGAGATTTACCGGCGCTATCCAGCGTGGTGGGTATTTGAAGAAACCGGACAGAATCGGTACGAACAGGAACTGTTAGCTGAAAATCTGCGCCGACTTGGATTCAAATCACGTTTTTCATTTGTAAAAACATCACATGGTGAAGAGTTAAATCAGTTAAAAACCATTCTTTTTGATACTAATATCCGCCTTAGTGTGATCATCATCAACTTTCTTGATTTACTGATTCATTCCGTAAAACAGACCCGGCTGTTAAATGAGATGATAACCGATGATGCGTCACTGGTTGGGGTCACTCGTGTCTGGTTTGCATCATCGTTTATCTATGAACTGCTTAAGGAATTTGCCCGCCGGGAATGCATTATTATTATCACCAGCGACCACGGATTTATCAGGGTAAAACGACCTACGCTGATTTACGGATCAAGGGAAGTTTCAGCGAATTTACGTTACAAGCACGGTGCAGCGATAAGAGTTGAAGAGAAAGATGCTTTATTAATATCAAACCCTGAAAGTTATGCACTGCCTGCTGAACATCGAGGAGTGAAATATGCGCTCGCCCGTTCAGATTATTATTTTATCTATCCCACAAAACCTCGGGAGTATGAAAAGACTTATAAAAATAGCTTCCAGCACGGCGGGATCTCAATGGAGGAGATGATCGTACCTTATGCAAAGTTGACTCCCCAGTAGGTCATTCGGTATCAACCGGAACGATCAGCGCAATATCGGTAAAGATTACAAAAGTCTTTACTTTCTTGTTAGGAAAGAGTTCGCTGACTGCCGATCTGTAATAACTTAACTGAAACTTGTTATACTCAGCCGTAAGGTCCGCGATTTCACCTTTTTTTATCGGGAATGTTTTGTAATCATAGACTCGAACTTCCCCTTCATGAACAATGATTCGATCGATCCTTCCGCTCAATATTCGTTCTCCATCGTGGTAAATGATTGGCAGTTCAGCATAGGCATCGGACTGAGGTTTGATAATTTCCCATACGGGGGATTCAATAAGCCGGTTTATGTGAGCAAGGATTTCCCGAGTAAGTTTTGTATGCCGTTGCTTCGGTATACATTTAATTCTGAGCTGACGTTGGATCTCCTGCTCCATCGCTGTAGTGTTGCAGGAGATTTTCCCTTTTGAGATGAGTTCGAGCAGGCGATGAATGATTTCACCGATGCCCAGTGCTTCTTCCGGAGCTTGCTTCAGCTCTCGGGAAATAAACCGAGCTATGGGAAGTACTGGCGGATTATTGCTTGCGAATTCGATACCCTTCTTAACGATTTTCAGTGGCTGATCGGAGGTGGTGACAGGTTGTGTATCAGAGAGAAACGAAGCGGAGGCGGTTTCTACTCCTGGGATTTCGATTCCCAGTGTGAAACCACTTTCTGAAGGTTCCAATCCGAGGCACGTGTGCAGCCATTCCAATTTAGTATCTTTGAGTTTTTTTGCCATCCAGATACCGGTGAGAAAAAGGGCATCCCGCGCCCGGGTACATGCCACGTAAAGTATTCGCTTTTCTTCTTCAATCTGTTTCAGTTTGTACTGGATATAGGCATCGCATTTATTGCGCAGTACTGCGTCTTTAAGATAGAAAATGCGGACCTGATTGAATGCTGTCTCTTCTACTAGCAATCTGTCATCAGTGCTGGATCTGGCACGACCGGTTATATTTTCATGCAAACCGGGGTGAAATACGATCGGGAACTGAAGTCCTTTTGCAGCGTGAACGGTCATTACCTGAACTGCATTCATCTCTTCGGCGGGTACATCAGCCTTAGGTTCATCGCTCCTTGGTTGATCCAGGAAGGCCCTGATACGGAGCAGATGGAGACCGCTGAGTTCAAGTTCATGAATAACCTGCAGAAACTTGCGGACATTTGCCTCCCGCTGCGATTCCCAGAAAATTGACCAAGCCCGGGTCTGCACCAGTAACCGGTCAAGAATCAAATGCAACGGTTCGTAACCTATCCGCTGCTGTGCATCAGTCAGTTTCTGAACCGCATCCTGGATTGATGGAGTAAGATTGGCATCGGGGTGGGAAATTTTTTCCCAGAGAAAGGCACTGGAGTTTTTTGAACTGTCGACGGCGAAGAAAAGTTCATGTTCAGAAATAAGAAACAGAGGTCCGCGCAGAGTTATGTACAGCGACAGGTCGTCCGCGGGGTCAATTAGAAATTTTGTCAATGCAGTCAGATATTGCACTTCCGGCTCTTCATAGAAACCGGTCCCGCCAACCACCAGAAATGGGATTTGGTATTTGCGCAAACTGTTCTCAATGGTAGCAAGGTAATTGCTTCGGGATCTGAGAAGGATAGCGATATCGCGATAACAGCAGGGACGAAGCGTTTCTGCTCCATCAGGTTGGCGTTCATAAATCTGGTAACGGGAATCAATCAGCTGGCGGATCCGCCGGGCAACATTTTCAGCATCGATGCAGCAAGCTTCGGGCATATTTATCTCTGAGTCTATTTTTTCAATCAGCAGTTCAACCTTTCCTGAAGTCAGATTGTTGCGCTGACAGGTAAAAGGACGATAACGGGTGAACCATGGGGGAGAATCCGCTGGTGGGCGCATCAGCCGGGAAAAAAGCGTATTGTTGAAATCGATAATCGCGGGTAGTGAGCGGTAATTTTTCTCCAGATTCAGAACTTCCAGCGCTTCATTTCCCAGCCAGTTTGCAAGTTTATCCCGGGCCAGTGAGAATATTTCAACCCGGGCATCCCGGAACATGTAGATGGACTGTTTATCATCGCCGACGATGAAGATAGTTGGAGTAATGCCCAGTTCCGATTTGATACCGGCGCCGGACCGCCATTCTTCACTCAGCTTGTCAATAATTGCCCACTGCAGATATGAAGTATCCTGAAACTCGTCAACCAGAATGTGGTCGGTATGCTCATCAAAGATATACAGGATGTTGAGCCAGTCCGGATTTTCAGTTAACAGCTTCAGTGCCAGCAGTTCCATATCATCGTAATCAACCATTCCTTGTTCGTGTTTCTGCTGTTCGTAGGTCTCAAGAAAGCACTTTTTGAACAGCAGAAACTTCCTGCGGAAGTCGATTAATTCTCGGGCGATTAAGATCCGGTAATAATAATCTGCCATCAACACCGCCCATTCCCGCTGCGTCGAATTAAATCCTCGCTGTCGGGGATTACCCTCCTTGGTGAGAAAAACATTCTTTTTGCTGCTGAGCAATCGGGCAATCCTGAAAATTTCGTTTTCATCAGTGTAGTTATTGCTGAAAAGCTCCTCGTAGTTATCAATCAGTGACTGCCCACAGATATCGGAGCGGAGCCGGTGGGCAAGCTCAACAGTCTGCTTAAGTTCGATCTGCACGTACGAGTTGTCTTCCAGTCCGGCCCGGACAACGGTACTCCGTTTCTTAAACAACGCTTTAAACAGCTTGGCGAGTTCATTCCAGCCTATCTGGTGCGTGTCACTAAGCAGGGAAATCATTAATTCGCGGGTTTCCACGCCAAATTGCCCATCGGCAATTTTCATTAGGGTATCATATTTTGCTTGCTCCCAGAGTGTCTGATAATCACTCAGAACACTGGGGTGAGGATCTATACCCAGAAGGTCGGCGAAGCGTTGAACAAGTGAATAGCAGAAGGAATGAATGGTGGATATTCTCAGTCTGAGAATATTATCTTTCAGGATCTGATACAGGTCAGGATAGTCGCGGCGGGCGTTCCTCAGAATCCGTTCTTTCATTTCCGCTGCCGCCTTGTCGGTAAAAGTAAGGGTCAGAATCCGTTCTGGTTTAACTCCATTACTGACCAGCTTCAGATAGCGCCGGCTCAATTCTTCCGTTTTGCCCGAACCAGCCGGGGCGAATACGATTGTACTTTTCAGCCGGACAGTATTATTCCTGTTCATAGGTGTCATGGTCGCGCCCGCAAGTAAATCTGTATTCACACTCTCTGCAGTGGTTTTTGTCGACTTCTGCGGGCAGGAAAATCCCCGCCCGGATCTTTTGCACAATGTCGACTGTATTCTCCCGCGCCGCTTTAATCAATTCCATTACATCCGGGTGTCCTTCTTTTACCAGCAGGTTCAGATTCATTGAGCGCAAATTATAGATGCCCATATTCTCTACCGTCAAATCACCAAACTCCGGGCTTTGGAGCAGCAGATGGGCATAAATCGGCAGCTGAATATGACTCTTTTTATGAATTACATCTGATGCGCTTATACTTCCCGAACCGGTTTTATAGTCAATGATCCGCACTTGCCCGTCGCGCCGGTCAAGCCGGTCAAGCCTACCCTGAAGGCTGATTCCGTCGACAGTTCCACGCAACCGGAGTTCAGTCCGTTCGGGAAGAAACCCTGCTTCCCGCAGTCGAGTTTCGGTTTTGACGAACTCAACAATCAAATTGTTGAGCACCCTTTCGGTTACCTGATGCCAGAACTCAGGCAATTTTAAATTGGGGAGGATTTCACCGGTAATCTTTTGCGCCCACTCAGGAATCAGTTCTAGGGGTACTGCACCTTTTTGATAGAGCCGGGCAAGAAGTTGATGGGCAACCGTTCCCCAGCTTCGGGCATCAAGTTCAAAAATCGGCTCCTCAGGTAGATTCAATCCCAGTACATGCTGCAGGTAAAATTGAAAGGGGCAGTAACGGTAATTTTCCAGCATGGTCACGTGAAAACAGTAATGAGGTCCAAACCGGTCTCCAAGTGCCTTCTTGACAGTTTCATTGGCTGAGAAATCAACCCCAGAATGGAATTCTTCCAGCAGGCTGCGCTTATTTTTTCCTATATAGAGCAGTTCTTCAACATCAGAGAAAATAATATCTCGCTGATCAACATACCGCACCGGCTCCAGTTCAATAAACGGTGTCGGCAGTTCCGGTCGGCCATCTCTGGATTCGGCAAAACTGCAGAAGGGGGTTCGCGGACTGGAATTCAAAACTTGCCAGAAATGAAACCGCTGCCATTCCCGGTGCCACTCAATGTCCGGCATTCCCAGCTCACGGCGGACTGAATCGGGCAAAATCGGGTCCGGATGATAGGGTCCTGGAAGTTCAGTTTCGGTCAAACCACAGAAGAAAAGATTAGCGGGATTAATCCCCAGCATTTCCTCCATTGCCACAACCATAACCCCGCCGTGATCACGCTCGGGTGATTTTGTGCCGGTTCCAAGTAGATGCAGCAGTGATCTGATAAACTGTCTCCGGGGTTCCGGTTGCTCACCGAATTCAATTTCCAGTTCACTTAAGGTGTCCAGAAGATCGTAAAGGCTCTTCCGGTCCTGGTTTAACTCTTCAAACCATTCAGTCGTCGTTTCGAGGTTGCTGCCGAACTCAACAACTTCAAGAAACTGTTTAAGCCGTCGCGCCTGATTTCCCAAAGTCCCGGCGGGCTCCAGTATACTCTCGGTAAGCCCGATTGCCTGCCGGATCCGGATTTGAAGATCGTGCAACAGTTCGGCTTTCAACCCGTTTTCCAGTTGTTCTTCATCATTAAGGATTCTTTCCGCAATGTTCAGCCAGTTATCTCGACCTTTGATGATGCCGGCACGGCGGGAGGCAATGTTAATCAGGGCAGCAGCGCGATTGCGGGCATCCAGACCATTTTCTCCGGGGAGTCGCAGCAGTCCCGGGAAATAGGGCGAAGAAAATACCGCCGCTGCTGCCACCCGTTCATAATCACTATCCAGCGCTTTCAGCAGTTCCAGCACGGGTGTAATTACCGGGGAGGAAATCAGAGGAGAACTGGGAAAAACAGAATACGGGATCCGGTACTGAGGGAAATATCTCTCGACGAGCGGTACATAGTAACCAAGACGGGGGAAGACCACATAGGTATCAGCCGGGTTAAGTTCGGCGCTGTGTTTACAAATTTCCCGGCAGACACCGATTATTTCCTGATCCGGACTGGGAAAGCGGTAAAGTTGCTCTGGTTCCCGCGCTTTCTGTTCTCCAGTCAATCTTTCGATGATAAAACCGGCTTGCCGGTCTATGAAATCAATGAACCGGCGGGCGAGGGTATATTTTTCCGGTGCCGCATCCGACCAGTACGTTCCGGCAATGACCATCGGACACCGGTCCACCAGCTGAGCGAGCAACTGCTGCTCTAAACGGTTCGGGGCTACGAAGCAGTCCAAAATAAGTACCGGTGGTAATTCACTAAACTCGTCAAGACACTCAATTGCTTCTCGAATCAGATCTTCCCGGTCGAACCAACCGTGGGTTTTGAGCAAACGGTTGTACTCCAGCATAAGTTCATATGCTTCCAGTGCCCGGCGTAGAGGTTTATCATAACCTGCTAATAGCTTATTCAGTATCTCTGGGATGTTCTGTTCGACTTCGGACGCCACATGCCTTTTGACATCCGCAATAAATCCTCCCACTACCTGAGCGTAGCCCAGCGTGACCTCCCGCCCTCGCTGCTGTGCAATCCGGCGGATAAGGACCGGCTTTAATTCATCGTGGAGAAATCGGTAAGCACTGGTATGGTCACAGATCTCGCGCGCCAGCTGCCCCAGGGTCCGGAACATTGGCGGAATAAATGCCCGTCTGCCCAGAATTCGGGTAAGCAGGACCTGAGTGGCGCGTAGTTTACGCGGGCTGGGAGTGAGATAAAGAATCTCTTCCGGTTTGATTCCGGAGTCCAGCACCGATTTCAGAATTATTTCGGTGCTGTTATGACACTCAAATGGAAATAAAAAAAGCTTACGCTTTCTGTTCAATCTGCTGTGCCTTTTTCTTTGCCTCCAGTCGGCGCCGCCTTTTCAGCTCCCAGCGGTGCCGCATCCGCTTCAGTTTGGTCTTGCTTCTTGCCATATACCTCCTTTTAACGTGTTACTCAGGTAATTTTGAAGATCTCATCATGTTCGTGCACCCGGGTAGAGACTTTCATCCCCGCCTCCTGTCCGATTTCTATCTGTCTTACCGGTTGATGCTCAATCTGCAGCGACTCCACCACCTGAATGATATCCGTATTATGGCCCTTGATATGAATTGTATCGCCGACTGCAATCGGTCCTTCGGTCGCCTTCACTACCGCGACTCCGATCCGGCCGAAATAATGGGTAACAACCCCGACCTTGATTTCCGGCATCGCTGCCTCCTTTTTATGGATATATCTTTTCGAGCAGTCGGGGAAACGGTATCGTTTCCCGGACATGCTTCAAACCGCAGATCCAGGCAACGGTCCGCTCCAACCCGAGTCCGAAGCCGGAATGAGGAAACGAACCGTAGCGCCGGATATCCAGATACCATTGATAAGGTGCGCTGGGCAATTTGTGTTCCTGAAGCCGCTTTTGCAATTCATTCAGATCGTCTTCCCGCTGACCGCCACCAATGATTTCCCCGTAACCTTCGGGTGCCAGCATATCAACCCCGAGCACCAGCCGGTTGTCTTCTGGTGCCCTTTTCATGTAAAATGCCTTGATGTCGGCAGGAAACCGGTGAATCATCACCGGGCGATCAAATGCCTGACTGATCACCGTTTCCTCGTCACCACCGAAATCGTCCCCAAACTGCACATTCATACCTGCCTTCTTCAGTATCTCCAGTGCCTCGGTATAGGTGATGCGCGGAAACGGTTTAGTGATTACCTCCAGCTTTCCGGTATCCCGTTCCAGAATTTTCAGTTCTTCCCGGCGCCGGTTCAGCACCCGGCTGACAACCGCACAGATCAAGTCTTCCATCAGGTCCATGGTCATATTCAAATCGTAAAATGCCATCTCCGGTTCCAGCATCCAGAATTCAGTCAGGTGGCGCCGGGTTTTGGACTTCTCTGCCCGGAAGGTGGGTCCGAAGCAGTAGGTTTTACGTACCGCTGCACAGATGGCTTCATTATATAACTGGCCGGACTGAGTCAGATAAACCTGCTCACCGTAATAATCTACCGGAAACAGAGTAGTCGTGCCCTCAACCGACGCCGGAGTCAGAATTGGAGTATCACAGCACAGAAACCCCTGTTCATCAAGGTAATCCCGCAATCCCTTGATAATCTCATTCCGGATGCGCAGAATTGCCACCTGGCGCCTAGAGCGTAGCCAGAGATGCCGGTGCTGCATCAGAAACTCAATACCGTGCTCCTTTGGTGTTATCGGGTATGGTTCGGCAAGGGAGATTACCTGCATGTCAGTAGCAGTAAGTTCGTAGCCCCCTGGTGCCCGCCGGTCTTCCCGCACAATGCCGGTAACAGCCACTGCCGATTCCTGAGGGATGTTATCCGCCAGGTCAAATGCCGGCTCAGGCACCTGCCCTTCAACAAACACACACTGAACAATTCCTGTACCATCCCGCAGCAGTATGAACCGGACCTTTCCTGAGGAACGGCGGTTGTAGATCCAGCCACGCAGCTGGACCTCTTTTCCGCTGAAACAACCGAGCTTATCAATGGTAATATCCACAATCTTCATTGTATGACGCTGTTAAACCAAGTCAAGCCACGGGCTCCGATTGGGCAAAGACAGCAGTTCCATTGACAACCGCTATTACCGGTGATTAGGTCTGAACCGGAATAACCGGCACCGGTAGATGCACCGTGCTCCGGATTGCATTCTCGGGGCAAAGGAGCGGGACGGGTGAGCATACTGACATCAACACTGCAGCAGGAATAACAACTGGAGCGGTAACTACCTTCTCCGGGGATTACTGCTCCAGATTCTGTTAGACAACCGCTGTCCTGTCTGGGCCGGGGGAGCCCGGGGCTAGCCCCCCTTAATTGCGTAACTGTTTGAATAAATTATAGTTAATCCCCGGAACCGGTGGTTGAGGAGGGTGGTTTGGGCAAATGTTCAACAGGCACAACCGCACCTGCGTCAGGAATTATATAGAGGGAAGCTCGATTACTCAGATTAGCAAAAGCAGCATCGAGCGCCGCCTGAATGGAATTAAATGGGTGCATAAACACACTGCGGAGCAGTTCCGGTGGAACACCGGGCATTACTGTATAAAGCCGGTGTGCCTGCATAATCCGGGCGAGCCGGGCTGCTTTATGCCAGCCTAAAGTTTCAGGTGGCGACATTTTCAGCAGTTCAGCCGGATCAGAGCAGGACTGAAGCACTTTTACAAACTCGTCATTACCGAGACCATCATAACAGGCAGATACCGTGATCTGAATACCACCAGGTTTAAGCGCAGGCAGAGCGAATTCCACCGCCCGCTGGGACTGGTAGAAATTAATATCATACGGTGATTGCAGAACACTGAGGATAATATCCGCGCGTTCGTTGACGGGCACGGCGAATACCCGCCACGCATCCTGACACGCCAGTTCAAATGATGTGTAAAGATCCCCATACCGGAGTGAAAGGAGGCGGTGATCTTTGCTCTGAACCAGCTGAATTGAAAACACCGGCCTGGGTACCATTTTCGCAGCTTCGGTCATATCCAGGTGAACCGGGTTGTCCTTCAGGGACAAAGGGGCAGAGGCAGGATGAAGAAGAAGTCCGTGGTTCTGGGCAATGGTTTTTATCGCTGCAACACCGGGAACAAAGCATTTTCTGCCACCGGTATAGCCGGCAAAATAGTGAGGCTCAATGGAGTTGATGGTGATAATCCTTTCCGCCCAGAGAATTTCGCGGTTGAACCACACCTCTGTGCCATAGCCGGTTTTCCCCAAGAAAAAAAGCTGTGCCGGGTCTTTGCCATTGTGCTGAATTATTCGGTGCCGATTGCGGTAATAGTTTTCAGTTCCCAATATCTGCATCAGTTCCAATTCGGTTGCCTGACGATGAGTTCCCAGTCCAATCAGGTATTTGACATCACGGTTTTCCAGTTCCGGGTTCAAGAGCTCCAGAATCGTGCTGTTCGGCGTGGGACGGGTATAATCATTAACCAGAATTAAAATCCGGTTTGCCGAGCCCAGAAACTCAACAACACGGCTGCGGCAGTTTTTCATTTCTGCCTCAATACCATCGGAGGCGCAGTCAAACCGGACCGGGGAGAGAATTCCGAGCAGATTTTCATCCGGGACATCAATAGATTCGGTCTGATTGCGATACCTGATTTCCAGCTTCATTGAATTATATTTTAATCTCGGACATTAACTTTACAAGGAAAAATTATGTATTAATATTAAAACATGACCAAAAACCCACAATTGCAGGTAGCAATTTTAATTGGTAGTGAAAAGGACTACGAGGTAATGAGCGAAGCCAAGCGGGTTCTGGATGAGTTTGGGGTGGCAAATGAGATCATGGTCATCTCGGCACACCGGACACCAGAGCGCTGTCGGCAGTTTGCCCGAAATGCGCGGGCGCGGGGAATCAAAGTGATTATTGCCGGCGCGGGTAAGGCAGCCCACCTGGCAGGGGTAATTGCCAGTTATACGACTCTGCCAGTAATCGGTGTCCCGCTTGACGCCAGCCTGGGCGGTCTGGATGCTCTGTTATCAACCGTTCAGATGCCCGCAGGGGTGCCAGTAGCAACCATGGCCATTGGCAGGTCCGGAGCGGTGAACTCGGCACTTTATGCGGTGGCAATTTTAGCCCTGAGCAATCCGGACCTGGAGAAGAAACTGGAGCGGTTCCGTAAAAAGCAGTCACAACCGCTAAAGAAGATGAAAAAGGGATGAATCCGGTTTTAAATTATCATATTGGCAACTTTCTTTTCAAATGGGGGAGAAGATGATTTTGCTGACACTGCTTATTTTTTCAAGCTCGGGACCCATTGGAGATGATTCACTGATCTCCCTTCCAGTACCGGACACTACGGGAAAGGTAACTATTGAACAGGCACTTCTGCACCGCCGATCGGTACGAAGTTATGCGAATGAGCCACTGAGCTTGGAAGACATAGGTCAGCTGCTCTGGGCAGCCCAGGGGAAGACAGGCAAGGCTTTTGGTCGGACTGCCCCTTCCGCCGGTGCCACATATCCGATGGAACTTTTCCTTGTTGCTGGCAGGGTTACAGGTTTGGATTCGGGTATTTATCACTATCAGGTTGAAAGGCATGCTTTAAAGCCATTAACGATCGGTGACCGCCGCCGGGAGCTGGCAAGAGCGGCATTCGGACAGTCATGCATTGAGCAGGCACCGGCAAACTTGGTACTGGCCTGTGATTACAAGCGGACGACCGGGAGATATGGTGAGCGCGGATTCAGGTATGTGCATATGGAGGCCGGGCATGTCGGACAGAATGTTGCGTTACAGGCGGTAGCGCGGGGACTGGGAACGGTAATGGTTGGTGCGTTTAATGACAACGCCGTTCAACGCATATTGCAGACTGCCTACTCGCCACTTTATATAATTCCAGTCGGCAAAATCAAACAGTGAAAGGATAGGTATGATTGTCACCAGAACAGAGCTGAAGGGAATACCGCTTGTGGGAACTGGTAAAGTGCGGGACATCTATCAGGTGAACGACCAACTCCTGATTGTCGCTACCGACCGTCTGAGTGCCTTTGATGTCGTGTTTCCGGACGGAATTCCCGGCAAGGGGAAGGTTCTGACTCTGCTATCTGTTTTCTGGTTTGAACGCTTCAAGTCGATCGTGCCTAATCACCTCGTGACCGCAAATGTTGAAGAGTATCCGCCCGAATTAAGAGGTTACCGGGATATTCTGAAGGACCGCTCAATGCTGGTCAAGAAAGCACAGCCGCTGCCGGTCGAATGTGTGGTCCGGGGCTATCTTGCCGGCAGTGCCTGGGAGGACTATCAGAAAACCGGCTCAGTTTGCGGTATCAGACTGCCTTCAGGGTTGAAACAGGCAGAGAAACTGCCGGAGCCGATTTTTACCCCAGCAACCAAAGCTAAAACCGGACACGATGAGAATATCAGTGAGCAGGAGATGGCAAATCTGATTGGTGGGGCGCTGACAAGAAAGATTCGCCAGATTTCAATTGAACTTTACCGGCGGGCAAGCGAGTATGCTCAAACCCGGGGCATCATTATTGCCGACACTAAATTTGAATTCGGTCTGTTCAACGGAAAACTGATCTTAATTGATGAAATTTTTACACCGGATTCATCCCGTTTCTGGGCGGCGAGCGAATACCGGGTTGGAATATCTCCCCCCAGTTTTGACAAGCAGTTTGTCCGGGACTATCTGATTGCTGTCGGGTGGAACCGTCAGCCACCGGCACCACATCTGCCTCCTGAGGTCATTGCCGGTACTTCTGCCCGTTACCGTGAAGCACTGCGACTGCTGGCTGAAATGGACATTGAAAACTGAAATGCTGGTGGCCGAATTTGATTATCAGCTGCCCAAGGACCTGATCGCTCAGCATCCGGTCGAACCCCGTGATCATTCCCGCTTGTTGGTAGTGGAACGCCAGACTGGCAGATTTTATGACTGCCGATTTTTTGAAATTGAAATGTGGCTCAATTCTGGAGATGTTTTGGTTCTTAACAATACCCGGGTCATTCCGGCACGAATTTACGGGAAACTGGCAACCGGAGATAAAATTGAATTTCTGCTGCTGCGTCCAAAGGAACACGGAATATGGGAAACGCTCAGCCGGCCGGCACGGAAAGCAAAACCTGGAACAGTAGTACAATTTGACGGGTTTACCGGAGTGGTTCTGGAACGTCAACCCGCAGGCATAAGGGTGCTCAAATTTGAGCCACCAGATATCAGCCGTCTGCTATCAGCCTGCGGAGAACTGGCGCTACCACCATATATCCGGACCCGTGGCCACAACCCGGAGCGCTACCAGACTGTTTATGCCCGGATACCCGGAGCGGTTGCCGCTCCAACTGCCGGTCTGCATTTTACAAGTGAACTGATCGAACGACTGAAACAAAAGGGCATAAAGCCGGTCTATCTTACGCTTCATGCCGGACTCGGCACATTCCGGCCGGTAAAAGTCGAAAAAGTGGAAGAGCACCGGATGCATCCGGAGGAATTTGAATTGCATCCGGAAGTGGCGGAAGCGATCACCACAGCAAAACGGGATGGAAGGCGGGTTGTGTGTGGGGGAACTACAACCGTTCGCGTTCTGGAATCACGGGCAGAAAGAAAAGGAAATCAGGTCCTGGTCCAGCCGGGTGCGGGCCTGACTGACCTTTTCATCTACCCGGGATTTGAATGGAAGGTTACCGATGTTCTGATTACCAATTTTCATCTCCCCAAATCGACCCTGCTGATGCTGGTATGCGCATTCGCCGGCAGGGAGTTAATCATGAAGGCTTACCAGCACGCTATTGAACAACGTTACCGGTTTTACAGTTTTGGTGATGCGATGATGATTATTTGAGCTGAGATATGGAACCGGTTCGCATTGATGAAGTGGTAATGGCGACCGCCGGCTCTCTGACAGCAGGGAAACCGGAACTGGTAATCACCGGCGTAGGGGTTGACAGCCGGAGTATCAACCCGGGAGAACTGTTCATTGCGATTAAAGGCAAGAGAATGAACGGCCATCAGTTTGTTGCGGACGCCGTCAGGAGGGGTGCGGCTGCAATACTCGTATCCGAGCCGGTAGCGTTGCCTGCAGATGCACCGGTAGCTGTTGTTCAGGTCGCCGATACCCGGGAGGCACTTCTGGACCTTGCCCGCTGGTATCGCAGTCGTCTGAAACCGCGGGTAGTGGCAATAACCGGGTCCAATGGTAAAACTACAACCAAAGAGCTTCTTGCCGGCCTGCTACAGTCACGTTTTACCGTTGTAAAAGCCAGGGGAAGTTACAACAATGACATCGGTGTTCCCCTGACGGTGCTGGCAATGGACCACAACACTCAGATTGGGATATTTGAAATTGAAATGAATGAACTGGGGGGAACGAAGAAGCTGGCCCGGGTCTGTCAGCCTGAAATCGGGATTATCACCAATGTCGGCGATACCCATCTGGAGTACATGGGGGATCGGACGGGTGTAGCTCAGGAAAAGAATGAGCTGGTGGAGATGCTGCCGGAGACCGGACTGGCAATTCTGAATTATGATGATTCACTGGTTAGGAAGATGAGCCGGGCCGGGTGCCGAACAAGAACTTTCGGTCTGAATCCTGAGGCGGATGTCTTTGCCTTCAATATTCAGGACTTTGGACTTTCCGGAACCCAGTTTCAATTACTCGAAAAATATCCAATACATCTCTCCTTTCCTGGAAAACATAATATCAGTAATTTTCTGGCAGCTGCTGCCGCTGCCAACGAACTGGGGTTGAGCTGGCAGGAAATTTCACAGAATGCCAGAATGCTGACTTTACCGACACAACGGCTGACAGTCAAAAATCTCTCTGCCGTAACGCTGATTGATGACAGTTTCAATGCCAACCCCCAGTCGATGCAGGCGGCACTGGAGGTTCTAGCAAATTCCACCGCCCGGGAATTTCGACTGGCGGTCCTTGGTGATATGCTCGAGCTGGGAAGCAGGTCAGCTGAACTTCACCGGCAGGTTGGAGAAATTGCCGGCAGAATCATCGACCGGCTCATAACAGTTGGAACGCTGGCACAATTAATATCTGAAGGTGCAGAGACAGCCGGCTTGCCGGCCGATCGTATCAGGCACTATCACTCAAGCGGGGAGGTGGGAAGGGAGCTGTTTGACTTTATCAAACCGGGCGATACAATTCTTGTCAAGGGTTCAAGAGCAATGGCAATGGAAAGGATAACACAGCTGATTGTGAGGTTTTATGGAGAAAAAACCGATTAGATACACGGATACTACTCTGAGAGACGCCCATCAATCACTCTGGGCGACGCGGATGAGCCTGGCGGATATGCTGCCCGTATTGGAACACCTGGACCGGGTAGGCTACTGGTCGCTGGAGATGTGGGGTGGGGCAACATTTGATGTCAGTCTGCGTTATTTAAACGAAGACCCCTGGGAAAGACTGAAGGAAATCCGCAAGCGGATTAAAAACACGCGCTTGCAGATGCTGCTGCGCGGCCAGAATGTTGTCGGATATCGTAACTATCCCGATGATGTTCTCGAGGAATTTGTTCAGCGGGCAGCAGATCTGGGCATCGACATTTTCCGTATTTTTGATGCGCTGAATGATGTTCGCAATCTGGAAAAGGCGGTTGAATTTGTCAAAAGGGCGGGCCGGCATGCTCAGGGGACGCTCTGTTATGCCATAAGCCCGGTGCATACTATTGAATACTATGTCGCCCGCGCCCGGGAACAGAAGGACTTGGGTATTGATTCCATTTGCATCAAGGATATGGCGGGTATCCTTTCGCCCAAAATGGCGTTTGAACTGGTGAGCGCTTTGAAGCAGGAATTTGGACTTGAAGTTCAGGTTCACTGCCATTCTTCCAGTGGTATGGCTGTAGCCGCCTATCTCAAGGCGGCTGAAGCGGGTGCCGATATAATTGACACTGCTTCAGCACCGCTTTCCTTCTTTACATCTCAACCGGCAGTGGAAACTCTGCTGGCATGTTTTCGAGAAACACCGTGGGAAGCAGTGCTGAATCTTGAGGCACTGGAAATTGTGAACCAGCATTTTGAACGGCTTGCTGCCGGCAAGTGTATCCCGGGTACCAAAGCAGTCGACTCAATGGTTATTGTCCATCAAATTCCCGGAGGTATGGCTTCCAACCTGCTGGCGCAGTTGAGGGAACAGAAGGCAGAGCACCGTCTGCCCGAGGTTCTGGAGGAAGTACCCCGGGTGCGCGAAGACCTGGGGTATCCGCCCTTGGTAACTCCCACAAGCCAGATTGTTGGTGTTCAGGCAGTGATGAATGTCCTTGCGGGTGAGCGCTACAAAATTGTGCCCAAGGAAGTGAAAGACTACGTTAAGGGACTTTACGGCCGACCGCCGGCTCCGATCCGTGAATCAATCATCAAGAAAATTCTCGGTGATGACAAACCGATTAAAGGACGACCGGCGGATAAGCTGGAACCCGGGATGCCCCGGGCACGCCGTGAACTGACAAAGGAACTGGTAGAGAAGGAAGAGGATTATATCAGCTATGCTCTGTTTCCTGAGGTGGCACTGAAGTTCTTTCAATGGCGCAAGAATCCGGTAAAAACAGAAGAAACGGCACCTGTGCAGGAAAAAAAGACGAAAACCGAGACGCCCCCGGCTCCCAAACCTTCACCGGAAGAACCCGGTATCAGAAGATTACGAGCCCTGATGGAACTTTCCAGCCTCCACAGTGTTACCGAATTGGAATGGGAAGTGGGGGAGGAGAAAATCAGGATCAAGCGGCAGCCACTGGAGACATTGGTTTCCCAGGAAACATCGGCTCCAACACCTCCTCAGAAACCTTCCGAAACTTCTCCTGCAACATCACAGAAAGAGGCGGCAATTCCTACCGAACCTGCGGGTTCCGCAACTCAAATTGATATTACAACGGAATCAGCCCGTCCTGTGACTGCAGTTAAAACCGAGCCGATTACGTCTCCAATGGTGGGTACTTTTTATTCCCGGGCACGACCGGAAGCACCGGCATTTGTTGAGAAAGGCGATGTCGTGGAACCGGGACAGACCCTGTGTATCGTGGAAGCGATGAAGCTGATGAACGAAATTCAGGCAGAAAAGAAATGCCGGATTATTGACATTCTGGTGAAGGACGGTGACTCGGTAGAATACGGTCAACCGTTGATGATAGTTGAGCCGCTTTAATTGAGGAAAATGAAATTCGGGGTCAGCGAACAGAAGGAAAAAGATTTGCTGAGGCGGATGGAACAGCTGGGAATCAGGGAAGAGGATTTGATTGAGAAATTCATCCGTTCTTCAGGTCCCGGCGGGCAGAATGTTAACAAAGTGTCAACCGGCGTTTACCTGAAACATATTCCTTCCGGTATCGAAGTAAAAGTAACCCAGGAACGTTCGCAGGCACTGAACCGGTTTCTCGCCCGGCGTCTGCTTGCCGAAAAAATTGAAGCCCGGATACTGAAAATCAAGACCGAAAAAGAAAAGGAAATAGCCAGAATACGACGCCAGAAGAGAAAGCGTTCCCGACGCAGCCGGGAAAAAATGCTCAAACTTAAACACCTTGTTGCCGGAAAGAAAGAACTGAGAAGAACTCCAGCTGAATATTTATAAAAATATTGACTTCATAAAGAATCAAGTTAGTCTTAATCCCAAATTTGCTAAATCAGTTAATCTTAATAGCAAAATGAAAGGAGATAATAAATGAGCCCATTGTTCTGGAGTGCACCAGTTAGTGCAGTTCTGGCACTGGGGTTTGCTCTTTATCTCGCGTTAAACAACCTGCGTAAAGAAGAAGGCACTGAACCGATGAAACAGGTTGCCCAGGCAGTCAAGGAAGGTGCAACCGCCTATCTGAAACAGCAGTATAAAGGTGTCGGTATTTTCTTTGCAATTGTCTTCGTGCTCTTGGGGGTCCTGGCCCTTCTGAAACTCCAATCGCCTTTTGTACCATTTGCGTTTCTTACCGGCGGTTTCTTCTCCGGACTTTCCGGTTTCATTGGCATGTCAATCGGGGTCCGCTGCAGTGCGCGCACTACCTGGGCGAGCAAGCAAAGTCTCAATTCCGGGCTTCGGGTTGCATTTTCATCCGGTATGGTCATGGGGCTGGTTGTGGTCGGACTGGGACTTATAGATATCTCAATCTGGTATGTGATTCTGAACGCGGTTTATGCATCGGAACCACTGATTCATAAACTTGAACTGATTACTTCAACCATGCTGGCTTTCGGAATCGGTGCCAGTTCTCAGGCGCTCTTTGCCCGAGTTGGCGGTGGCATCTTCACCAAAGCGGCCGATGTCGGTGCGGACCTGGTTGGTAAGATTGAAGCGGGCATTCCCGAAGATGATCCCCGTAACCCGGCAGTCATCGCTGATAATGTCGGTGACAATGTCGGCGATATTGCCGGAATGGGTGCCGACCTTTATGAATCTTATGTTGATTCCATCATCGCCTCCATGGCACTTTCGGTTGTCGCATTCAAAGGCACGGGCTGGGAAATCAACGGTATCCTTCTGCCCATGGTGCTCGCCGGGGTGGGTATAATTTCCTCAATTATCGGCAGCTTTTTTGTCCGGGCAGGTGAAAAGGCTGAGCAGGCGGTACTGCTCAGCGCTCTACGTCGGGGGATCTATGGCGCCGCAGGGCTTTCGGCGATTCTGGCTTTTATTGTGACCAAGTGGTTGTTACCTAATAACTGGTCAGTCTACTGGGCAATCCTTTCCGGACTGCTTGCCGGTGTTTTGATTGGATATTTTACCGAAATGTTCACTTCAGATTCCTATTCCCCGACAAGGGCGATTTCAGCTGAAGCACGAACATCACCGGCAACGGTTATTCTTGAGGGGTTATCCGTTGGTATGCGTTCCGCATTTCCCATTGTAATCGTAGTCGTGGTCGCCATAATTACCAGTTTTTACCTGTCGGGTCTGGGTTCGCCCGAAATCGGGCTTTATGGCATCGGCATCGCTGCAGTGGGCATGCTTTCAACACTTGGAATTACTCTGGCAACCGATGCCTACGGCCCGGTTGCTGACAACGCCGGAGGCAATGCGCAGATGACGGCACAGGAACCGATTGTCCGCGAAAGAACCGATGCCCTTGATGCACTGGGAAATACTACTGCCGCGACCGGAAAGGGATTTGCCATCGGTTCTGCTGCTTTAACTGCATTAGCCTTGATCGCAGCCTATCGGGATGAAGTCAGAATAGTCAGTCAGCGATTCTTGGGGGAAATCCGAACTCTCCAACTTTCCTTGCTTAATCCGTATTTAATCGCTGGCATCTTTGCCGGTGCGGTTATTCCGATGGTGGTTTCGTCATCAATCCTCAAGGCGGTAGCGAGGACCGCATCCAAAATCGCAGATGAAGTCCGACGTCAATTCCGTGAGATAACCGGTTTAATGGAAGGAAAGGCAAAACCGGATTATGCACGGGCAGTTACTATCTGCACGAGGGCAGCACAGAAGGAAATGCTCAGTCCTGCTCTGACTGCGATTATTGCCCCGGTCATAGCCGGACTGCTGTTAGGTCCGGAAGGCGTTGCGGGGTTTCTAATCGGCGGCTTGGCAAGCGGTTTCTGCTTGGCAATATTCATGGCTAATGCAGGCGGTGCGTGGGACAATGCGAAAAAATTCATTGAAAAGGGTAACTATGGGGGCAAAGGTTCTGATGCACATAAAGCAAGTGTCGTAGGGGATACAGTTGGCGATCCGCTCAAGGACGCAGCCGGACCATCGTTAAATATTCTGCTAAAACTGCAGTCGATGGTCTCCATTGTTGTCCTGGGTTTGGTGTTAAAGCTATCCTCCTATATGCCGTGGCTTAAATAAAAAGCCAAACCAGACAGGATATTCGGCTCAATACGACTGGCAATTGAATTAATCTGAGTCGGGGTTAAAATTTGGTATGGATAAGCTGTCTGTTGTCCACCGTTTTATTGACACCATCGAGGAATACCAGTTATTGGAAAGGGGCGGTCATGTGCTTGCGGGTATTTCCGGAGGTGCGGATTCAGTATGCCTGCTGGATTTGCTGCGGCTGATTGCCCCACGATATAAACTGCGGATCTCGGGTATTCATATTAACCACGGAATTCGGGTCAATGCCGACCAGGATGAAATGTTTGTGCGCAATCTTACCCAGCAGTGGGATATTCGACTCGTTGTCGTAAAAGTTGATACACCATCCTTTGCTCGGAAACACAGAATGAGTCTGGAAACTGCGGCAAGACGCCTCCGCTATCTGCATTATCAACGGACAGCAAAAAGGCTTGCCTGCAATAGGGTAGCACTGGGTCATACCGCTGATGATAACTTGGAAACGGTAATTCACAATCTGGCGCGCGGAGCCGGATTACGCGGATTGTGTGGTATTCCAGTTCACCGGGATATTTTCATCCGTCCACTTATTAAGATTACCCGTAAGGAAATAAGGAGCTATCTTGAAGCCAGATCTCTCAAATGGGTAGAGGATGAAACTAATACCGATGTCAGATACACCCGTAATCTGATTCGACTGCAGATTATCCCGGTAATGGAAAAAATCAACCCTGCAGTCAGGGAAAATGTATTGCGCACCGGAGAGCTACTCCGGAGTGAAGACTGCTTTCTCGAGGATCTGGCACAGAAGGCGCTAAGCCGGATTGGAAAATCTAACAGCAAGAGAGTGTTGATTGACATCAAGCGATTCAACAGCTATAATGTAGTTCTGAAAAGAAGGATCATCAGGTTAATCGCGCCGGAGATTACTTCTAATCATGTGGAGCGGATAGTGGATTTAATCACCAGAAAATGCGTGGGAACTCATTGTATTCAGGCAGGCGTGGTTGTGCGCATTCGCAATGCAGCCGTAGAAATAACCAGAAAAATTCCGAAATCGGTTAATGGCGATTAAAACGAACGCCGGAAGAACTCTCGGCTCGCTGGTAATCTGGGTTCTTGTGCTTCTGTCAGCCTGGATGGCCTGGACTTTTTTCTCTCAATATCGCCGTACCGCACCCCGAATCAGCTATACCGAGTTCATAAAACAGGTAGATGCCGGTAATGTGCTGAAGATTACGATAACCGACCGGGAAATTACCGGAACGTTGCGTGTCCCAACTGATATCCTCTTGGAGCAGGGTAAAATGACCATGACTCAGTTCCGAACTACAACACCCCCCAATGATCAAGAACTTGTCCCACGACTGCTGAAAAATGATGTTTATGTTGATGTTCGGGAGCGTTCGCAGTTGCCAACGATTTTGATATCATTTCTCCCCTGGGTATTGGTTATCGGTCTCTGGCTCATGTTTATGCGCCGGATGACTTCTGGTCAGGACCGCGCTTTCACCTTCGGCCGATCCCGCGCCCGGATATTAACCTCTGATCGGCCGAAAGTTACCTTTAATGATGTCGCCGGAGTAGAGGAAGCCAAGGAGGAGTTGCGGGAAATTATTGCCTTTTTGAAATCACCGCAGAAATTTCAGCGTCTGGGAGGGAGAATTCCCAAGGGAGTGCTTCTGGTTGGTCCCACCGGCACCGGTAAAACCCTGCTGGCGAAGGCGGTAGCAGGAGAGGCTGGCGTCCCTTTTCTTTCTATTTCCGGATCTGATTTTGTAGAGATGTTTGTCGGCGTCGGTGCTGCCCGCGTCCGCGATCTTTTTGAACAGGCGAAGCGTAATGCTCCCTGCATTATATTTATCGATGAAATTGACGCAGTGGGCAGACAGCGCGGTGCAGGACTCGGAGGCGGGCATGACGAACGTGAACAGACACTGAATCAACTCCTTGTTGAAATGGATGGATTTGAAACAACCGATGGCGTTATTATCATGGCGGCGACCAATCGTCCGGATATACTTGATCCGGCATTATTAAGACCGGGCAGATTCGACCGGCAGATCGTTGTTGATCTTCCTGATGTTCTGGGGAGGGAAGGCATCCTTAAAGTTCATATTCGCAAGATTGCAGTCGGCCAGGATGTTGATGTATCTATTCTGGCACGAAGCACTCCAGGTTTTTCGGGGGCTGATTTGGCCAACATGGTTAACGAAGCTGCGCTACTGGCGGCACGCAGGGGAAGAAATGCAGTTACCATGCAGGATTTTGAGGACGCCAAAGATAAGGTCTTGATGGGCGTGGAACGAAGAAGTTTGCTGATAAGTGAAGAGGAGAAGCGCTGGATTGCCTATCACGAAGCCGGACATGCACTGGTTTCCAGGCTTACACCGGGTACGGACCCAATTCACAAGGTAACGATAATTCCAAGAGGCAGAGCATTAGGTGTTACTCAGCAATTACCGATAGATGACAAACGCATATATTCCCGCGAATACTGCCTGAATCAATTAACGGTTATGCTGGGGGGGAGAGCTGCTGAACAAATTGTCTTTAACGATATCTCAACCGGTTCCCGGGATGATATTGACCGGGCAACCATGCTGGCAAGAAGAATGGTAACCGAGTGGGGGATGAGTGAAAAAGTGGGACCGTTAACATTCGGCAAGGGTAACGAAGAGATTTTCCTCGGGCGGGAACTGGGTCTGCATCGAACCTTTTCTGAGGAAACCGCCCGATTGATTGACTCTGAAATCAAGCGTATTGTTGATACACAAGCAGCTCGGGCTTCGCAGCTTATTCGGGAAAATCGCGACAAACTGGATCGTTTGGCAAAGGCTTTGCTGGAAAAGGAGGCATTAAGCGGCAGCGATGTAGATCAGATTCTCGGGCTTAGGGGCGACGACAAGAAACAAACTGTTGTCCCCCCGATTTAAAAACATCAGGGAGGTATTATGTTTACCGGTTGTATTACTGCATTGATTACCCCCTTCAAGGAAGAGGAGCTGAATCTTGATGGAATGCGGGAGAATATTCGCTTCCAATTGCAAACCGGTGTACAGGGAATTTTAGTCTGTGGTTCTACCGGCGAATCGCCCTGCTTGAACGAAACGGAATGGGAAATGGTAATTCAGACAGCTGTTGCCGAGGCTAAGGGCAAAATCCCGGTAATCGCCGGTGCGGGAACAAATTCAACTTGGAAGTCTGTTCGCCAAATCCGGAGAGCGGAAGAACTCGGGGTTGATGCTGTCTTGGTAGTTGCACCTTATTATAACAAACCGACTCAGGAAGGACTTTACCAGCATTTTCGTGCCTGTGCTGAGGCAACCCGTTTGCCACTGATTATCTACAACATTCCACCGCGCAGCGTTGTCAACATTCAACCGGCAACAATCGAACGGTTGGTAAATGAATGTCCTAATATAGTAGCAGTAAAAGAGGCATCAGGAAATCTTGACCAGGTTAGCGATATTCTCATCCGTTGCGGCGATCGAATAACCGTACTTTCAGGTGATGATTCTCTCACTCTTCCAATTTTGTCGCTCGGCGGTCGCGGAGTGATTTCGGTTGTTTCCAATATCGTTCCGGATGACGTCCAGGCGCTGGTTGATGATTATCTGGAGGGGAAAACGGAGTCGGCCCGGAAACGCCACCTGAAATTATTTCCTTTGATTAAGGCGCTTTTTCTTGAAACCAACCCCATTCCGGTTAAAGCTGCAATGAATATGCTCGGGATGCCTGCCGGCTACCCGCGACTTCCATTAAGTCCTTTAAGTTCCAGTTCAAAAGCGCTGCTCCGACAGGCGTTGCAGAACTACGGATTGCGGATCAAGCATGATTAAAGTAGTCATTGTTGGTTGCGCCGGACGAATGGGAAATGAAATAAGGCGGTTGCTATCCCAACAGTCTGATATTGAGGTGGTGGGCGGCGTTGAAGCACCCGAACATCCCCAGATTGGTGCTCCCGTCGGTTCCGGTACAATTGTTACCGAACTTTCTGTCTGCTTGACCAGTGTCGATGTGGTTGTCGACTTTTCAAATCCTGTCACTGTGGTTAAAAATGTTAATCTCTGTACCGAAAGGGGCACGTCTTTTATCACCGGTGTCACCGGTTTCAGCGCCGAGCAGTTAAGAACAGTTCGCGAGGCTGGCAAGAAAATTCCTGTTGTCTGGGCACCTAATTTTGCTTTGGGGATTGCAGTTCTTTCCAGAATCGCCGTGCAAGCGGCTCAGCTGTTAGGCAATAAATACGATATCCACCTGATTGAAATTCACCACAAGAAAAAAAAGGATGCCCCATCAGGAACTGCCCGGCAACTGACTGAGGAATTGCAGCTGGCAACGGGCAGAACAGAAATTCCGGTAATTTCAATAAGGACCGGTGACGTAGTAGGCGAACATCAAATCATTTTTGGCGGTACCGGTGAACGTTTAGAGCTGATTCATAAAGCCGAAAGTCGAGCCGCCTTTGCAGCTGGTGTCCTTGCAGCCATCCGCTGGATCATCAGGCAACCCGCCGGATTTTACTCAATGACTGACATCATCAACTTCTAATGGTTTCGATGTAGATTTCGTTATTCGTATAAACACAGACTGCAGCCGCCTGCTGAATCGCCTCCCGAACAATTTCCTCGCTGGAAAGCGAGGTATATTTCAACAGCAAGCGAGCAGCAATCAGGGCGTAAGTGCCTCCCGAGCCGATAGCGATAATCCCGTCATCCGGTTCGATCACATCCCCGGAGCCGGAGACGATAAAAGAATGTTCTCTGTCCATAATGCCCAGCAGCGCTTCAAGCCGGCGCAAAACCCGATCGGTGCGCCAATCCTTTGCCAGTTCGACAACCGCTCGGGATAAATTACCCGCATATTCCTCAAGTTTTGCTTCAAACCGTTCAAAAAGAGTGAAGGCATCAGCCGTTGCTCCGGCAAATCCAACAAGAACTCTCCCGTTGTGGAGTTTTCTGATCTTGCGGGCAGAATGTTTGAGAATAGTTTCACCAAAAGTAACCTGACCGTCTGACGCCATTGCCACCCTGCCGTCACGGCGCACTCCAATGATAGTCGTATGGTGAAAAATATTCTGAATCATTAAGATTAATATTATTTTAAAATTCTGCTAATGCAAATTCTGCTCCAGTGGCTATGGTGTAGATAAAATTCAGCGCTGTTTTCCATTGACATTAGAATAGATCCGGTCTAAAATTCACAGAGTATGCGTTTTGTATATTCTGACCGCTATCATTTTAATATTGGCGTCCATGTATTCCCAACCGACAAGTACAAATTGGTAAAGGCTTCCCTCTTAGGCAACGGCTTGGCAAAGGAATCGGATTTCTTTGAGCCACCCGAGCCGGTAATTGATGATATTCGACTTGTTCATACTAAAGAATATGTAGATGATCTGCTGAACCTGCGCTGGACATCAAGAACTGTCCGTTCCGAACTTCCGCTTACCTGGGATATTGTTTATGGTTATATGCTTCATACTTCTGGAACTATCCTTGCCTGCCAATTTGCCCTGGAAGACGGTATCGCCATGCACATTGGCGGCGGTTTTCACCATGCCTTTGCCGACCATGCCGAGGGGTTCTGTTATATTAATGATATTGCAGTTGCAATAAAAAAATTGCAAAAAGAGGGTAAGATAGAAAGGGTGGCGGTAATTGACTGTGATCTGCATCAGGGTAACGGCACCGCCCGCATCTTTCAGGATGATTCAAGGGTTTTCACATTTTCCATCCATCAGGAACACCTGTATCCCATAAAGGAGCGTTCTTCATGGGACATAGGTCTCGAGGATGAGACGGGGGATGAAGAGTACAACCAGCATCTGAGCACGGCGGTTCCCAAGATCATTTCGGACCACAAACCTCAATTTGTCATCTATGTTGCAGGTGCGGATCCCTATATCGATGATCAGTTAGGAACGCTTCGTTTAACAAAACGGGGGCTGGCGTTGCGCGACCGGATAGTGATCGAAAACTGCCATCGGAACGGAATACCGGTCGTGCCCGTACTCGCTGGAGGCTATGCGCTCAATACACAGGATACAGTAGAAATTCATGTCAACACCGCCCGGGAATGCCTTCGTGCATTGGGACAGCTGCCAGCTGGAACCGGAGAACAGTCAGAACCAGCTCATCCACAAAATTAGGCAGTGTCGTTTCTGTAATTGAAAACGCATGACCGCAATTAATAAACATGTCTGTCTCCTTACTTCTTCATATCCGGCAGAATACAGCAGATTTCTTGATCGCGAGGCTCTCTCTCTCTCTCAGGCGGGGTTCAAGGTTACTGTTATCGGGCTGGGAAATAAATTTAATACCCATATTTTTTATTTCAAAGGAATAAAAGTCATTGCTATACCCGAAAGGTGGCAGATTAAGAAAACCAGAACGCTCTGGGAAATTGCCCGTTTAGCTTGGAAAGAAAATGCGAATGTTTATCATTGCATTGACCCATGGTGTCTCGCCGTTGGCCTGAATATTAAAGCTTTCAGGCCTCACATAAAGGTTGTCTATGAATCCAGCGAGTGGTTTCCCCGTCAATATCTGGACCGAACTGATTTACCACTATTTATCAGGATACTTGCCTGGTTACTCATCAACTATCTTGAATATCAGGCAGTCAGAAAGGCAGACGCAATAATTGAAACTAACCAATTGAGGGCTTTCCGGTTTCGAAGGCGCAGGGCAGTGGTGAACATTGTGCCGAACTATGCACCTCTGGTGTCGCACCAGAAGGATAAAACTGCAAGAAACCCCTGGTTCATTTATACCGGACTGATCTGTCGTCCGCGCGGATTTGATCGACTTTTAATTGCTCTGGGGGAAGTAAAACGGCGATTTCCTGAAGTAAAACTTATCGTCCGGGGCGAATTTGATCCGCGCGATGATATTGAGCGATGGGTTAAATCGTATATCAAAAATAACAATTTAGAAAACAACATTCAATTTGTTGAACGTGTTGATTCATATGAACAGGTGTTCGAACTCCTAAAATCTGCGCTTAGTGGTGTAATCCTTTTGCAGCCCGGGCGAGGAAACGACTGGACAAATCAGCCCAGTAAACTTTTTGAATTTATGGTCGCCGGGCTTGCAATTGTAGCCAGCAACTTTCCAGAAATCGCCCGCATAATTAACGATGCTGAGTGTGGCTGGCTTATCGATCCCACTCGCCCGGAAGAAATAGCCCGAACGATGGAACAGATACTCTCAGAACCCGATGCGGCCATTGCACGGGGTGAAGCAGGAAGAAAAGCAGCTGAAAGTAGATATAACTGGCATGCTGCCGAAGAAGTCCTTCTGAGTATATATAGGAGGCTAAGCAGAACCTGACAGTATTATTATGATTTATCTCGAAAACCCCGATCTCTACCTTGAAACCATTCTTGGACAGGAAGGCGTGCCGGTAACAGATGACAAAGAGAATGCAGCGGTATTTGTGTACCTGAAAGACAATCAGTTGCTACTCAGTTCCGCACCGAACCCTAATACTGAATTGAAGAACCGCAGCTGTCCGGTGAAATTCATAACTGCAAATAATTTTCCATACTTTCACAACCTGCAACTGGTTGACATAAACTGCCGATGTGACATTCCGGCAAATGCCAACCTGGGACACAGCGACCGCGGTTTGTCATTTGTTTATTATGATGGCGGAGAAACCATGGTTATTCCCTGCAGCCCATTTTCAACATTACGGCATCGGGGGTATCAGACCAAAAAATTTTATACTAGACAGGGGAGATGCCCAGATGAAACGGTTGCTCGCGTTGATCGCGGTGGGGTTAGAAGATTAATCGCTGCCTGCCTGCGCATGTTTTTCAATCAGAAAAATCTCCCTTACATTCACCTTTCCTATGTACCGGCAGGCTGCAAATCAGTATTTGGGTTCCGCATTGACACTGACTACACGCCGATTAAAATCATTAAAAAATGCCTGAGTATCCCCGAAAGTTTCGGAATGTCATGGACTTGGTTTATAATGACTTCAGAAGTGACTGTTAACGAGGCGCCGATTTGGGCCGCGGTTCTTTCCAACCAAGATGTCCAGCTCCATTGCCACTACCATGTTGTATATCCCGATATAAAGCGGAATATCACTAATTACTATAATGGATTGGAAAAAATGAGGCTTATGAATCTAATACCATCTGGTGTTGCCGCACCTTATGGTGAGTGGCATCGGGCAATAGCAACTGCCTTTGCAAAACTGGGGTTTACTTATTCGAGCGAATTCTGCTATGCCTACGACGATTTACCATCAAGACCGGTAATTGATGGAACATTCACTCCGGTCCTTCAGGTTCCAGTTCATCCGGTATCACTCGGAAGACTTATCGCTGCAGGCATGAATGAAGACGCAATGATAGAATATTATAAAAATATCATTGATTTGCAGGTAGCAAGAAACGAACCCTGTTTCCTGTATGATCACCCGCTGACAATAATCAGATTCCCAAGGGTAATAAAAGCGGTCGTTGAATATGGAATTCATCGGTGCGGACGATGGATGTCGATGACTCAATTCACCGATTGGTGGACGAAAAGAGAAAAGTCAAAATACCAATGTCGCGTTAGCGAACAGAGTCTGGAAATTGATGTAACCGAACCCAATTCGGAACTCGAACTAGTTATAGAATTAAACGAGTTTGCTGCCCGGGTTCCGTATGTTTCTGGAAAATATTCACTTACAACACTTAATTGGAAGCCGGTAGAAAAGAAACCATGTCCTGCGGATATTGCAAAAATCAGGTACGAAACGCCTGTATGGAAATTAAAAAACCATCTCCGCCTTCTCAGACGGCAATTGCGCGATCTGCGTATACTCAGAAAGAACCCAGAATGAAAATTCTCATAGGATCATTTTCCTCTATCAAGATACTTGGTGGTGGAGTAGATATACAAATTGCTTCAACTGCACGGGTTCTGAAAACAAAGAACATAGAAATTGAATTATTCAGCCCCTGGAAGAAATACAACCTTGCCGATTACGATCTTTTCCACCTTTTTGCAGCCCACAATGGCACATACCATTTAGGCAGATCAATAAAAATGCTGGGGGCAAAGTTGGTATTAACACCGGTTTTCTACAGTGCGCATCATAATCTGCGACTTAGGCTTAATACTCTTGTCTCGGGTATATTAAGAAAAATGGGAGGGGTCTGGACTGAAATTCAGTTCTGCCGGGAACTATGCCAGATGGCAGATTTGATCCTTGTAAATACCGAAGCTGAAAAGACTCTAATTACCCAAGGTTTGCAAATTGATGCGGCTAAAACAGCCAGGGTTCCCAATGGCGTGGATAAAAGCTTTTTTTACGCTTCCCCGGAGCGATTCGTGCAGGAATTTGGTATCAAAGATTTCGTATTATATGTTGGTCATATTGGCTTGGGGCGAAAAAACCTGCTTCCACTCCTTAAGATACTAGATAAGAAAGGTATACCCTCAGTAATTATTGGTCCAATACTGAATAACCAATATGCCCGTCGCTGTCTGGAAGTAATCGAGCGCTCCCGGTCAATTAAACTGCTTTCTGCTGTTGAACATGACTCGGAAATACTCAAGTCGGCATACGCTGCCTGTGATACATTTATTCTGCCTTCACTTTTCGAAACTCCTGGGCTCGCAGCGCTTGAAGCTGGAATAGCAGGTGCAAAAGTCTGTATTACCAGATATGGCGGAACCAAAGAATATTTTGGTGGCTACGCTACTTACTTGAATCCATATTCACCAGCGTCGATCGAAAAAGCCCTGGAAAAATCATTAAACATGCCCAAGACACATGCATTGCGGGATCATATTTACAATAACTACACTTTGGAACGGTGTGGGGAAGAGCTGATTAAACATTATAAAAAAATCCTATACAACCAAGGCTAATACCCTGCTTCCAACCCAATACGGCTGCTCCGTTTAGTTTACATAATATTTATTATCAGAACTGGAACTCTGTTAAAATTTAAACCAGTTTTGTGCCAGTTTGCCGAATAATGGCATCTGCCAGTATTTACCTTGGGCGGCGTTTATGATCCCTATTATTGCCAAGATCAATCCCAAAATTGTTCCGAGGGGTAGAATTAGGAACCAGCCGACAAATGGTATCGAACCTACAATGCCGATCGCAAAAAACCATATTGTAAGGATGATTCCTTGTTTTACATGGAACTTGCAGAAATTATTTTCCTTCATCGCCAGCAGCGGTACGAGCCAGAGAATACCAATATAAGAAAGCCATGCCAGTCCTTTTCCCTTTTCAATCTCATCACTGCTCCCGGTGGGTACTGTTTCATTTTCTTCCATTTTATCCTCCTTTTTATTTGTTAAAGTCAATTTACTGACCTCTGAGCCAGAATACCGATTACCGGAATTCTCCATTCCTGCCCTGCAGCGGCTTGGACAAAACAGTATATGATTAGGATCAGATAAATAATTGAGATTACAGTGCCAACCAGATTATGAATGATCCAGGCGCTTACTTTGAATATGAATCCCAGAAGAATTATCTTCCCCAAGATACTTCCCAAAAGCACATCAGCGAGAAGTATCGCAATCCAGATAAGTGCCAATCCAATAAGCAGAAAGAGGCTCTGGAACCCGTGGAATTTACTGAATCGATACCGTTGTCCGAAAATTAAGGGTAATATAAACAGCATTGGCAGATAACCAAATGCTGCCAGCATCCTTATTTCCACCGGAATCGGATTTCCTGATACACTGACATCATTTTGCATTCATTCCATTATACCAGTTCAATTTATTGTGTCAAGGGGAATCTAAAGATCAATGTTGTAATTTGCTGTCTTGACTTGGTATCAAGTCTGCTTAGGATAATAATTATGAGTATAATAGAAACAGAAATAACAAGGGCAATTGTTGAGCGGTTCTACTCCCGATTTCTCAATAACGTTGAATCGGATGTCGCTGTTGTCGGTGCCGGACCATCAGGCTTAACCGCAGCCTGGAAAATCGCTGAACGAGGATTTAAAACGGTTGTTTTTGAACGCGGCCTCAAGCCTGGCGGTGGATTAACCGGTGGCGGAATGATGTTTTCTGAAATCGTGATTCAAGCTGAAGCACTTGCTATTATTAATGAGCTGGGAGTTAATTCCGTTGAACAGCGCCCCGGATACTTTGTTGCTGATGCTTTGGAATTGCTGGGGGCATTACTCGTAAAGGTGGCTCGTTCTGGAGTTAAAATTTTCAATCTCATGAGTGTAGAGGACCTTCTGCTGATCGATCGCAAAGTTTCCGGCTTAGTTATCAACTGGAGCGCAGTGGAGCTGGCCCGTCTTCACGTTGATCCTTTGACAATTGCTGCGAAGGCGGTTGTTGATGCCACCGGTCACGCGGCTGAAATCGTTCACCAGCTGGTGCGCAAAGCCAAGGTGACTCTTCCCACTCAATCGGGTAATATTGAAGGCGAAGGACCAATGTGGGCAGAACGTGCTGAGCAGCTAACCGTTGAAAATACCAGGGAAATCTATCCTGGGCTGTGGGTAGTGGGCATGGCTGCAAATGCAGTTTTGGGCGGACCCCGAATGGGCCCGATATTCGGAGGTATGTTATTATCAGGACAGAAAGTTGCGGAATTGATCGTCAGCAAGCTGAAACAGTAGACTCCTGAACCAATGACTTGCCGGCAGCTTGTAAAATTGGTTTTGGTTTTTATCGCAGTAAATGGATGCGGTTATTCTGCCCGTTCTTTGCTGCCCTCACATGTTCGGACAATTGCTCTGAAATCTGTTGAAAACTCAACCACGCAACCCGGACTTGCTGAAGAACTGCTTCTACAGCTGCCGGTAGCATTTAATTCTGATCGTAATCTCCGGATAAGCAGTCTTGATCAGTCGGACCTTATTCTTCAGGTGCTGATAAATGGATTTTACCGCACTGCCAGTGCTTATGATGCTGCCCAGAATATCATCGCATATGAAATTACCATTTCCGCACAGTTCGATGTTCATGACCAGAGCCGGAATGAACCTTTTTACTCGGGTACAGTCACTAGTCGCATTTCCTATGACCCCGCGCACAAAACTGATGAAGCAGCGATTACAGAAGCACTCGGCAAATTAGCGCAGGAAATTGTCCGCCAGATCATAACCGCATGGTAACCCGTTCCATCGTTTCGTCTGAAGAACGGGTTGAACTTTTAATTGAACGGCTGACATATGGCGGAGATGGAATTGCCACATGGAACGGATTAAAGGTATTTGTCCGTTTTGCCGCTCCCGAGGAAAGAGTGCGTGCAAGAATTATTCAGAAAAAAAGAGATTATGCCGTTGCCGAGATTGAAGAAATCATTCAACCCTCCCCCCTGCGCACTGAACCGCGTTGTCAATTCTACGGTCTGTGTGGTGGTTGCCAGCTTCAGCATATCGATTATACCGGCCAACTGGTAATTAAAAAACTTCTGGTTAACGATGCACTCCAGCACATCGGGAAAATCTTTGTTCCTGTTAGCAATATAAGAAATCCGGGACCAGCATGGCATTACCGCATCAAGACCCAGTATCCGGTTCGGCACAATGGACAGGTAAAAATCGGCTTTTTCCAGAAGGCTACACACCATCTGCTTGATATTCCGATTTGTTATCTTCATCCGTCATCATTCAATGAAATCAGGCGCCAGCTGTTAGACAGCATTGCTGTTGCTCGGGAAAAGCCATATGATGAAATCGCTCACCGGGGAAATATCCGGCACATCGTATTGCGCGAAAATTATGATCACAGAATTCTGGTCGTCGTTGTTACTCGAACCAACCAACTGGACCAGCGATTTATTTCCGCAATCACTGCTTTGCCAACGGTAATTGGTGTAGTACAGAATATCAATCCTGATAAAACAAATCGGATTCTTGGTCCCCAGACGACCAAATTATCGGGAACGGACCATACTTTCCAGATCATCCTCAACCGTAAATTCAGAATTTCCTCTCAGTCCTTTTTTCAAGTTAATCCACATCAGGCCCAGGAACTCTGTCGGAAATTAATCGATCTGATATCACCTCAGGGTTCTGAGACCGTGCTTGATCTATTTTGCGGTGTCGGTATGCTCAGTATCGTTCTCGCTGCAATGGTTAAAAGTGTGACCGCGGTCGAAATCGAATCTGCAGCAGTAAATGACGCAAGATTTAACGCCGAAATAAATCAGGCAGGGAATGTTACCTTTATCAATGATGACGTCAATCGTGTAATTGCCAGTCTGGAGCAGGCAGATGTTGTCATAATCGATCCGCCGCGAAAGGGGTGCAATCCGGAAACACTTAAAAAAGTAACAGCACTGAGTCCTAGGATATTAATTTACATATCCTGCAATCCTGCAACTCTTGCCCGTGATCTGGCAATTCTGGAGCAATCAGGCTACCGATGTGAATCAGTAGAGCCGCTTGATATGTTTCCCCAGACTACTCATGTTGAAATAATTACGAAGTTGGTCCGTTATTGAACAGAACAGGAAAATGAGAATACTGTCCGGAAACTTAATTCCGGCTCCATCAGCTACTCCATTTCCGGGTAAGATAATCATCGACAACGGAAAAATTAAGGCGCTTGTGCCATTGGAGCGTTGTGAATCTGATAATTTCATACTGCCGGGATTTATTGACAGCCATGCTCATCCGATAGAATATGGATTGACAAAATTCTTTCCCGACCTCTCCTCTGCCCGTTCGGTGAGTGAAGTCCTCGAACTGCTTTCCGAAGCCCTGAATCACAAGTCGGAATTGCCTTTGATTTTGGCGTTTAACTTTGATCCGGAGCAAATCCGGGAACACCGTCATCTTTATCGGCGGGAACTTGACCGGCTGACCCGAACAAAACCGATTTTCGTTTACCGCGTTGATGGTCATTCCGGAATCGCAAACACGCCCGCATTACACATGCTTTCATTACAATTGCCGGAAGGCATAGAATTTGATGGTGCCGGTAATCCAACCGGCCTGGTCTTCGGACCTGCCTATGAACTACTCTCCAGCCGGATGAAACGGCAACTGCCAACCGAGGTACTCACAACTGCCCTGCGGCTGACCGTCAAAGATGCTACCCAAGCTGGAATCACTACAATCGCAGCAATGGTGGGTACACCGGAAATGGAGGAATCGGAATGGCATATTATTCTGAATGCGCTTGAATGTGCTGAAGTTCGCATGGTGCCATTTATGCAAACGTGGAGTGTTGAGCTGGCATGCCAGTTCCAATTGTCACGGATCGGAGGGTGCTTGCTGCTTGATGGGTCGTTCGGATCGCACACCGCTGCCCTATCCGAAGAGTACGCTGACGTTCCTGGGTTCAGCGGTATTCTTTACCACAGTGATAGCAAGGTCCTGGAATTTCTACGCCAGGCAACTCGTCTGAACCTTCAAACCGCTTTTCATGCCATCGGTAACCGGGCAATTGAACAGCTGGTGCGCTGTCATGAGCAACTTGTCGGGCAAACTGCAGAATTCTTCCGTCACCGGATAGAACATGCAGAACTACTGAGCCCGGAACTGATCAATCGTATCGGTAAATTGAAGCTGATACTCTGTGTCCAGCCGGCGTTTGAACTTCTCTGGGGTGGACCAAGCGGAATGTATGCCAAACGTCTTGGCGAACGCTGGCGTATGACCAACCCCTACCGAACGCTTTTCAAATCCGGCGTTGTCGTTGCAGGGGGGTCAGATGCACCGGTAACTCCACTCAATCCGCTGTTCGGCATCAAAGCCGCCATTTCGCTGCCTAATAGCAGCGAAAGGCTGAGTTCGGCAGAAGCATTGGCCCTCTTCACAGCAAATGCCGCCTATTCCCTTAAAATGGAAGATCGAATTGGTAGCCTTAAGCCAGGAATGGAAGCTGATCTTGTAATTACCAGTGCTGATCCAAGAATTGATATCCAGACCCGGATCATTGCGACTTTTAGAGCAGGTGAGGTAATTTACCAGGCAGATTCATGGCAATAAAAAATCAGGAGCTTGCCCGGATTTTTGAAAGAATTGCTGATGCCCTGGAACTGAAGGGAGAAACCGGATTTCGGGTACTTGCCTATCGCAAGGCAGCCCGGGTTCTGATCGATCTGGCAGAAGATGTTGCCGAACTGGATCGCGAAAACCGGCTGGAAACTGTGCCCGGAATCGGTTCCGGAATTGCGAAAAAGATCCATGAGTATCTTGCTACTGGGAAGATGAAGAAACTGGAAGAGGCAACCGCGGGAATTGAACCTGGTCTATTTGCCCTGCTCGATATCCCTGGCGTTGGACCAAAAACCGTCAGACTGTTGAACGAAAAGCTTCGGGTAAAGAACATCGAGGACCTCAAGCGGGTGCTGGCTGACGGTTCTGCGGCTGAGCTTCCCGGCATGGGCAAAAAGAAGGTAGAAAACATTCTTAAGGGACTTGAGCAAATTGAACGCGCTGGTTCCAGGATGTATCTCAACGAAGCTTTTGAACTCGCCGAACTGATCATCGGTTATATTAAATCAGGTTCTGATGCCAAGAAAGTAATTGCTGCCGGTTCCCTGCGACGTGGTCGGGAAACTGTCGGCGATCTGGATATCCTGGCCACCGGCAACAATCCTCAACAGATCGTCCATCGGTTTGTTACATTCCCAATGACCCGGCAGGTGCTGTCTGCTGGCGAAACCAAGGCATCAATAGTCATTGCCGGTGCAAGCGGTTTACGCCAGATTGACCTCCGGGTAGTGGAACCGGAAATATTCGGTGCCGCCCTCCAGTATTTCACCGGATCCAAGGATCACAACATTGCCCTGCGTGCGCTGGCTCAGAAAATGGGACTGAAAATATCTGAATACGGGGTTTTCAGAAACGAACGCCGCATCGCCGGAAAAACTGAACTAGAAGTCTATCAGGCAATTGGACTGCCTTATATTGAACCGGAACTCCGAGAAGACCGGGGGGAAATAGCAGCCGCCCAGGAAAACCGGCTACCGGTATTGGTAAATCAGGAGGATATAAAATCGGACCTTCACATCCACACAACTGCCTCCGATGGCAGTTCACCTCTGATGGAAATTATCCGGGCAGCACGCCAGCTCGGCTATACTCACATTGCCATTGCTGAACATTCAGAATCTGCCGGTTATGCTGGCGGCCTTACGGCCGACCGGCTGCTTGCCCGCTGTGATGAGATTGACCGGCTGAATGAGAACCTGAGAAACTTCCGGATACTTAAATCAGCGGAAGTAGACATTACCCCCGATGGCAGACTTGACTATCCAGACTCGGTTCTTGCCCGCCTCGACTTGGTAATTGCCTCAATTCATCAGGCGTTCAATCGTGATGCTACCCGACGCATCTGCAACGCCATTGAACACCCATTAGTGCACATTATTGCCCACCCGAGTGGCAGGCTGATTGGAAAACGGCCGGGGTACGACATCAATCTCGAAAAGGTAATTGAATGCGCTGCTCAGAACCACAAGATTCTCGAAATCAATTCCTACTACGAGCGACTGGATCTCAATGATGTCTGGGCACGCCGGGCTAAGGAGGCAGGCGTATTGATTGCCATCAATACTGATGCCCATTCGGTTTCCGACCTCAGCTGGATGCGTTATGGTGTAATGACAGCGCGTCGCGCCTGGCTTACCAAAAGTGATGTCATCAACTGTCTTTCATTCACTCAGCTGATGAAATTACTGACGCGATTGCGTCAGGGTTTTTAGTTGTTTTTGCAGCCAGCGACAGCCTGCAAGCACCTCCTGCCATGAACCGGCACAATGTTCGCCCGGGGTAATGGCAAGGGTGCATCTGACGCCCCAGAGATTCAAATCCCGGTTGAGCTCATAATTGGCAACACGATTCCAGTCACCAGTGCGGGTCACTAGATATGCATAATGTCTGTTCAGCGTTCCGGGCTCTGCCAGCACTTGGGCGCCGGTATGGGCACAGACTGTTACCACCCCTCTGATCAGCCTAGGATGCAGATACATCGATGCCAGTGCCTGAACTCCCTGTGCCGAAAACCCGAAGAGAAAAAGCTGCTCGGAATCTACCGGAAAGAATCGAAGGAGTTTGTTAATTGTCTGGACGGCTGCTGAATCGTTAGTTAAAATGCCTCGGTGGTTCCGAACACGATGGCAGGTAGCAATTACCCAGTTGAGTGAATCACCGATTTTCCTGAAGCTATCCAGATCAGCTGCGGTTGCACCATTGCAATGGAAAACAAGCAGCGCCGGAACCCGCCGTTCATCTAACCGCACAGCGGATGGTACATAGAAACAGTCGCTATCCGGATCACAAATTATTCCTCCACCTGCAAATCCCACTGAAACTGCCAGTAGTAATACCGTTAAAAGTCGATTCATCGTTCAAGTCTCCACTTTCAGTATCAGCACCAGTGCTACCACACCAAAGATAACATTGGGCAGCCAGGCGGCAAATACTGGTGATATCACATGCGAAGCTCCAAAGGCACGACAGGTCTGAATAACACCCCAGTAAAGAAACGAGAAAAATAACCCGAACCCCAACCCCAGCATTACTCCACCGCGACGCAGACGGACTGAGAACGGTAACCCCAGCATCACTACTATTAAACCGATCAGGGCATAAGAGAACCGGTAATGAAACTCAACTTCCTCTCGCGCAACATTTTCTCCACTTGCCCGCATCAGCTGGATATAATTATTCAGATCAAAAACTGTCATCTCTTCGACCGGCTGTCCCAGTGCGCCAAATTCAAAAAGATTGGGGGTCAACAACTTCAATTCAAGCTGTGCCTGCTGAGTAAATTTCTGTTTGCCGGTAGAATCAAATTCACGAACCCGCACGCCGTATCCCTTCCAGACTCCATTCTGATTAACTGCCGAGTCCCCGTCGACTCGAATACTAACCCGGCGGTTCCGGTCCAGCTTAAGCAATGTAAAGTTACGGAGAACTGCATTGGATACGCCGGCAGCCTGTTTCTCCAGCTCCCTGCTCCATAATACTATGTTGCCATCAATGCGATAAATATCATGTTGATAATGTGCTGGAGGCTGAATCCGTTTTTCAATTACAAAACGGCGCAGCTGATTCAACTTGCGATTAAAACGGATGGTAATGAATTCATTGCCAGCGATGAAGGCAAATATCGTAAATATTCCAATCGCCAATGCCGGTAGAAACAACCGGTAGATGCTTACTCCGGCACTTTTGAAAGCTGCCAGTTCGTTATTTCTCGTCATCTGGCCGTATACGACAAAAACTGCAAGAATCAGACTTACGGGATAGAGCAGTACTGCTGCTGACGGCAGGGTATAGAAATAATACTTGAAGATCACTGATAGTGGCGTATTCCTGCTTACGAAATACCCCAGTTCTTCAAACAAATCGATCAACAGATAAATCGTTACTACACTTAATAATGCTAGAAATGCGAACTTGGTAAGTTCAATAAAAAGGTAACGGTCAATTGTCTTCATTTAATTCGCCCCGTAAACAGTCGGAGTGGTGAAAATTCAAACAACGCCCGGCTCGAAAGTTCCAAAACCGGCAGTACCAGTAGGATGTTCGGCAGCCACATGCCGAAAAACGGTGATACCCTGCCATTCTCGGCCATATTTTCTCCGGCAAGCAACAGGACATAATACAGTGCAAAGAATATCAGCCCGACGATGAAACCAGTCCCGATACCACCACGCCGCAGCACTAACCCCAGCGGTGCCCCGAAAAGCAGAAAGAAAAAACAGGAAAAGGCAAGCGAAAACCGTTTGTGCAATTCGGTCATTGATCGGAGTGCCTCGCTGCGACGGTAACGAATCCGGGTTTTCAGCTCGTCCGCACGTACCTGTATAATCTCATCGTCAGAACTGGCGCTCCTCAGATCAGCGAGCTGCTGATTAAGTTCCCGGACATCATTATTGACATCCCGAATTTGCTTTAGCAGATGATTGAAACGCATCTCGTCATCAGTCCGGTAATCCCGCCCCTGCCGCACCAGTACATCTTCACTCGGCACGTTAATTATTTGCTCCCGGAATGCCAGCCGGCGGTAATTACCCGTTTCGAGCAATTCATGAATTTCGCCGTCATATAAAGTCAGCACCAGATACCGGTCATCCAGCGTATATTTCAGTTCACCCCGGGGAGCAGTAACGAAGGTCGGTGGATTCTTGCCTCGCCCGCGCTCAAAAATTACCGCATTACTGATGGTGGAACGGCGCTGATTGATTGACCCGATGTATACCATATATCCGGGAAAATCGTCCATGAAAATTCGCTCCTGAATTCTCAACGCCGGTTTCTTCCGTGCAATATCGGTTAACAAATTACGAACCCGGTGCTGTGCTTCTGGTACCACATAACCGTTAAAAACAACCATCACCGGTGCCATTATGATACCCAGCAACATAACCGGTATGAACAGTCGCCAGGCCGGAATGCCAGCTGCCCGTACCACTACCATCTCATTATCTTGAGCCATACGTCCGAAGGTAATCACGCCGGCAATTAATCCGGCAAGTGGTGCGCTGACACTGATAACAAACGGCAGGGAAAAAATGGAAATTTCCACCACCGCCGATACGGGAACGCCCTTCCTTACCAAGAGGTCAGCGAGAAGGAACAGTCGATCCATCAGTAGGATGAAGGCAAGGACTGCAGTAGCAAAAATGAAATACAGAACAAACTCTTTAACTGCCTCGCGCTGCAGCAGAGTCATTTTATAATGATATAACCACCCCGGGGCAAGTCAATAAACCGGGAATACCCTGCTCTATTTATTGTTATTGTAATCCAGACCAGTTTGTGTTTTGTTAACTGTTTATGATACAATCGGTTACAAAATGGGGGCTAGCCCCGGGCATACCTGTTCACTGTTTCGGGGTTAAGTGTTCTCTCCGCAGGGCCAAAAATGGCGGCTTGTGCATTATCGCCCGCTCCTGGTATTTTGGTCATCACTTGAACAGGTGCAGATATTGAAACTACCGCCACTACGCAAATATCAACGTTGACGCAGAAATTGACCTCATCAGAAAAGCCATTTATCATACACCTGATGCCTGAGTTAAATACCGAAATTGAGGTTTTAACCCTTGCGCATGTGGCAGAGACCGAAAGTCTCAGGCGGTATCTGGAATTTGCATGGCAAACCGAAGATTTAGCCGGCAAGAATATGTTTATCCGGCTGGCAATGGATGAACTTATGCATCAGGATTTGCTCGGGGGAAAAATAGATGAATACCGCCGTCAGGGCAGTTGTACACCAGTATCTGTGTCTCCGACTTTAATTGAGAAATTAATTCCTAAAATAACTCAGCGTGATGTGTTAAGTGGCGGCAGGGTAAATGCAGCCGCACTTGCAGCACTGCAAATAGCGTTGGAACTAGAAAATAATGCCCGAAAATTTTATCTTGAACAGTCGGGAAAAATCAAACAAGAATCTTTACGTTTACTTTTTAAGCGTCTGGCAGAAATGGAATCGGCACACCAGCAGTTGATTCAGGGAGAAATTGACTTTATTGAGGAAACCGGATTCTGGTTGGGCTTAAGGGAATTTACTCTCGAAACCAACCGCTAGCCAAGCCGTTGCACCTGTTCTTGGAACCTGAGTCCCATTTTTGAAAGTTCCGTCATTATCGGCTGATACAGTTCGCTGCTAACGGGTATCTGAACGCCGGTCAATTTAATACTGCCTTCAATGAGCATTTTAACCGCAACTGCCGCCGGCAGACTTACTGTCCGCGCCATTGCTGTATCACCCTCTGGTTCTCCATAATCCACCAAGGTAGATTCAATACCTTCCAACCTGCCCGGATACTCAACTACAAACTGATGATGCAGAACGATCATATCCCGTTCTCCTCGTTTGTAGCTCATACGTTCAAGCATTGCCTTCGCCAAAATATCAAGATTAGAACCCGATTCCAGCGCAATCGGAGTATCACTAAACAGCCCGAGCCATTCCAGCCGTTGCAGAACCGGATGATTTACCGGCAGGTTCAGTCGAACTCCTGTATCCTCCTGCAGACTGCCGGTCCCGGGTACATATTCCCTAAACCACTGTGCATAGGTCAACCGGCTAAGGTCATTCCGGACCCGCTCATCTATTAACAATCCGAGTTCGCTGATTGCCTGCATCGTTTCGCACCAGCCGGGATAGCGAAGAGTTGCACGGATCATTGTTCTAATACCTTCCAGACGATAGAGTTCAATATAAGGAAGCGAATTCCGGTTAGGATAGGCTTCAAGTTCACCAATGCCGGGAATTGTCTGACGCCAGCATGAGGCAAACAGCTGGCTGGCAGGAATTATCATCTCCCTTCCGTCTCTCAAAAATCTGGCATCATTTCTACCAGCCATCAGTACCCCCCGTGGACTCCAGGAAAATTTATAACCAAGGGGATTATCATTCGCCTCCGGTGCCGGGAGCCCCCCGCACGAGGATATAAAGCTAACAATTCGACCTCCATTTGTCTTGATCCGGTCAATAAGCGCCATCGCCGACATATGATCAATACCCGGGTCCAGACCAATTTCGTTGAGAAGAATAATACCCGCTTTCTGCGCTTCGCCATTAAGCTTCCTCATTGCATCACTCACATACGAAGTTGTGACCAGATGTTTTTTCAGGTCGATGCAGTGACGGGCTACGGTAGGGTGATAGGTATATGGCAACAGACTTACTACAATATCACTGCCGCCAACCAGACGGTGGATGTTAGCTTCGTCGTCAGCCAGCAGCTCAACTGCCCGTCCCCGGGGATGCGTACCTATCAATTCCAGTGCCTTGGAAACTGTCCGGGTAGCCACCGTTAATTCCACATCGTCGAGACTTAAAAGATAACGGACCATCGGTCTGGATACCAGACCCGCACCCAAAATTAGAACCCTTTTCATATTATCATCATCCTTTCTTTATAAATTTTTCCAGATATTGGTACGGCGGAGTAAGTTTTCCTCGATGGAGAATCAAAGCCCGGTGCAACGGTGCTGGCAGATTTAATCGCTCCAGCGAAACCTGGAAATTGGTTTCCCGCAGTACGGGCACAAACGGCATCAGTGCCCGGCCGAATTCAACTGATGAATCAGATGCCAGTTCGCACGGAAGGTTGTCAACCGCCATTACTACTACCCCATCCCCCTCAATGCCGTCTCGAATGGTATCGTCCATTGGATTATAGACATAAAATGGAGCCCCGGGATCAGTTGCCTTTACGGTAACTTCGACCGAACCATTGATGTCGCAGGAAATATCACCGATAATTATCAATCGAAGTTTATCGGTAGCAGTGACAGTTTTAAGGTATTCCCTGGTCACAAGCCTGGGATATCGACTGTCCCAGTAAATACAATTCAGCATTACCGAAAGATAAGGTAAGTAACTCTCAAATCGCGAACGGTAACGCTCCGGATACTGATAATATTCCTGAAGATCAAATTCATGCCCCTCGGTAACCGGTTCTACCATATGCTCTTCGCGAAATACAACTTCATAAATTGTCTTGGTGTTTCCTGAACTCATTACTTCGGGCAGCTCTGCGGGGTCTATTCTAGTGCAATCGAGTTCATTTAGAATTTCGTCGACACCACGGGCAACATTCCCGTAACCGGTAACCCCAATAATCAATGGGGCAAGTTTGTCCGGTAAGCCATTTTTTTTCAGTAATTCACCCACTCTAAAAATTTCACGACGGGCAACTGCATAGGTGTCGTATTCGTGTGCAAGTTTAATCTCGACCAATGGCGTTTTGTACCCTAGTAGTTCCAACCGCCTGCCCAGTCCGGCTAGGGTATCAATTGCTCCCGCGATCCCTGCATACCGGCCGAAAAATATCAGTCGGCGTCCCTGATCATCAGTTACCTTTTCGTAATCGATCAGGGAGCATCCGAGTCTCATCATCTGACGCAACATCGGCATGTTATTCGGCTGTCCTTTAATAACATGAGCAAAAAAAAGATAAGTTGTTGCCGGGCGGAAGAAGTTAACCGGGATCTCCTTGATCCCCAAAATAACCTGACAGTCATCGAGTGCTTCACAGATTTTCGCCCCTGCTCGAGCATATTCTGAATCACTGAATATCCTTCGGGTAGACGGTTGAACATAAAATACTGTCCTGTACACCGACGTCAACTCATTCACTTGAAAAGGAGCAAGTGGAGCGCGCCGTTCCCAGATGTTCTTGTCCTCGCGTCGAATACCAATTGTGTTCATTTTCCAGTGTAAGTTTAGGATTATCAAAAGGCAAGTCAACCCGGACAATTGCAGGATTATCAGTGATAATTATTTATTGACATTTTCGTATTATCGCTAAAATTAAATAGGAATGAGTGCTACTTACTTCCTGCGGGTTTACGGGTGCCAGATGAACTTCTATGAAGCGGATCTGGTCCGCAACATTCTCAACAGGACTGGTTTTGAAGAAAAAAATTCTCCAGCGACTGCCGAGGTCCTTCTGATTATGACCTGCGCGGTCCGCGAACATGCTGAGAAAAGAGCGCTCGGAAATCTCCGTCAATTGGTAAATCTTAAAAAAACCGGTTCCGCCCGAGTTGTTGGCATACTGGGTTGTATGGCACAACGGCTTCAGGACACACTGGTAAACTCTTTCCATGCCGATCTGGTAGTCGGCCCAGATCAGTATCAGCGTCTTCCAGAGTTAATAAATGCTGCAATGAACGCTAACTGTCCTCAAATTGCTGTAGAATTGTCTGATGAATGCTATGACCGGGTTCGTCCAGTTATACAAAACCGTGTCAGTGCCTATGTTACCATCATGCGCGGTTGTAGTAATTTCTGCTCTTACTGCATCGTTCCTCATGTAAGGGGAAAAGAAAGGTTCCGAGCATCTGAAGCCATCTTGTCCGAAATTGATGAGCTGACCGCACATGGCGTTCGAGAGATAGTACTTCTCGGGCAAAATGTTCTAGCCTACAATTATAATGATTTCGATTTTTGTCGATTACTGGCTGAAATCCACAAACACTCAAAGGTATGCCGGATCAGATTTCTAACCTCTCATCCACGGGATCTGAATGAACGGATTGTCAAAACGATCGCCACACTTCCCCGCATCTGCCCTCAGCTCCATTTACCTGTTCAATCGGGTTCTGACCGTATTTTAAAATTGATGAATCGCGGCTATACAATAGAAGAATACCGCAATAAGGTTGCACTGATTCGACAATATCTTCCGGAAATTTCGCTGACAACAGATGTTATCGTTGGTTTTCCAACTGAAACTGAGGACGAATTCTGCGCTACACTGGAACTGATTAAATCAATACGCTTTGATTACGCTTACATGTTCAAATTTTCTCCCCGCCCCGGAACGCCAGCAAGCTTGCTTACCCCTACTGTTCCCGAGAACGTTATTAGAGAACGATTGCTGCGATTGATCGAAACGCAGAACCAGATTACCCGCGAATCTAATCGGGCAATGCTTGGTAAAATTTATGAGATACTGATAGAAGGGGAAAGTCCGCGCGGCTCCGGATGTATGGGGAAAACGCCCCAAGGGAAGGTGGTAGTTGTTGACGAATCTCTACCTGCCGGTAGTCTTGTAAATGTGAGGATTGTTGAAGTTCGAGGTTGGACCCCAAAGGGTGAAATCGTTTTTTCCAGCGCGAGGACGCCCGATTCTCCTGAAATTAGGCCCAATTTTCCCACCAACATGCAGGAGGTTAAATTATGGTAACTTTCCGGATTATTCTGATTCTGTTGGCATTTGTCATTCTCTTTGTTCTCGGTTGGCAGAATCAGTACCCGGTAAATGAAATCAGAGTCTTTTTCAAAACATTTTATGATGTCCCGGTTGCATTAATCATGCTTTACTCATTTGCATTTGGGGCACTTTGCGTTGCAATATTTACGGTAATCTCAGAAATCCGCCTCAGAACACGAATCATTCAGCAACGCCGGGAAATCGACGCCCTTACCGAAGAACTCCGGATCCTACGCAATGCGCCGCTGAATGAAATATCTACTTCCAGCTCGAACCCCAAACCTGAAAGAATTATTAAGATTGAAGAAAAGGAGCCTTAGTAAATATGTACCCACTCCTGATTGTAATTTTGGCATTGCTGATTGTAGCTATATATCCGGTAATCCGTGATTTCATCCGTCAGCGCAAGATCACTCTGCCCAGTTATGTCGAGGGTCTTCAGCTGCTGCTCGACGGCAAAGTGGAAGATGCCAAAATCAAATTAAAACTTGCGGTTGAAGAGGACACGAACAACATCGATGCCTACATTCGTTTGGGACAGATTTTTTTGGTTCAGAATGATCCCAATCGAGCATTGCGCATCCACGAGAATCTGGCACTGCGTCGAAATCTGAAGCCGCAAGATGAGCTCAAAATTTATCGGGCACTAGTAGATGATTACTTGACACTCGGGAGACACGTAAAGGCGATCCCGCTTTTAGAAGAAATTGTGCGACAGGATCGATCTGATTACCACAGTCATGAGCGACTCTTGAACCTTTATATCGATACTGGTGAATGGGATAAAGCGGAAAAGCTTTTAAGAAATTTACCCCGCACTGACTCTGAACGCGCAGCCCGGCTCTATGCCCGATTTGGATTCTGCCGGGGAAAAGAAAATCCCAAGGCAGGAATGAGCTATCTTCATGAAGCGCTCAAGCTCAGCCCGAAGTCAATCCCTGCACATATCTATCTCGGTGATTTATTGCTGGCACAAGGAGATATTAACTCAGCAATTAACATCTGGAATAAGCTCTTGGATTTCGCACCAGAGAAAAACCATCTGGTTCGGGAAAGGCTCGAACGTGCATATTACGAGTCCGGAAGGTACGAGGAAATTATTGCTTTGTACAGAAAACTTCTGCACCGAGTACCTCACGATACAAGCTTGGCGCTAAATGTTGCCAAAATATATGCCAAAAAGGAGGAGATCGAAAATGCGATCGATATCCTTAACAACCACAGCAAAAAAGGAGAAACCCAGATCTTAGCTGCCCTTGCTGCTTTTTATCTACGAAAGGGAAATACTGAGCAGGCACAGAAATATCTTGAACAGATTATCAATGCATCATCAGATATTAACTCATGTACTCAATGTGGCAGAATTCTTGAAGACCATGAAATATACTGCGCACATTGCCAATCTTGGTTGAAAACAATCAGTTAGATTATTCTAAACTGAAAATAATGTGACCGAAAAGTTAACCCCGCTGCTTCGTCAATATCACCGTATTAAGCAGAAACACCCTAATACATTATTACTTTTCCGCGTGGGCGATTTCTACGAAATGTTTTATGAAGATGCAGAAATCGGCGCTCAGGCACTAAATCTGACTCTGACATCTCGTCCTCATGGTCCTAATATCCGTGTTCCATTGGCAGGCATTCCGGTAAAAGCACTCGACACCTATGTCGCCCGACTTGTAGCACAAGGATTGAAAGTTGCAATCTGTGAGCAACTTGAAGAACCGGATCCAAGAAAGCCAGTTGTAGCTCGTGATGTCGTTGAAATAATTACACCTGGTACAATTACTCGCACTTCCCTATTAGATGCTAACAGGAACAATTATATTATGGCACTTTCACCCCATGGCAACAAATGGGGAATCAGTTTTGCTGATCTCACCACTGGAGAATTTTCTATCGCGGAGGTGACCCCGGAAGCTGTAGCAGATGAGATCGAAAGGATTTCTCCGGCAGAAATTGTTATTCCCCAATCCTGGACCTCAACGTTAAACATCACACCCGAACCCAGATTTACTCGAATTGATGATTATTACTTTACCGAAGAATTTGCCTTTGAAAAATTAACACACCACCTGGGCGTATTAAATCTGGCAGGATATGGAATTGATGATTTGAATGAAGGTATCTGTGCAGCCGGCGCATTGCTCGAGTATTTAGAACAGACTCAACGCGGTACCCTCCCCCATCTTAGGAGGATCCAACGCTATATTACTCATAACTTTTTACTGCTTGACCGAATCACCCGGCGCAACCTGGAACTCATCGAACCCCTGCACTCAACGGAAAGCAAGAATGATGTTAGAGGCACACTGTTCTGGGTTCTCAATCAGACAAAAACCCCGGGGGGTGCTCGTCTTTTACGCCGCTGGATTCTTTCCCCCCTTTTATCTGTTAAAGATATCAACCACCGTCTGGACGCTATTAATGAGTTAAAAAAATCTCAATTCCAGCTTAACGAACTTCAAGCATTACTGCGACAGATTGGTGATATTGAAAGAATCAGTTCCCGTATTGCCCTTGGTCGTGCCGGGCCCCGGGAATTAGCCATAATGAAAAAATGGCTTTCGATAGTTCCTAATATTAAAGACCTGCTGCAACAGTTTAACACCTCAAGACTAAGAACTTTAAAGGAGAAAATACCCGATCTGTCGCCTGTTGTGGACGAAATTAACAATGTACTGGTTGAAGACCCCCCTGTTACTCACACAGAAGGCGGGATCGTTCGTTCGGGGGTAAATAGTGAGCTCGATGAATTACGCAGCCTCGCTTCCCATGCCAAAGAATACATCGCGAGGATTCAGGAACGGGAGCGCCAGCGTACGGGAATTCCTAATCTTCGCGTTGGTTTTAATTCGGTATTCGGCTATTACATTGAAGTTACTAAATCCTATCTTGCTAACGTTCCCCGGGATTATATCCGTAAACAGACGGTAGTAAATGGAGAACGGTTTATTACCCATGAGTTGAAGGAGTTGGAGGATAAATTATTACATGCCGAGGAACGAATAAAGACTATCGAGTCTGAGCTGTTTATTAATCTCCGCAACAAGGTCGCCCGATACACAGAACAATTGTTTGAGTTAGCAGGAACTATTGCCGAACTCGATGTACTTGCCAGTCTTACGCAGGTGGCAATCAATGAAAATTACGTCCGCCCGGAAATCAACGAATCAGGTATTATTGACATTAAAGCCGGCAGGCATCCGGTAGTAGAAAAAATGCTAAAAGAACCTTTTATCCCAAATGATATTTACCTCAATTCTACAGATGAACAAATTCTCATTATCACCGGCCCAAACATGGCAGGAAAATCAACTTATCTGCGTCAGGTAGCGTTAATTGTAATAATGGCACAAATGGGATCATTTGTACCAGCTGATTCTGCCCGAATCGGTATCGTCGATAAAATCTTCACCCGCATTGGAGCTTCTGATGACGTCGCCCGCGGCGTATCGACATTTCTTGCAGAAATGCTCGAAACCGCCAATATCCTAAATAATGCCACTACACGCAGCCTGATTATTCTTGATGAAGTAGGACGGGGAACTGCTACTAAAGATGGACTAGCAATTGCTTGGGCAACTGTTGAATATCTGCATGGATCTAATGACTTCTGTCCGCGCACTCTTTTTGCTACTCATTATCACGAACTTACTCAAATTACTCGCCAGTTACCTCGTGTGAAAAACTATAGCTTTTTGGTGCGGGAAAGAGGAGATCAGGTGATCTTTCTCCGTAAAATTCATCCCGGACCAGCTGACAAGAGTTATGGTATAGCCGTAGCTAAGCTCGCAGGCTTACCCTCCAGATTGCTGGAGCGCGCAAAAGAACTATTAATTTATTTTAACTGTAACAACCAAACAAATTTTCCCCGGGATGATTCGGAGCTTACAACGCCGCTCGCTGATCAAAATCATATCAGAACGGTAATTGAACGGCTTCAGCAGCTTGAAATCGAATCGCTTACTCCCCTTCAAGCCCTTAATCTGCTAGCCGAATTGAAAAAACTTGTCCAAGAATTCCATCTTTAACCAGACATATCAGTATTGACTTTGTGCACCTGTCAACCATAATAATTTTATGGATATCTCGGTAATTGGCGCGGGATATGTAGGGTTAACAACCAGCGCCTGTCTTGCTAAAATCGGACACAAAGTAATATGTGTTGATAATGACTCATTTAAAATTGAAACACTTATCCATGGCAACTTACCAATTTATGAACCCGGGTTGAAAGAAATAATCGCAGAAACAGTCAGTTGCGGAAAACTGACATTTACAACTGATATTAAGGAGGCAATTGAGAATAGTATCGTGTGTTTCATCGCCGTCGGAACCCCTCCTTTGGAAACCGGCGAACCGGATTTAACCAATGTTGAAGCCGTGGCTCGCCAAATTGCCGGTTGGATGAATGGATACCGGTTGATCGTTGAAAAATCTACTGTTCCGGTTCAAACCGCTAAATGGATTAGAACCACTGTCGAACGTTATAATCGTAATCATGTAGACTTTGATGTTGCTTGCAACCCAGAATTTCTACGGGAGGGTAGCGCCGTCTACGACTTTCTTCATCCTGACCGGATTGTAATCGGGGTAGAAAACGAGCGCGCTCGAAGCCTAATGGAAGACATTTATCGTCCCCTGAATGCCCCATTAATTATCACCGATCTTGCTTCAGCTGAATTGATAAAACACGCATCCAATGCATTTCTTGCAATGAAAATTTCCTTTATAAACGCAATTTCCTTTATATGCGAAGCAGTAGGCGCAGATATTGCTGAGGTCGCTAAAGGTATTGGCATGGACCATAGAATCGGCCGACAGTTTCTTAACGCCGGCATAGGTTATGGAGGATTTTGTTTTCCAAAAGATTTAAAAGCATTCATCAGAATTGCCCAAGAATTGGGCTATGACTTTAGATTGCTCCGTGAAGTAGAAAAAATTAACGAAGATGCAAAAGCAAGATTTGTCCGCAAAATCAAAAATACTCTTTGGAACTTAAAAGACAAAACCATTGGCATACTGGGATTATCATTCAAACCTAATACCGATGATATGCGCTTTGCCCCTTCGGTCGATATCATCAATGCCTTACTTTCGGAAGGTGCGGTAATCCGTGCCTACGACCCCCAAGCAATGGAAAATGCTCGGAAAATCTTGCCCAAAGTCGAATTTTGTCCCGAACCAGAAATGGTAGCTGATAATGCCGATCTCATTGCTATTCTCACTGAATGGGACACATTTCTCAAACTTGATTGGCAGAAAATTAAAGAGCGAATGCGCATTCCAATTATTGCTGACGGAAGAAATATGCTCGAAAGGAAATTTTTGGAAAACCTCGGCTTTATATATATTGGTGTCGGCCGATGAACCGTCTGAAGAAACGCACGGTGCTGATTGCCGGCGGGGCGGGTTTCCTTGGTTCTCATTTGTGTGAATTTATGTTAAAAAAAGATTTTAAAGTCATCTGTCTGGATAATCTATTAACAGGTAACTATAATAATATTTCACATTTGCACAGACATTCAGATTTTGAGTTCATAGAAGCTGATATCGCTGATTTTTATAAAATCAGAACTCTAACCAAGCTTGCACCCAATATCATTTTCAATCTGGCCTCGCCCGCATCCCCAAAAGATTACTACACTTACCCAATTGAAACACTCAAAGCAGGATCTCAGGGCACTTTAAATCTGTTAGAAATAGCACGCACAAATAACGCAATTTTTGTGCTGGCTTCTACATCAGAAGTCTATGGAGACCCTCTAGTAAATCCTCAACCAGAATCTTACTGGGGTAATGTTAATCCTATTGGACCCCGGTCTGTCTACGACGAAGCCAAGCGATTCGCTGAAGCACTAACAATGAGCTATCATCGCATTTACACACTGCCTGTTCGAATAGCCCGAATTTTTAACACCTACGGCCCCAGAATGAAATTTGATGATGGAAGGGTTATCCCCAGCTTAATTTATCAAGCGTTAACACATCAGCCACTTACAATTTTCGGAACGGGCAGGCAGACACGCAGCTTCTGTTATGTAAGTGACATGATCATTGGACTTTATCGATTACTACGATGTTCCGACCCTAATCCATTTAACTTGGGGAACCCCCACGAAGTTACTATCCTACAATTGGCACAGTCAATAAAAAAATTAACGCACTCAAACAGCCCTTACAAATTTTTGCCTGCTCCTGCCGATGATCCTAAGCGTAGAAATCCGGATATAACGCGAGCTATGAAATTACTTGGCTGGACTCCGAAAGTAGAACTGGAAAAAGGACTTTTGCTGACTATTAAATGGTTCAAAAAGAATCTGCAAATTCGATGAAAAAAAATATTGCGATTGGCATTATCGGTCTTGGTATGTGGGGAGAAAAATACTTACAAACTTTAGAGCAACTTAACGCGGGACCGATATATTTGTGTGACACCAGCGATCAGAAAATTGAAGATTTAAATTCAAGGAATTACATTACAATTGAATATAGCAAAATGATGGAGAGTAAAGATATTAAAGCAGTAATAATCACAACTCCTGATCAAACCCATTATGCACTTGCTCGGGATGCTCTGATTCATGACAAGGATGTGTTGGTCGAAAAACCCATGACCTTGAAAAGTTCAGATGCCCATGAGTTGGTTAAAATTGCTCAAAACAGAAAACTTGTGCTTGCAGTCGCCCACACCCCTCTTTTTACAACTGGTTATCAAAGATTAAGCTCATACCTCAAATCAAAGTTGATTAATGTAATCCGAATCGAAGCGATTCGAACTTCCAGGGGAAGAGAAAACACCAGCAGTCCCCTATGGGATCTCGCTTCGCATGATATTGCAATTGCAGTATCGTTATTAGGAAAGCCACTGTATTTTTCATGCTCAGTAAACAACCCCAAATTGTGTCGATATGAACTTGAATTTGCAAATGGTTTAACTTTCGCAGGGGAAGCTGAATGGACAAACCAACCTTTTCAACGAGTCATCAGACTTTTTACCAAAAATGAAGTTCACGAATACCATGAACCTATTGGTAATGACATTCCAGCGACTGAATTACCGCTAACCCAGATGTGTCAAAATTTTATCGAAGCTTGTGTAAAACGCCTTAAACCAGTAAATAATGGCGAACTCGGCAAACAGGTTGTGGAATGTCTTGAAATTATTGAAAATTTAATGAAAATAAACAATCATGAAATTATCTGTAATAATTCCGGCATTTAACGAAGAAGATACAATTGTTGAATTAATCGAACGGGTTAAAGCAGCACCAGTCAATAATAAGGAAATTATTGTTGTCGATGACTGTTCTCAGGACAGAACACCTCATCTTCTAAACTCAATGCCGGACATAACACTTATTAGGCATACAAAAAACCTCGGCAAAGGTGCGGCTATTCGCACCGGTATCGCCCATACATCTGGTGATATAATCCTCATTCAGGATGCTGACTTGGAGTATGATCCTGCCGACTATGCTCTTCTGATAAAACCATTTCATAACCTAAAAGTTGATGCGGTGTTCGGTTCTCGCTTTAAAAAGAGAAATCATTTCCTCATTATCAGCTTAATGGCTAATATCTTTTTGACATTTCTTACAAATGCACTATTTGGGGGGAAAATCACTGACATGGAAACGGGATATAAGGTCATCAGCAAAAAGACCCTAGGAAAATTGAAATTGACTGCTAACGGATTTGAAATTGAACCGGAAATTACCTGCAGGCTTTTGAGACTGCGGGCTCGTCTGTTGGAAGTTCCGATAAATTACACCCCTAGAACTAAGGGCAAAAAAATTAGCTGGAAAGATGGACTGATTGCCATCTGGAGCATCCTGAAGTATTATGTCAGCTAATACCCACAGTCACTCAAATACCAGTTTGGAGCCGGTGGTTGAGTTAACGGGGTTGTTCAAATATTATCAAGGTGATTGGCCTGCTTTGACTGACATCAATCTAACTGTTTATCCTGGAGATTTTTTATTTCTTCTCGGTGCTACAGGTGCTGGAAAGACAACTTTGTTACGACTACTTTACCGGCATGAACTTCCTGATGCAGGATTGATTAAAGTGCTGGGTTACGACCTGTTATCGATGCGCTCTCGGCAAATTCCCCAGCTGCGCCGGCGAATTGGAATCATATTTCAAGATTTCAAACTACTGTGGGACCGTACTGTTTATGAAAATTTAGAGTTTGTCCTGCAGGCAATTAATACTCAGCGGGATATCATACCGGCTAAAATCCAAGAAATACTGAATCAACTGGGTATTGCCCATAAAAGAAACTCGTTCCCTTACGAACTTTCTGGAGGGGAACAACAGAAAGTTTCTATTGCCCGCGCTCTTGTAAAATCGCCAGACCTAATTCTGGCAGACGAACCCACAGGGAACATCGATCCCAAAGCATCAGATGATATTCTAAATATACTTAAAGATATTAATTACCATGGAACGACTGTAATAATGGCAACTCATGACGCTGAGCTTGCAGAACGCGGTCGCCGCCGGAGAATCATTCTTGATGCCGGCAGAATCATACGTGATGAGGGGTGAAAAACACATGAGTCTCTCCTATCTTATTAAGGAAACTTACCGGACTCTCACACGTAATATTAATCAATTTCTCCTTTCGAGTGCAGTAATATCAATCTGTTTGCTAATATTAGGAATCTTTATAGTTATAACAGTTAATGTAATTAAATTAACAAAGTCGATGACAAACCAAACTGAGATTTATGTATTTTTAACTGATGAAATTACCAATGATCCATCTCCTCTTCTACAGCGCATCGCGACCATTGCCGGAATTGCAACAGTAAAATTTATTTCAAAATCAGAGGCATTACAAGAACTACAGGCTGATCTGGAAAATGATAGTTTATTAGTTAACGTGTTGGGAGAAGATCCTATTCCTGCATCACTTCGTATTACTCTTGATCCTGAATATGCTACCCCCAGAGACCTTACGCTTATCGAAGAAAAACTGTTGCGTTTGCCTGGTATAACTGAGGTATGGTCTGGGAAAGAGCTTCTAAAACAACTCAGCCAGGTTGCTAGAACTCTATTTTTATTGGACATTGTAATCTTGGCAATCGTTACTGTTTCCGTTATCTTCATTGCATTTCAAACTGTGGAAAACTCAATTATCCGGCGTTCGCAAGAAATTGAAATTATGGAGCTTGTTGGTGCCTCACGTTTTGCCATTCAGTTTCCCTTCGTACTTCAGGGTGCTCTTCAAGGACTCGGAGGTAGTTTAATCGCATTGCTTTTAATTTTCGCGATTTATCGATTAATTGTTACAGTACTACCTGCACCCTACTGTCCGGCATTGCTAATTTTGTTGGCAATGTTGATTATCGGTATAATATTAGGAATAGGCGGATCGTTTCTGGCACTCAATCGTCTCCCCTCCTCGCTTTCTGAGAAACCACAAATACGTAACAGATGATCAGCAAAACGCTTCTGTTTGTTGTTCTCTCCTACGCTATGCTTCTGTCTCAACCTCCAGTATTAATAGACTCGCTTGATTTGATCCAACGACAATTAGATTCGACCCAACAAAAACTAAAGGAAATTGAGCAAATCTTAAGTGAAATAGGTATGCGCGAACACCAAACATTGCAACGGCTTGAATTACTCCAAGAAAAAATTACCCTCACGGAGAATTTTTTAAAACAAATTGAATATCGTGTCAATCTTTATAACCAAGAAATCAGTAAATTAAATACTGAACTCGTCTGCCTTATGGAACAACAGCACAAACTCGAGAATCGTCTAAGGCAAAGGTTAGTGGTAATTTATAAGTACTCGAAACTCTATCGATTGCAATCTTTGCTTACGAGTAAAAACGTGCCAGAGTATTATCGTAAATTGATAAATTTGCGGGTAATAAGTCGTGTTGATCAACGACTAATTGAAGAAACAAGAAGGTTGAATACAGAAATAAGAGCAAAGGAATCGGCAATCCAGGAAGCATTGGCCAGTCAGGAACGATTAAAAAACGAGGTGCATCTTAAAAAACAGGAACTCCTTAAAGACCGAGAACAAGAGAAGTTAATTCTGCTCCAGATTCGCCGGCAAAAATCTGCTCAGGAAGCACTTCAAACCGAACTGGAGACCGCTGCCAAACAATTAGGCAATTTGCTCAGTCAGCTCCAAGCACGTATTGTTGAAACATCATCTGAGAACCTTGAAGTGAAACGAAGAAAATTGCCTTGGCCAGTAGCAGGAGATGTTGTTGCCTCCTTTGGTGTTCAAATTCATCCTCGCTATCGGACAAAAATAAATAATTGGGGAATAGATATCAAAGTAAATCAACCCTCCCCCGTCGAAGCAATCGCACCCGGAAAAGTAGCATATGCAGACCGATTTATCGGATATGGTAATCTAGTCATTGTTGATCATGGCAGTGGTTACTTTTCCCTTTACGGGAATCTCACTTCAATAAATACCGTTGTGAATGCCACAGTCACAACTGGAACAGTAATTGGTACGGTCAACGATTATTTACATTTTGAAATTAGAAAAGATGGTCAACCAGTAAATCCTAAGGATTGGCTTCAATAATAATGTTCTTCACGGATATCATCGGTCAAGATAAGGTCATCAAAATCCTAAAAGGGTTGATTGCAGCAAAACATTTTCTTCCATTGATTTTCGTTGGCCAACCCGGTATTGGCAAGCGTACATTGGCAATTAAGCTGGCGCAGGCAATTAACTGCGATAAACAGAAAGAATTTGCCTGCTCTGGTTGTTCTTCCTGTAACAAAATTGCAAATCTTACTCATCCGGATATCCATCTTGTGATTCCGATACGCAACCCCTCAGCCGATTCCAAGGGCGAGGACGTAATTGCTGAAATGGTAAAACATTATCCTGATTTTGCACTTGGCAAATCTCAACCTCCTATACCCGCAAATTACACTATACCAATCAATGCTATCCGTTGGCTTGCAAGTGAAATGACCAAACATCCCGTATCTGCTCATAAGAGATTTTATATAATATTAAATGCACACAAAATGAACGCCGAGGCACAAAATGCACTTTTAAAAATTCTCGAGGAACCTCAACATCATACCATATTTATTCTTACTACTGTCAACCATTATGCATTATACCCGACTATCCGTTCCCGATGCCAGATTATCCGGTTTGCTAACATTCAGGAATCAGATATAGTTAAATTCCTTCAAAATAAGAAGATACTACCAGAACACCCATCAACAAATATTGACCCGATGCTCGTAGCCACACTTGCTCAAGGGTCTCTTGGACGGGCAATCAGTATTTACAAAAATTTTTCTGAATTTGCTGTAACACCGCTAGTGGATTTTATTAAAGACTCATCACTACAGCCCATCTTACCGGTTCTTGCGGAATTAAAGCATGCTGAGCCTTCACGTATAATCAATACTGCCATTCACGTATTACGCAAACGCGTGTTTGATTGTGTATCTACTTATTCTGCTGAATCTTACAACACTCCTCCTACAAAATTTATAAACCCTCAAACATTGATTGAAAGGCTCACATACTTTTATAATCGTTATCATCTCAGTTCACTTAATGTTAATTCGATGCTTGCCAATTACTGTACTCTTAAAAAAATTCAACCATCAAATTACAGCACTACAGAAACGTAGATAACTTGACCTTTGGATATTAGGACTTAAAATTAGAAAAGATGCGCCCGTAGCTCAACTGGATAGAGTGCCGGACTACGAATCCGTAGGTTGCGCGTTCGAATCGCGCCGGGCGCATGGAATACATAAGTTAAAAGAAGTGAAAGAAAATAGAGTTAATGTTGATGACGAATATTGGATGAGAATAGCACTCCATGAAGCGCACCGTGCCGCTGAAGAAAATGAAGTTCCTGTTGGCTGTATAATAGTACTTAACGGTACAATAATAGGAAGGGGGCATAATCAGATCGAATCGCTTAAAGACCCAACTGCACACGCAGAAATTCTTGCCATTACTGCAGCGGCACGATCTTTAGAAAATTGGCGTTTACTCAATACCACGGCTTATGTTACGGTAGAACCCTGTTTAATGTGTACTGGAGCCCTTCTTCTTTCAAGGGTCAAAAGAGTAGTATACGGCACACAAGACGAAAAATTTGGCTGCTTGGGTTCAAGGTATAATTTAATTAAAAATTCCCGATTCAACCACTGTTTTGAAATTACCGGGGGTATATTAGCCGACGAAGCAGCCAGATTACTAAAAAACTTCTTTCAAAAAAAACGTAAAATAAGGTGAATAAGGAGAGATGGCCGAGTGGACGAAGGCGCGTGACTCGAAATCACGTATACCCTTTACAGGGTATCGGGGGTTCGAATCCCTCTCTCTCCGCATCTCGTGACTTAAGAGGCTATAAAATGAAAAATTTAAAATTGTCTCTTCTGATATTAATTTCTGTATTTTCTCTTGCCTTGGGAGAACACATGCGGTTAATTCGTAATTCTAAACCCGAAAGATCCATCTGGAATATTGAGACTACTAAAAGACTTATTCCTTCAGTGAACTTTTGGCAACACGAGACTGAGCCTTTTCAACGCTTTCGATTTAACCCAACCCGCAAAGACATGGCTCGAATTAACAAACTACGTTCTGGCGCAACTGATACTGTGCGTGTACTCTGTCTTAGAGTAGAATTTGTTGAAGACACTACTCCATTGACTACCGGCAACGGCAAAATGGACACATTCGGCTTCCTTTCTCCTGATTCAGGTCTTTTTTATGACCCTCCTCATTTTAAACGCTACTTTGAAAGATTGATGGAAGGTCTGCGGAACTATTATCTGGCTCAGTCGCAAGGAAAATTATTTATTGAATATACTGTTATGCCTTCTGGAGAAAAAGAATGTTACCAATTACCAAGAGAGATGCAGTTTTATGGTGATACCGTTTCATATGAAGGCATTGAGTACGGGCTGGTTCGACTGATGCACGATGCTTTTAAGGTTGCCGACCTTGATCCAGCTATTCATTTCCACGATTATGATGAATTCATTATCTTTCACGCTGGTAGTGGCCTTCAATCAGATTATGCAGCTGATGGTAGGCGAGACAGTCCGTATGATCTGCTTGCCGGTGAAATACCTCCGGGAGCAATTGAAGCCTATTTAGGTGTACCCTATATTTTAGTTGATGAAGGCCAAACGCGTATTGAACAGGCAACCGTATTGCCGGAAATGATGCGACAAGATACACTCACCGAAAGAGGAGAAATTAATCTCGCAGGAATGGTGGGTTTGGCTGGTACATTGGCTCATGAATTTGCACATCTTCTTGGGGCTTATGATTTATATGATGTAACAGGCGTGACAATGGGAGTAGGTGCTTGGAGCCTTATGGGGTATGGCGGTTGGGTAGGCGATTACAGTGCTGGAGCTCCCCCGGGGATAATACCTGCTTCCCTTGATGCTTATCACCGAGTTGCTCTAGGTTTTATCACACCTAAAGTTATTTCTTCACCGACAGAATCAATTCGAGTTTATTCAGGCATGATAGATACCAGTCTATATACCAGTCGCCCTGACAGCATCTATCCGAAAATTATTAAAATATCGATAAACCAACAAGAGTACTTTTTAATTGAAAATCGTCAGACCGATATCCGCAAACTGGATACTATCATTGTTGATGTTGAAGATGGTGTAGTTATTGGGGTTGAATCAAACGAGTATGACTTCTTTTTACCCGGTTCAGGAATCCTTATTTGGCACATAGATGAAAAAGTTATCGCTGATTATGGTCCTTATAATGCTATCAATATTGACCCAGCGCATAAGGGTGTAGATCTCGAAGAGGCGGATGGTATTCAGGATTTCGATGTTCCATACTGGTTGACTTATAATTATCAATATGAAGTATATGGCTACAAGTTTGATCCTTTTTCTAAACAGGGTTATAACGACCGCTTTAATGCCTATACGACACCAAACTCTGATGCCTACGCCGGCAAAAGTTTTATTTCTGTAGAATTATACGGAGAAAGAGACACTCTCCCTTCCTTAAAGGACACGCTAATAACAATTAAAGTTAATTGGGATCTTTATTACGAGAACTTTCCCAAGGATTTGCAAAGAAACAGCCCGTTGAAATCGGCCTATGCCGTGGATTTAGATTGTGATGGAACATTGGAGGTTGTTACTGCCGACAGCGCAGGTCAAATATTCGCATGGCGCTATAATGGTGAAGGTTTCCGTTTCCCAAACGGTGCGTTTGCAAATACAGGATCTCAAATAGCAGCTGATTTAGCGATAGGCGATGTAGCACCTGAGTCAGGACTGGAAATAGTGGCTGGCTGTACAGATGGGAGAATTAGAATATATACCATGACCGGACTTTTAAAAACTACATTCAGAACATCAGACCGCATTATAGCAGCACCAGTTCTTGCTGATCTAAACCACGATGGATATAAAGATGTTATAATCGGATCAACCGATGGCAATATATATGCAGTCTCCTCTACCGGAGAATTACTGCCAGGTTTTCCCGTCCGCTTGGGTACAGAAATCAGAGCGCCAGCGGCAATAACCGATACAGAAAACCCCAGAATCGTCGTTCTTACAGCAGATCACCGTGTTTGGTTTTTAAATCAAAATGGAACAATTGCCCCAGGGTTTCCTATCACTCTCGGTCATTCCCCGTTCTATGCATATGCCCAACCGGTTGTGGCAGATTACAATCGCGACGGCGAAAATGAAATTGCGGTAGTTGCTGGTGGGGAACATGATTATCGATTATACATAATCAACCAGAATGGAATTATAATTTATCAATCCCAAGAATTGATAGAACATCCTTTTACCGGTACATTGGCAGTAGCAGATATGAACAACGATGGCTATCTTGATATTATTTGCGCCGCACGCAATAAAATTTTTGCTTTTAACTACAATGCCACGTTAGTTACGAACTTTCCTTTCCGTCGCGAGTCTACGTTTTCTGTCCAAGAACTTGTTGGCAACTGGATAGTTACCTACGAGAAGCCATTTGAATTTCATTCCTCGCCCATTATTATCGAGTTAAATAATGACAATGTACCAGATATTATCATCGGCTCGCCAGCGCATGGCATTCTTGGGTTTAACGGAAAAGATGGCACACTTCTCGACCTTTTTCCCTTAATGACCACAGCATCTGTAAGTGCTACTCCTCTTTATGCAGACATCAACAATGATGGCAAACCGGAAATCGCTGCTGGGTCAGACAGCGGCATATTCTATATCTGGAGCCTGCTTAACTCTGATTTTAAGGAATACTGGAGTTGCGCCTATCACGATCCCTGTCATACCGGACTGACACATCCACCTGCGTATTTTCCAAATGCAGACTCTAGTCGATTGATAAGTCAATTCTATCTTTATCCGAATCCAGCTAACAATGCTGTCTGCATAAGATTCAGATTGAATCACAATACTTCGCCTGCACAATTCACGGTTTTAGACATGAACGGCGAACCTGTAATTAAGGAAATCGCCACCCCGACGAACCCTTTTGTTGACAATGAATTATGGCTCAATATTAAAAACCTTGCGCCTGGAATCTATGTCGTAAAGCTTGAAGTCAACACTGAAAATCGACGGCAAATTTGCTTCGCTAAACTGGCAATTGTCCGATGATAGCATTGATACCATTCACAAGTCTAACTGCTGTTTTAATATCAATTAACAGTTTAAGTGCAGAATATCTTCAATCCCGACAATCGACCATAGCACATGATTCGACCCGTCATCGAACAATCATATCATATCTTAATCAGCAACTATATACCCAAGAACATACAGGTCAATTTATTAAAAGAAGCCCCCGAACTATCACAAATAATTTTGACACAGACAGTGTAATAAAAAATGATTTCATACTTAACGACGACATAAGGGGCGGGTGTTCTCAAAGAACACCCAAGATTGCTTCAAACTTCATTAGTAACTTTGTAATATGTTGGTACGAGTTTCGGGATGGCGATGCCGATATCTGGTATCAATTATATGATTCTTCAGGAGTTGCCTTGGGATGTAACCAACGAGTAAATACTGATATCACTATGAACTGGCAAGGAGATCCTGCAGTGGCCGGGAGCCCTAACGGTAACTTCATATTTACATGGGAAGACCGTCGCCAACTGGGCAACTCCGACATCTTTGCCCAGCGATTTGATCGCAACGGCAATCGATTAGGGGATAATTTCCGGATTAATGATTCAACAGCCGCAGGGGACCAAAGCATCTCCGCTGTTTCTTTTGTGCCAAATGGCATCAGCCTAATCGTGTGGGACGACCGTCGTAATGGAATTACCGGAGATATTTATGGCAGGTTTCTTAACCCCGATGGTTCACTCATGGGAAATGATTTCAGAATCAACGACGACCCATTGAATTATGGCAACCAGTATGAACCTGATATCGGCAGTGACGACTCTAACAGATTTGTTGTTGTCTGGATGGACGGAAGAGACGGAAACTGGAATATTTATGGCCAGCGTTTTAATTGTAATGGCGCACGCATCAACAACAACTTCCGGGTAACAGCTCAGGAAAGTATTCAATGGTCTCCTAGAATTGCTGTCGGACCTGCTGGAAATTTTGTTGTTACTTGGAATGACCGCAGAAGAAACCAGTGGGATGTCTATGCCCAAATTTATGATACATCTGGAACACCAGTAGATACTAATTTTCGCGTTAACTGTGATGCGGGGGATGCTGATCAACTACTAGGAGATGTAGCAATCAACCGTTACGGCGAGTTTATCGTTGTCTGGTCTGATAAAAGAAATGGGAATGATGATATCTACGCGCAAATATTCAATTCTGTTGGAATTCGTATCGGTGGTGAATTTAAAATTAATGACGATATTAGCAACAGCTCACAGACATCTCCCACAGTAATTGCTGTATCTGATGGTGGTTACTACATTGCCTGGGCTGATGCGCGTAATGGAAACTTTGATATATACTGTCAGAGAATTACAAGAGGTGGCAGTAAAATAGGAACCAATTTTCGAGTAAATGATGACTCCAACAGTTCTCACCAACGAGTTTCCTCCATCGGGCAAGAACGGTTTAATCGAGGAATATTAATAGCTTGGGAAGATGAACGAAATGGGAATTGTGATATTTATGCTGCTGTCATCAACAGGTTTGGTATCCCCCTTTCACAAAATTTTCGTGTCAACGATGATCCAATTGGAACCGGCTCGCATTTTTATCCCAGCAGTGCAGGCGGAAGCAAACGTTTTATCGTCTGCTGGCATGATTCCCGACAAGGAGGGGATATCTATGCCCAAATACTTAACGACGACGGCAGTAAAATAGGCGGTAATTTTCTTGTTAACGAAGGTAACATTGGCGCATCTCAATGGTATCCATACTGCGCTATGGACACATATAACCGCGCGGTTATTGTATGGATGGATTATCGACAAACTTTTTCTAAAATTTACGCCCGGTTATACGATGAAAATGGTAATCCCGCTGGACCCGAATTTCGTGTTAGTGACGCACCCGACAGTATCCCAGAAGTTTTTGCTAGCGTAGCGATGAATTCTGCTGGGTATTGGGTTGTTAGTTGGATGGATTACAGGAACGGCATCAACGACCCCGATATCTATTGCCAGTTATTTACACCTCGCGGCGAAAAGATCGGACCGAACAAAAGAGTAAATCTGGACGGCCAAAATGTTCTTCAATCATATCCCACGTGTGCAATTGATGACAATCGGAATATTGCAATAGCATGGGAGGACAAGCGTAACGGCTCGTATGACATTTATTTACAACTTCTAGACTCGCTTTCCAATCTGATAGGCGGTAATGAAAGAGTTAATGACAATCCTCCTGGGTACTCGGATTGCTACTCACCGAGCTGTGCATTTGATGAAACAGGCCGTTTGGCAGTAATGTTTAATGGAGAAATCGAAAATATTAGTAATCCTCAAATATTCTGCCAAAGGTTTCGTTCAGATGGCACAAGAATTGGCCATAATCAGAAAATCAACGAACCCAATCTATTTCCCAATAATTCCCATTGGACTGTCGGTCAAAGTGTCATCGCCAATAGTGAATTCATTATCTTTACATGGACTGATAACCGGCGTCATCAGGGTTGGGATATTTTCTGCAAAATTACAGATTGGAACCTTATTGGTATCCGAGAATTGACATACCATGACCCTGAATACCAACCAGAAAGAGCCTCTACTATAGGAACTTTTCTTATAAGACAGCGAAATAAAGTTTCTTTCTCTTTAAGACATGCATCTACAATTTGTATTTACAGCATAAGCGGCTCTCTTATGTCCAAACTCGATGTTACTGGTAAAATCAACTCAATCAGTGTTGATAATCTAGCACCCGGAATCTATTTTTTTCACATCGAAGACAAACATAATCGTAATTTTATATACAAAGTTGTGATAATGTAACAAGGGAGGAGAAATGTTTTTTCTTCTGTCACTGTCCATGCCAATGATCCCAACACCTGCCTATCAGACCGAAATCAAACCATCAAGTCGAAGAGTTGCTATTGTAGCATCAGCCCTTCTTCCGGGCAGTGGACAATTGTTTACCGATGCAAGAAAACGCGGGGAAATTATGGTGTGGCTTGACGGCATTTTGTGGACAGGTTGGGCAACTTTATCATGGTACCGGACCAATCGCGAACAAGATGCATTACTTATTGCCAGTCAATATGCAGGTGCAAACATCTCCACTAAAGATCCGCGATATTACCGGGCACTCGAACGGTATAATAGTTCATCGGAATACAATGAAAGCATCAAAAAAGAAGCCCGGGAGTTATACCCCGACGATCCTGATGCCCAAAGACGGTACTTCCAAAGTCATGCTTATTATGGTCATTGGGAATGGAAATGGCAATCCGATTCGATCAGGATCTTTTCGTTCTGGAAAACCAGGAAATCAGCAAGAAACGCCGGCATGGCTGCCAGTTTTTTAGTTAGCGCACTTGTTCTTAACCGAATAATCAGTTTCATTGATTGCATATTCTTTTTACCCGAAACACACTTAAGCCGAAGAATTGACATTACCCCCACTCCTTCGTGTTTGGGCATGCAGTTAAACTATCACTTTTAACATGAGAGCCGATGAAGAACTATCAGTTGATTACCTAGTTATAGGTTCTGGTATAGCAGGCCTCTGGTTTGCTTGGAAGGCAGGTAAGTTCGGTGAGGTTCTCATCGTTACTAAGAAGGATAGTGCCGAATCGAATACAAATTATGCTCAGGGCGGGATCGCTGCAGCAATTGCTGAAGATGATTCCCCTCGACTCCACTACGAAGACACGATACGAACAGGCGCAGGACTTGCGCACCCAGATATCGTTGAAATTGTAACATCTGCGGGACCGAGACTTGTTAATGAATTATGGAATTTAGGAATTGAATTTTCCATCAAAATCGATGCTACCGGGCAAAAAAAATTTGATCTCGGACGGGAGGGGGGGCATCGCCGACGAAGGATCGTCCATGCCCAAGACGCAACAGGGCAGGCAATTGAAAAAGGACTGTTAGCAGCAGTTCGCTCAATGAGTACCATCCATACCCTAGAAGAACATTTCACAGTTGACATTTTGTTAGATCAGGATGGTAATTGCGCGGGTGCGCTTATATTAGAAAAATCGACAGGCCGGTTGAAAAAAATCAAGGCAAATGCATGCTTATTGGCTACTGGTGGTGTGGGACAAGTATATCGCCACACTACTAATCCTGCAATCGCTACCGGCGACGGAATTGCCATAGCTTATCGTGCGGGGGCTTTAATAGCCAACATGGAATTTATACAGTTTCACCCCACAGCTCTTTATGGCCACAAACTTAATGACCGCGTTTTTTTAATATCTGAAGCAGTACGAGGAGAGGGGGCATTATTAAAGACCCGTGACGGACGAGAATTCATGAGTGCCTATCATCCTGACGGCCCATTAGCCCCGCGAGACATTGTCGCAAGAGCCATTGCTGCAGAAATGCTTCGCCGAGGCGATGAATTCGTCTTACTTGATTGTACTATGATATCTCGTGAGCGTTTGGTCGAGAGATTTCCTAATATCTATGAAACCTGCATGAAACTTGGTATTGATATTGCCAAAACGCCCATACCAGTAGTTCCAGCCGCTCATTATGTGTGTGGCGGAATAGCAGTTAATTCCTGGGGCGAAAGTTCAATTAACCGATTGTTTTGCGCAGGGGAATGCGCATGTACTGGATTGCATGGTGCGAACCGACTAGCATCAAATTCGCTCTTGGAAGCTTTAGTATTCGCCGAACGAGCTGCGATAAGCGCGACTGAGAAATATCCACCAGTAAATAAACCTAAAGCGCCGCAGTTAAGTTATAATCTGAGACCCAAGCGTATTGTTGAGATATCAGATCAGACCTTGCTCACACTGGCTAACCGTTTGCGAAACATAATGTGGCAATATGCCGGCATAATACGATCAGATGCAGGATTGAATACCGCTCTTTGCGAATTAAATCGATTGAAAGACGAAATTCCTATCATCGCACGTTGTAATTCGGTGCCCGTGATGGAAATGCAAAATATGCTTATCGTCGCACAACTGATAGTTATTTGCTCTCAAATACGCAAAGAATCACGCGGACTGCATTACAATCAAGATCATCCGTTTCCAGATGAAAAGTTTGAACTTGATACTGTTATTTCAGTAAATAAATTCAATGTTCTCGAAAAATTCTAAGCTCGGCTATTTAATTGAGCACTCCCGGCTACTGGAACAATTTTCACATTATTTACTTGCTGAACGTGGACTAACTCATCTGTCTGTAATAAGTTATCTTAACGACTGCAAACAATTTCTATGTTTCTATCCCCAGCTAGATGAAAAACCTACACTCATGAAAACCGAACTAATACGGCAGTTTATTCAGAAGCTTACCGAATTGGGCCTTGCGAAAACAACTATCGCGCGCAAGCTAATATCACTCAGAATGTTATGTAATTTTATTGAACAAGAATACAATATAACTGTTCCGGGAATAGAGAGCTTGAAAACACCAAGACAGACAAGACGTTTACCAACTGTGTTGACACAGATGGAAATTAACCACTTAATTAAATCAACGGAGAAAATACCCGACCGTTTTGCATCGACGCGTGCAAAAGCGCTACTGGAAATTGCTTATGGAGCAGGCTTGCGCGTATCGGAACTATCAAACCTTACATTAAGTGATATTAATTTCAACGAAAGATTTGTGCGCATTATCGGCAAAAGATCTAAAGAACGTATTGTCCCCTTGGGGAAACACGCATTAAGAGCTGTGAAAGATTATTTGATATTCCGACGCCGGTCTAATAATAAATCGCCATCACCATATCTTTTTGTTAACCATCGGGGAGGAAAGCTAAGTCGAATGGGTATTTGGAAGATTTTGGGAATTTGTGTTCGACTCGCTGGATTTTCTAAACGTATCACACCCCATACCCTTCGTCATTCTTTTGCAACTCATCTCTTGGAAGGAGGTGCTGACCTGAGAGCGGTCCAAGAGATGCTCGGTCATGCTAATATCGCAACCACGCAAGTTTATACTCACATTGATACTTCTTATCTGCAAGATGTATATAAAACCTTTCATCCTCGCGGTTAGCATGGGATAAAATTTGCACTCACCTCATCGTTAAATAAGTTCTACGCCAAAATTACCTCTTACAATCTTACCAATGATGTAGACTCGCCCGATTGTAGACATTATTTTATCAAGTCTGGATGGTTCAACAAAAATTACCATCCCAATACCCATGTTAAAGGTACGGAACATCTCTGTATCCGGAATACTTCCGAGCATCTGTATATAACGAAAAAGCCGGGGTACTGGCCAAGCAGATTTCTTAATAACGCAGGACCGTTCTGGGGGTAAAAGTCGCTGGATATTCTCATAAAACCCGCCCCCTGTTATATGAGCAATCGCCTTAATTTCTCCTAACAGGGGGTAAACTTTTTTATAATATGAACGATGCGGACGCAAAAGTTCCTCTCCAAGTGACTTTTTTAACCCTTTTAGCCGGGAATTCAGCGTAAATTTATGTTGTTGGAAAAAAATCTTTCTGACCAGTGAATAACCGTTTGTATGGAGGCCGGAAGAAGGAAGCCCTATAACCAGATCACCAGGTTTTAACCGGTTAGCATCAATAACCGAATTCTGTTCAACGACACCGACAATAAACCCCACCAAGTCAAAATCACCAGTTTTGTAAACATCAGGCATCATCGCAGTTTCTCCACCGACTAGAGCACAATCATTATATTTACATCCGCGAACCACTCCCTTGACAATGAGAGCGATTTGCTCATTGGATAAATCAGCGTGAGCAATGTAATCAAGAAAGAAAAGTGGCTTAGCTCCCAAAGTTAGAATATCGTTAACACAGTGATTTACAAGATCCACACCTACTGTATCAAACTTACGCATCATTTTAGCGATTAATAACTTCGTCCCTACTCCATCACAGCTTGCAACTACCAGCGGGTTTTCCATTTTAGGCAACCTGCAAAGTGACGCGAAATGCCCGATCTCCGAAACTACATATGGGGAAAAGGTAGAAGTGACCATATGGGCAATACACTGTTTAACCTGCTGCATCCTAGTTACGTCCACGCCGGCGTCACGATAAAGCATAGAATAATATAATATAGCATTAATTTATCGACGGTCAAGCACCAATTTGCCACAGTTTACAGACACTTAAAGATTCCTGTTCGGGTAATAATATAACTAATTGAAAAAATTCACTTTACACTGATATATTCTGCCGTATGCAGCGCAAAAATACATTCTAAACTTGACTTTTGTTTGATTTGGGATTATTCTATGAAAATGATTCTAAATTCGATCATTCAGAATATTACCGAAAGGTTTGTAAATGACATCGCCATCGACTTGGGAACTTCATCAACCTTAATATATGTTCGAGGCAAAGGGATAGCACTTCGTGAACCATCTATAGTGGCAGTTGATGAAGTGACTCATGAGGTAGTTGCCGTTGGAACTGAAGCCAAACGAATGCTTGGCCGAACACCAGAAGGTATAAGGGCAGTAAGACCGATGAAAGATGGAGTAATTGCAGACTTTAGCATGGTAGAAATCATGCTGAAGTCATTCATCAGTATGGTTCAAAGAAAGAAACTCTTTGTCCGACCACGGGTAATCGTCTGCGTGCCATCAGGGATAACCGAAGTTGAAAAACGGGCTGTACGCGATTCTATCGAAGCTTCGGGTGCTAGAGAAATTTATATGGTTTCAGAACCGATTGCAGCAGCAATTGGCGCCGGTTTACCAGTAGACGCTCCAACTGGCAATATGATTGTCGATATTGGTGGAGGTACTACAGAAATCGCAGTTGTAGCATTAAGCGGAGTGGTAAATGCTGCATCAATACGCGTTGCCGGTGATGAAATGGATGAGGCAATTATAAACTACATTAAAAAGAATTATAATCTTATTATTGGTGAGCAAACAGCTGAAAGTATAAAAATAACCATTGGCTCTGCTTATGCAACAGGTACAGAGGAAAATATGGAAGTTAAAGGCCGGGATCTTGTTTCTGGTATTCCCAAAACGATTAGGATTACATCTACAAAGGTCCGTGAATCCTTGGAGGAACCGGTATCTCTTATTATAGATGCTGTGCGATTGGCGCTAGAAAAAACACCGCCTGAGCTCGCTGCTGATATTGTTGACCGTGGCATATACATGTGCGGCGGGGGATCCCTCTTGAGGGGGCTGGACTTATTGATCAAAGAAGAAACTAATCTGCCAGTATATGTTGCCGAAAATCCCATTGAAAGTGTAGTACGGGGTGCCGGCAGGATTCTGGAAAATATCGGACTTCATGAAAAATTGATCCTGCGCTCTAAATAATTTACACTGTGCTTTTGCAAACCGGCAATGCCCTATAAAGCAGCTGTTTCAAAATATGACCGTATCTCATTGGGGATAATTATTCTTGCACTGCTCGTCAATTTTATTCCCCCAACCTCCAAACTAAAGCTTACCCATCCACTGACTGAAACACTTCTGCTTCCCAATCGCGCAATATCGTTTCTCAAAACATTCATTGCCGCAAACCGAAATCTAACTCAACGACTGACCCAAATTGCCTGCGAGCTTGCTGTAGAAAACGCTCGACTTAAATCTACTAGAAATGACACTTCCACCTTATCATTAGGCAACACTAATTTACTTTCCTCCCAGGTCATTGCCCGAGATATGAATACTCTCAAAAGGTTTCTATTGCTTAACCGGGGTACTGTACATAAAATTCAAATCGGAGCGACTGCCATCACTCCTGAAGGAATAGTCGGGCGCATTATTGCAGTTTCTCCCCACCAATCACTTGTTCAGACAATCCTTGAACCCGGTTTTAGAATAGCAGTACTTAATAGCCGTAGTGGTGAATTAGCCATCTGCAGACCAAAATATAATAATGAGGACCTATTGGTTCTTGATTATGTAAATCCCAATGCCGATTTTAAAATCGGAGACACTATTCTTTCTTCCGGATTGGGAGGCATATTCCCAAAAGGTCTGAAAATTGGGATTGTAATTGAAACCCCCGCTGTGCAAGATGTGTTTAAAAAAGTATTTGTCAAACCGTTTGTTACGCTCTCGAGAGTCGAAAATATTTACATCATTGTCCATAATCCCTATTCACCAGATACTAATTCATCATTGGAAAGCTTACCTTTTGAACTTAACTTGCCAGAATAGTTCATCATGCGCCGATTATTCATGATTCTGCTATTATACTGCTCATTTATCGTTCAAACTGCCATATTATTGGGGGGACCGGACTTATCTCTATTAATACTTATAACGTTAGCTCTTTATAATGATAAAGTTACGTCGACACTTGCGGGTTTTCTGATCGGGCTTTGTTTCGACCTCATCGTACCCTATAAACTCGGGGTCAATATGCTCAGCCTCAGTATCATCGGTTATTTCGTAAATATAATGCGAAACTTCTTTTATCGAAGTCTTTGGCAACCAATTTTTTTTGCTCTTGTGGGAATTATAATTAAAAACGCTTTTCTTCTTATTAACGGGATGCCATTATCACTTTCCTCTCTTCTTATTACCACTCTCTTGACCTTATCCTTCAGTTTGCCTGTAGAGAGAATCATGAATAAACTTTTTTCCCAAAATAAATGAAAGATCGCCTGAAGCGACTCTGCTTTATCTTAACAACTCTCCTACTGATTCTCGGAGCAAGACTCATCCAACTTCAAATTGTTCAGGGAAAACGCTATGCCCGTCTAAGCGACCGTAACCGTATAAGAAAAATTGTCGTACCCGCACCCCGGGGGAGAATTTTCGATCGTAATGGTATATTGCTTGCCGACACTCGTCCCACTTGGACCATAGCAATCATCCCTACAGAAACTAATGACAGCGCCCTAGCATTACTGAGCATATTGCTTAACAGGCCGCAAAACGAATTGCTACGTCGCCTTCAACCGGTCTCAGAAGTTCCAGCTCCGATCGATATCTTGCGGAATGTATCTTTCGATGTAATTGCCAAAATCGAAGAAAACAATTTTCGTCTTCCGGGAGTTATCGTTAGAGTAGACCACATCCGTAATTATCCTTTTCGCAATTTGTATTCACATGTCATTGGTTATGTCGGCGAGATAACTGAAGAAGAACTTTCACGTGATTCCTCCTATCGTCTTCTCGATTATATAGGTAAGACCGGAATCGAAGTTTGTTATGAAAGATTCCTGCGTGGACGCGATGGCTACAAGTATGTCGAAGTGGACGCCCGGGGGCGGGAAATTGGACCGCTTACGGAAAAAAGACCCGAACCCTATCTTCCCGGAAAAGATATCTACCTGACAATTGACCACAACCTTCAGCAGACTGCATATAACTTGATAAGCAAGTACGAGCGCGCAGCTGTAGTTGCAATCGCAATCAATACCGGAGAAATTCTTTGTCTTGTTTCGTTCCCCGATTTTGATCCCAACATATTTCTTGCTCCACTTGATCCTTTACAATGGAATGCCTTGATATCCAATAAATCAAAACCATTCTATAATCGCGCCATTTCCTCAGCTTATCCCCCGGGCAGTACATTTAAGCCCCTTGTTGCTCTGTTAGCATTAGAGAAACACCTGATTACTCCGCACACTCAACTTCTCCCCTGCAATGGTATCTTTCAATATGGTAATCGTAAATTCAAATGCTGGTCTGCTCATGGCAGATTGAATTTAATTGGTGCAATAGAGCAGTCATGTAATGTTTTTTTCTACCAGCTGGGAACAAAAATTAAAGTTGATACGCTGGCGGAATTTTGTCACAAGTTTGGTCTAGGCAAATATACGAACATTGACATTCCTGGGGAAAACGCCGGGAATATTCCTGACCATGATTTTCTGGATCGGCGTTACGGAAAAAATAAATGGACGCAAGGGTTCATGCTAAATTACTGTATCGGGCAAGGAGAAGTCCTTGTAACCGCATTACAGCTAACTCAATTATACTCGTGTTTCGCCAATGGTGGATTCTACTTTCGACCATATCTGGTAGCAAAGATTGAATCAGCTGGCCGGACAATTCTAATTAACAAACCGCAGCGATTCGAAGTTGAAATAAATCAGACTAATCTTAACTGGATAAAGAATGCACTTACCCGTGTAGTTGAATATGGTACGGGTCAGGCAGCCCAGCTACAGGAAATTACGATCGCCGGGAAAACCGGCACCGCTCAGAATCCACCTAATCCTGACCACGCGTGGTTTGTCGGTTATGCTCCCGCTGATAATCCCGAAATTGCTATTGCGGTTATCATTGAAAATGCCGGACATGGCGGTGCCGTTGCAGCTCCGATAGTAGGCGAACTCGTTCGCTATTATTTCACAAAACGAACCCTCCCGTGAAAAAGATAGATATTACCCTCCTCGGAACAACCTGTCTCTTGGTCATTATCGGATTACTTGCTATTTACTCTTCCGCCAGCAGCCAGTATCTGTTTCGCCAGCTGATATTTCTATCCATCGGAATTACCAGTCTTTTAATTGCTTGCTTCACACCTCGAAGACTGATTTACGGTATGGCCGAAATTTTCTACGGTTTGACTTTACTTTTACTGATACTAGTATTGATTTTCGGAAGTGGCCCAGGTGCCCATCGATGGTTTGCTATAAGGATATTCAATTTTCAACCATCTGAACTAGCAAAGATCTCAACTGTAATTATTCTCGCTAAGTATCTCAGTTATCGCCGGAAGATGGATTTTGATTTTAAAACTCTTGCTGGACCGACCGCGATTATTATCCCCGTAGTAACTCTGATCCTTTTGGAACCGGATTTAAGCACATCGATTTCATTTCTGCCGATGTACGCAGCTCTGCTCTACTGGCAGGGACTACGACCGCTTTATATCCTGTTACTTTTTATACCAGTGTTATCCTTTATCGCTGGGTTCTCGCTTTATTTCTGGATCCCTTTTTTTACTATCATCTCTATAATTGTCTTTCTGCGCCTTCGGTTTTTCCAAGCACTCGCAGCTATTGCCACAAGTTCCTTCTTCGGATTACTTTCACCGGTATTTCTTTCCCTGCTTAAAGATTACCAGCGTGCTAGAATTAAGAGTTTTTTCGCACCGTGGTTAGATCCTCATGGAATGGGTTGGAACATAATTCAGTCTCAGATTGCCATCGGTTCAGGCAGAATTTTCGGCAAAGGCTACCTTAATGGTAGTCAAAAGAGGCTCGGATTTCTTCCCAACCGCCATACAGACTTCATATTTTCATGCATTGCAGAAGAATTTGGTTTAATTGGCAGCATAATCCTGCTAGTAATATTCGGTCTGCTTATTTACCGACTTCTGCTGATCGCATACAAAACTCGCGATCAAAACGGCGCACTAATAACTATCGGCTTTGCCGCCATCATCGGCTATCATGTATTTGTCAATATCGGGATGCTACTCGGCATTCTGCCCGTGACTGGCATAACGCTGCCCCTAATCAGCTATGGCGGTTCATCGTTGGTAGTAACCATGACAATGATTGGTTTTGCACTCAATGTTGCAATGAATTCTGAATAAACTGATGACTGATATCAAAACGCTCGACTTGGACCAACTGCTTAATTTTGTATCCCAGATGAAATGGGAAAAATACCGTGCAATTCAAATTTATCAATGGCTCTGGCAGAAGAACGTTGAAAGTTTTGACCAGATGACCAACCTTAGCAAAACAATTCGTGCCCAATTGGCAGAACAATTTTATATCAGCCGGCTCAAACTGGGCCAGATTCAAACCAGCAACGATGGTGCCACCAAATTTACACTTGAACTTGAGGATCAAAATGTAATCGAAGCAGTACTAATTATTGAACAGAACCGGCGTACAATTTGTGTCTCTACGCAAGTTGGTTGTGCGCTCGGATGCCGTTTCTGTGCTACCGCCCGAATGGGATTCATACGCAACCTTCGCTGGCACGAAATTGTGGAACAGATTCAGGCAATAATTAACTACACTGAGATTTCACCAACGAATATTGTTTTCATGGGTATGGGGGAACCGTTTATGAACACAGATGAGGTTTTCAGGGCAATTGTCGCCATTAATTCTGATTATGGTCTAAGAATTGGAGCCAGACGTATCACAGTATCTACCGCTGGTATACCGGAAGGTATAAAGAAACTTGCTGCACTTTCAATTCAGGTTCGGCTGGCAATCTCGCTGAATGCTACTACTGATTCTCTCCGCTCAAAACTGATGCCAATCAATAACAGGTATCCCCTAAACCAACTGCTGGCAACGGCACATGAATATACAATAACCACTGGCCGAAGATTGACATTTGAATATGTTCTCCTAGATGGAATCAATAACCTGATTGCCGACGCCGAACGACTGATTAAAATGCTCAGAAATATTCCCTGCAAAATCAACCTTATTCCCTTCAATTCCTTCCCTGGCGCAGATTTCTCTCCCCCGCATCCAGATAATGTTTCGAAATTCGCTAAACTTCTCTTCCCTCATCTCCCCGCTGTTACTATTAGGAAATCTCGCGGCAGTCAGGTACTTGCCGGCTGTGGACAGCTAGCCAGCAGATTTCAAAATTGTGACCAGCAATGATACTGCTGTCTCTCGTATAGCTCAAACTCCGCTTGTTTATTTGGTAATTTTAATGTTCACGGAACTGATTTACAAACCCAACCAATTAAACTGCTCATCCCTGCCTGAATAGATCCTCATTGGTCTTTTTTTAAACTGCGGGCGCGCCAATTTCGATTCATAACGATAGTTTTTACAACATATCACAAGCAAAACTTTACTTCTATAAAATCGCCTTACTCAGAGTTGACGATGAAGCCAATAGTGATAATCAGGAACATCACGATCCCAAAATATCCGGCGTAATATAACAGCCCTTTTGTTGACATCAGGTAGTGACTCCCGATTTGCTTCTATTCTCTTGGTTAAACAGATTAGAAAAACTGATAACAAAAAAATGATAAAAGGCAGGGGCTTATGAAATAAAACAGCAAGTCCTGGCATTGTACTTAAAGCAATTATAACCATAATCGCCCCTAATCGGAAAAGCTTACCTAACCCGAGCATTAACAAAAGATAGACCACACCAAAAGGGAACAGAACGGTCAAAACGCCAAGAACAACACTTACTCCTCTTCCCCCCTGAAAGCGTAGCCATATAGGCCAGTTGTGCCCGAGAAGAGCGCCAATTCCCGCAGCATAGGCGAAAAAACTACTACTTTCAAAAAAAATTTTTCCGAAGTAAACCGGTATCAATCCTTTAAGAATATCCAAACAGCCAATTACAGCCGCAATAGGTTTGGAAATCAGTACCCCCACCATTGTCGCCGATACTGTCCTAGTACCATAATTGCGCATATCTATGCGTTTAAACAACCAAACTGCAATCCAAGCGAAAGGAATAGAGCCTAACAAATAACCAGTAATAAAGCCAAAGAAAATTAACCTCACACGCGCTCTTGATAATATCTAAGTAGATAGCCCACACGTTCAGTAGAGGCAAGCAGAACCGCTTCAAATCTGTATCCATTATACTCAAACCGGATTAATAAACGTTGTTGTTCAGACATCTGAATCAATCGACTCCTAAGTTCCTGCGCAACATCCCATGGGAAGACCTGTTCCAAGGCCAGTGGTCTGTTTCCTCTGTGTTTCCCACTCAAAAAAACAACAGTCAAATCAGCGTCAATCACACTTGTCTGCCATGATTCACTTTGGACAAGAAAATCCATTGCCATAGAAATCAGCCGCGAATATTCAAACTCTCGTAAAAGTTTCTTCAAGCGCTGTTGGTACCGCTCCCACATTATCGGAAAAAAAATTATATAAAGAAACCAGTTTCCGAAAAAAGTAGCCAAAGTGCTGGTAAGCCGGCTAATGTTGCTGAAAAAATTGATCAAGCGGAACTGGAAAATCTCTCCCCGGCGTTTAGCAAGTCGGGTAGGACTCCTAGGAGGAATGACATATCCGTAGCGACTGGCGATACGCAACACTTGTTCCTCTAATCCCTCTGAAACATGGATGTGAAAATGAGTCGTGTTATCAACAACATTGAAGGTCATCTTAGGATTTGGCAGTCGATTGTCCAATTTCAAAAATTCAGCTCGCAACTCCTCAACGACTTGCCCATTGACACATCCCTCAATACAATATCCCCGCAGAGATTCGGGTTGTCGACGATAAATTAGTCTCTGACCGTGATACGCCTGGCTTCGAACTTCATGTAGCACATACTGATAGCGGTCGTAAATTTGTTGCTCCCGATGTAGCCCTAAAGTCCGAAGTACCGCCCAAAGAAAAAGTGTAAATCCGAATCCTCCGGCATCAACAAGTTTCTGTTTGCGTAGAATTTCAACCTCCTGCAATCTAGGATTAAGTAACTCGTCTGTAGCGGCAAAATAAGCTCTTATCAGAACATTGCGGAATGTAGGATGATCTTCAAACGCCTGTTTTGCTGCCAGGGAACACGCCCGCATTACTGAAAGAATTGTTCCCTCCTTTGCATCATCACCGAAATATCTATAGCATTGGTCCACACCCTTTTCCAGTGCGGTAACGAAAGTATCAAGATGCAATTCGCTGGAGGTTTCCTGTTCACGCACGCAGGAATTGAACCCGAGAAAAAACGCTGCCAATGCTCCACCCGAATATCCTCCGCCTCGATGGGCTATGCGCATTACAATCTGATTAAGCGCTTCACTCAACGGTAAATTAGGATCGATGTTGGAAGTCACTCCAATTAACGGAGAAAGTAGATTCGTCCCAGTATCGCCATCCTGTACTGGGAAAACATTAATTGCATTTACCACTGTGCGTAAAGTCGAAAGCTCTATTTGCGCTTCAAGAAACACTTTGATCAGTATTTCGGTTGTAATTGCATCATACCCAAGCCCCATTACCCCCACTGCCACTAACGCTGGACCGGTATGAATACCGATAACTGGGCTGGCAGGATTCACCTCTATGGGCTTGGCAATTTTAAAATTAGACTGTTTAGTTAGAACACTTTTGATATAAAGGGCATCTGCAGGGACATCGCTTCCAGTATAACTAATTTTAATGATCAACGGCTCCTTAAATCCTACGCGGGCCTCAATTGCGCGAAGGATAAACCTGGTAATATTCCGGCGAGCAACCAAACTCTGCAATCTTGGTCGCTCACTCTCGAGAATAAAAAATGGCAAGACCCCAAATAGCTTGAAACACGCCTGAAGCACATTTGTGAATAAATTTGGTATCAGCACCCTACCAGTGCGACGCAGACGGCGGATATCCAGAACCGTTCCCAATACAAATATTCTATGCCGATGTTGCTCAATAAAATTCAGAACTTCATCAAATTCTTTTCCCATCCGAACTAATTCGGCGGTCCTTTCTGCCAGAATTTCAAGCGACAGAAATGCCTGTTCACCGATAACAGCTATGCGGCTGGTATAAATCCGCATCAGTTCCTGAGCTGCGTATAAGGTATTATTATAGATTGCAGACAAATGTCTTCCAACTACAAAACAAATTATATCACAATTTTCGGAAATAATTGCACGTTCAAGGATTTCCTTAATTTCAAAAGGACTTCCTGCCTTGGTCGCTGGTGGAGGATTTTTGTTATACGACTCAAGCAATCGATAAAAGGATACCAAATCCTGATTTTTCAACGCATCTTCCATTTCATCCGGCAGATTGGTAATATGAATTGGTAAATTTATGATTTGAAGTTGGTTTAAAAGAGAGATATCAAGGTTAACAGTCTGATCAACCGCGATTCGAACTTTCCGATTCATCGCAAAATCAACAGCTTCTTCCGCTCCAGCCATCCTCCTTTTTGCATTACAATGAAATAAACACCTTGATGTGGTGCGGAAACTCTTCTTCCATCTGCCGAGAATATCTTCAACTCAGAAATAGCTGTACTCCTTCTCGAACAACCTCTGTCTTCTTTCGTGGCGACCATTAAGGTATCACCTTCTATGCAACACACTATTCCCGGAGAAGCTGAAAACTGATTTCCAGCGATAACATCCTGGAGACAATCACCGTTGACATCATTAATACTTCGAACGGAATTTACCCATCCTCCAGTTGCATAACTCCAGAAAATAGAACCAGACAATCCATCCAAACAGTATACATTTCCATCGCCGCTCCCGGCAATTACATCCGATTGACTGTCACCATTCACGCTGGCAATTGGGTTTACGGTCCAGACATCGTTCCCGACCGGGGTCTGCCAGAGTTGGTTACCATTTCTTCCATCTAAAAGAATTACTGAATTATTCCATGAACCCACAATGACTTCGGGTATAGAATCGTGATTGAGATCATCTAATGTTTCTATTCTCATTCCGTAAGCGCCAATATTAGCCGCCCAGATCAATTCACCTGAACTCCCTTCAAGACAGTAAATGTAGTTATTCCAAGATGATGCCAGAACATCGTGAACACCATTGCCATTTACATCGACAAAAGAACGAACGCAATAAATATCACCGCCTGCGTAAAATGACCAGATAAGTATCGGCTGATTTCCCCGACTGTTACCGCTAATGCCGATCCTGACTGTTTCCCCAAGTACCGGCAATTACATCTGCAAAACCGTCTCCATTTGCATCTGGAATTCTGCACACCGAACCGAATGCATCCTGACCATAGAACCGCCAAAGAATCCGGCCAGTTGCACCGGAAAAACAGAAAACAGTTTGACAATACCTTCCGGTTCCCGCCAGCACTTCAGGCACCAAATCACCATCAATATCAGGCAATGAGGTAACACAGTAAACCCACCCCGAACCAATCGAGTCGTTGTAAGTATCATAGGACCAGATCGTCGTTCCATCACGACCACTAATGGCAAATACCGTTCTCCCCCCCATGCCGTTCCCAACAGAGCATCACCAATACCATCCCCATTAAGATCAGGAACCGATGCTACACATTGATCTCCCCAGCCACCACTGTTGCTGACACCCCCAGTGGGCCAAACTGCCCAAACTGTATCCCCGGTTCTCCCCGATAGACAGAAAAAATGAGCGGGACCGTTTGCACCAGTGTCAAAAGATTCAACTAAAACTTCAGAAATGCTGTCGCCATTGACATCCCAAAATGGTTCAACACACTCTACGTCGTCAATTGCAAGAAAACTCCACAGCAAATTACCGGCAGTCCGGTACTGAGTAAATATTATCTGACGTTCGCACATCTTTTGAACATTCTCTTCAAGATACAGATGGCAGATCGCCAAAAACAGTACCTCACACATGGCTTCTTATCTCCTCCTTTATTCACAGCATAAATGCGTTTCTACCATGCGAAGTATAAATCACCTGTTGGGCCGCGATATTAAATATCAGAATTCAAGACACAGTGTCAAACGATGCGAAAGACCCAATCTACCAAGATTGCGATAAGCATAATCAATCCCCAATGACACTGCGTTTACTGGTTTGAACCGAAAACCAGTTCCAAGAGAAATACCTGTACCCCACCCGATATCGGATGCGTAATTCACATCCATATTAAGGATATAACCACCACGTAGATAGAAACCACTGATATGATACTCTACGCCCAAATTCAACTTTTCATTCACATCATTAAAGTGATTCAAGTCTATTGCAGCAGTCAATGCTGAATTCTCATAACTAAAGAAATCATAGGCAATTCCAAACCGGAAAAGAATCGGAAGAGGAAAGGTTTCCGTAAGCAGTGTCGCGGGAATAGGTTCTCGTGTCCAAGGCCATTCCCAAGGCGGGTCATAAGTGAAATTGAGTTGACTACCGGAATAACGGAGGTCGGGTCCGAAATTAGCGATTGCCATCCCCAGTCGTAAGTTACGCCATCCGGTATTGTAATGGACACCGAAATCAAATGCCACTCCGGTCGTTCCCACATTCCAGATTTTTTCTGATATTACTTTGGTTGTTAAACCGAAAGCGAGCTTATCCGTGAACATCCGACCGTAGGATATTCCCAATGCTATATCGTTGCCACTGAAGGTACGCCCTGTCCCTTGGTATTGGTCAATCGTAGTTTCCTCAAATCTGCCAAGTGAGAGTGCAACAACTGAAATCCCGAAGTTACCAACCTTCGTATTAAGCACAGTCGCAATGAATTCGTGATTGATATCGCTAACCCAGTCGATGTGATTAAGAATTACTTGGTTGCGCATAAGCAGTGCCAGACCAGCCGGGTTCCAGTAGGACGCTGTAGCATCATCTGCAATTGCAACAAAAGCTTCCCCCATACCTGTGCATCTGCCAACACCTATTTTCAGGAACGGCAGGCCTGACATTCCCACCTTTGTAAATGCCGAATATCCAGGCATAATTAACACAATAACAGGAACGATATACAAAACTCTCCTCATTTCTCCTCCTCTTTTAGTAAATTACCACGAATTTGCCGGTTTGTGACCGTCCGTCATCGGATTCGACAAGGAAAATATATGTCCCGGGAGCTGGCTTCTGATGTGCTTCATTCAACAAATCCCAATCTTCATCCCCACCGTACTGGCTGGGTACACTACCGAGATCAGATCGTGTATCATCATGTCTAATTACCTTTACCAGATCACCAGCGAGGTTATAAATGTAAATATTGCAGTGTGGTGGAAGGTTAATGAATTTCAGTTTTCTGAAATCACGGTGCCGTTCCCATTCATTCCGCACAAGATAGGGATTGGGAACAACCTTTACCTTTAGCAGTTCCCCATCTGTTCGTATTTCTCCGGGTGCAAATGTAATTTGTATGAGCGTATTATACGGAGCAGGTGAGAGAGGCTTAGAATAAACATACCATGTGTCACCATCATCGGGCAACTGGAGAATCGGGCTCCCGGAACGTGGCCGGAACATTATCTGACCGCCGCATAATGAGAGATACAGCGTCTGGCCTAATACCACGGTATCAGCGGCAGAATTAACTGTCTGAAAACACCATCCATCGGCTGAATCAGGGTCACGGCGAAATCTCATATAACGATAAGGCACCTCTACTTCATTATCTACATCATATACTTCAACAGTTCTACCAGCTCCTTTGTTTTTCCAGACGATCCGGTAGTGGGAACCTCGATATGCCCAGAAGGCACGATTGTTGGTCCCATCATCAAGAAATGCAATAGAATCCACCGGATAAGATCCTGTAATTCTAACCCGATCAAAGAACTGATAGGGAATGGAATCCATGTGTAACTTTATAGTAATCTGTAAAGCTGGCATCCAAGAATAAGTAGTTTCTATATAACTTTCCTTGGTTCCAATCTTTGTTATGACTGAATCGAATATTGTAACCACAGTCTTCAAAGTCTCAGATCTTGAATCCAGTTTAACCGGTAATTCGGTTACTGGTTGCAGTGTCTCGCCAGTAGAATTGACGACGAAATACCGGTATCGAGGTTGTCTAAGAGCCGGATCATAAATAGGCGGTAGGAACTTTAGCCAAAAGGTATCCGGTTTTACTGCATAATGAACGATTCCCATTGGTTCGATTCCAATGTGAAGACGGCGATTTCCAGATACCTGCCTCCAGTCACTGGAAGGGGGGACATAACCTGACGGAGACGTTCTGGGAACAGCCCGAACACCGATTATTCCGGACTCGAGCGTAAGCGTATCTGGAGGAACTGGAGGAGTCTGGTTAGGGTCACCTCCGAGGTAATTAATATCGTATGCAGTAACAGCATAATAATACGGGAATCCAAGACGTAAATTGGCCGAATCAACAAAACAGTAAACAAGGCCGTTATCTGTAGCTCTGGTCCGAAGTGATTCAACCACAGTTGTATCCTCAAATTTTATCCCGTCTTTTTTATCAAACTGCGCAAGCAACTGCCAGTCGCCAGGTTGACCCGACCGACTCCGGTAAACTTTGTAGCCCTGAAAATCCTGTTCAACATAATAAGGGTTTTGTAAAGCAGGGGCAAGAGGGAAAAATCGGTCACGTGCTGATTCGGAAATATCATCCCAGACAAGCGTTACCCGGCCATCACCAGGAATGGCTGTTACATTAGGTCCCGGAGGTGGTTCGGGCATAATCCAGTTGTTATCGTAAGCCTGCTGCGCTGCCCGAGAAGCTACTGCCAAATAATAAGGCCAAGTTGAAGGTGAACCACTTCGATCGGACTTAGCGGCGATAACTGCAACCGTAACAGTTGTTAATTCATTGGGCGCAAGGGTAACAGGCCCGGTCGCCTGAAGGAATCTTTTATCATCTGGCGCAGCATCATTTGAGTCATAAGGAACATATGGGTAGGTTGGATCGTTCCAGTCATAACCTGCAAGCCCTAAATACTGTTCAAAGTCATTCTTGGGGTCCCCTGCAAGGATAAAAATCTGGAAAGAACTCATCCCCACCTGCTTGCCTTCGGCCGGCTCATCAATTAGACCGTTGCCGTTATTATCAATGCCGTCAAAACCATCAACCGATCCGTCAGGATTTTTAACAAATGGACTCTGCAAAAAATCGAATCCGACAAATCCACTGGGTGAGGCGTCATCACTGTAGACATATCCAAGATTATCAGCAAAAACAGAATCGGTGCCGGAAGCATTTTTGATATATTTGTGAAGGCACAAGCCACACCAGTCATCAGCGGCATTACCAACATCGGCGTCACAGGCAATTCCAAGATACAGATCTTTCAAAGTATCATTGCTGCGGTTCCGAATATCATACTTAAAGAAGACGATATCTCGATTCCACGGAAGATTCCATGAATATATTGACTGATAAACCTCGATTCCTATTGGACGAGGTGTTCTACCAGCAGTATGATTTGACGGATCAGCATCATTAAATACTGCCCAGCCGTCGCCGCTGGAAATAGCTGTTCGAGGTATGTAATATAAATAGCTGGGAATGGTTTCGTTACCTTTGGGAATTCTAAGTGGTGTTAAAACCGAATCCTGCAAAGCAGATGGAAAGTCAGCCGGATTAGGCGGAAAATCGGGGGTAATATATATACGTTCATAAGAGCGTGTGCCATAGCCACCGCCAGCATTATCGTAGCACCCCGGAGTCATCTCAGACTTGCCCGAATTAGGATTGTATCCATTGGAAACAAAAGTGTCAGGACCTGCAGGGTTTTTTTTAATACACCCGATCCAGACACCGGCACCATAAATATACATATCACCTGAACCCGCAGGCCATTCTCCGCCTGATCTTCCTATTCCATTACCAAATACACCATAATTTGTAACCGCAAGCCTCCACTGGTTTTTCTGATACCACTGAAAATCGTAAATCCTTGCTGGTCGTGTTTGAGGGATTGCTGTGCGTGCCCAAACCATAGGTATTATTGTATTAAATATCACTAACCCCAGTAACAACCGTTGTTTCATCTACACCTCCATCAAAATTCAAACACAACCCCGACTTTTATTTGTCTTGGTGGCCCGAAGTTTGCCGGATTATTGACAAAATCAAGATATGCCAGCTTGTAAGCTACATATTCTTCTTCGTCGGTAATGTAACCATCATGATTAATGTCTCGTACGGGATTATATTTGTTTAGATTCAAGAGCGTTACATCCGGATCCAAAACCCAGTTTGCCGGTGAATATCCGGCAATATATCCATCATCATCTGGTCGACCAGTATGTCCATAAACCCATTGTACGACTTCCGCACCAAACAAATTTGTCACTACTAAAGTCAAGCCGGTTTTCACTTTGCCCAAGTTAAAGTATCGGGCGGCATTGAGGTCGGCTGTAAAGCGCGGTGGCATGCGTGCCGAATTTCTTTCTCCTGTTAGCCTCCCTGCATTCAACCGTCCCACCTCGCGTGGCGAATAAGGTAAACCGGAGCCATAGTTTAACAAAAGGGAAAAGTTAAATTGGCGTAAAGGAACAAAGGCAAAATCCGCCGGGAAATCACAGCCAATCGAAACTTTTGCATTGTGGCGCTCATCAAATTCCAGTGCGTAATCTCGTCGTGGCGGTTCCATCTCTTCGCCAGTAACTGGATCAACCCCGTAACGATAGCGCTCATAATACCATTCGTATGCATATGATGCTGTACCCCGGGCAATTGATAGAGCATATGAAATCCGCGCTGTCCAGTACCCATATTCGAGCTTCTGTAATCCAACTTCAAATCCCCGGATATTACCGTATTCCTCATTGACTATTGGATAATAGCCCATAGGAACTGCTGGCTGATATCGAACTCCCATCAAGTCATACACATCCTTGTAATAAGCAGTTGCATCTGCCAATAAAATATCACCAATCTGTTGCTCAACCCCAAGTTCGTAGGCTATGGTCTGTTGCGCCCGCAGATCAACATTACCGATAATCTGATTACCTCGAGCATAGGCTGCAGAGGAAATGTTATCATAGAGAAAGTGATAAGCAGGGGTCTGGAAAAAGTGGCCGTAACTGAACCTAAACTTAGTCTTGGTCGTAATTGGGAAAGAGATGCCGATCCGGGGGGACAATTTATATTTGACTGAGGCACGTACCGTTGATGTATCCTCGATATTTGCTGGATTTACCCGTTTGTATGCCTTGGGATCAAGATAATCAAGACGTAGCCCAAGGCGGACGATCAGATCTTCGAAGTCCATCCGGTCCTGAACAAATAAAGCAGTACCAATAGGACTGACATCATAAAGATCCACAAATGGATTTGGATCCCAAGGCAGAGAATTGTAACGTCGGTGTAAGAAATTCTGACGTAATTCTCCCCCGGCTTTAAACTCGTGAATCTTGCCAACATTATGGGTCCAATCCCCCTTTAGCGTCCAGACATCTGCCCAGTGCAGTTGAAAATACCGGTAATCTCCATACCCGTAAAACAGGTTGTAAACACCCCAAGGATTATTAGTATTAGACTTAGACTGTTCCACATATCCGGGCATTGGATGAAAGATTACCGAATTATCTTTGCGGACTGTATCTTCAGCTTTGAAGATATAATCTTCCCAGAAACGCAAAGAGTAGTTCCGTTCCTTGGCTTCACGCTCGAGATCTCGCACCCCGATCATCCGTTCATTTCCGAAATAACTTACACGTAGAGTGTACACCGTAGACTTGGTTTGCATATAATTTGTCGCAACATTGAATTTCTTAACTCGTTCTCTTCGGGAAAGAAAATGGTCAAGGTTATACTTGAAACCAAGATGATTTTCATTTTCACGATCGTATGGATAAAGTTCATACTGTTCCCGGGCAATATATCCATCGGAAGTCAATTTCATTCCCTGTCCCACCGGAATAAAATATGTCAACTTGCCTGTAACCTTGTAATCCTGCCGATTCTGATGTGGAAGTTTATATCGCATCGGATTGTAATCGTCGGCAAAATATAGTTCACCAGATAGGAAATAGCGCAGTGATTTATAACCGAGTACCGGCCCCCCGAGGGACGCTTCGTATCGGTTATCTCCAAAATTAAGTGATGCAGGGAAAACTTCATCTGTAACCACTCGGAATCGTCCTTGAGTTTGTTCCTTTCCTTCTTTAGTAATCACTTGAATGATGCCAGACATCGCCTCTCCATATTCCGCATCAAAACCTCCTGATATCACAACAACTTCTGCTGTAGCTTCGGGATTAACTCTTGCAGCCTGATAACCAAACAACGGATCAGACGTGGCAACACCATCTACATAGTACATCACTTCGTCCGGACGCCCACCACGCAGATGCTGGCCGTAAGCCGGACTGGTTACGATACCCGCCTGCAATCTAATGATATCTGCTAAAGTCGCAACCGGCATTTTGGCAAATTCTTCAGTGGTCATATAACGGCTAGTTGTCGGATCGGTTCTCACAATCGCCTCTCGCTTTGCCTTTATCTCCACAACCCCGATTTCAACTGTCGCTGGTGCAAGTTTGAAGTCCTGTGTTATCGTCTGATCAACAATAACCAGAACATCAGTTCGTCGCTGGGTCTGATAACCGATATAAGAAATAATCAACGTCTGCTTGCCTGCCGGCACATTGTTGATCAAATACTCCCCAATAGCATCAGTAGCTGCTCCGAGCATCGTACCTTCAACGACGACATTAGCGCCGATCAGGGGGTCACCGGTCCTGGCATCAGTAACTTTACCTCTTATCCTTCCGGTCTCACCCGCCCATAACGGGTTTACGACCAGAACAACCCCGATGATACTGGCAACTAAAGGAAAACTTGAAATCTTTCTTAAAAACATCATGTTCGCCTCCTTATTCACTAACAATCCGAATCGGAATTGCCCAAATGGTTGCGGTAAATGTAGCGTGTGGGTAAAGCAGATTTGATGTCGGCAAAACCTCAATAAAAATGTGCTGATAGCCTGTATCCATAGAACTAAAGCGAACCGTTCCTTGTCCTATTTTTGGTCCCGCCGTTACATCTATTGTATACCCTCGAACGGTAACAAAAAACCTGTTACGATCAACAACTGTATCTTGTGGCGTGGTGGTATAGATAGATACAGTTACTTCTTCATTTGGATGAATTGAATAAAGTGAATCCATGGGCTTCAAATTAGTCAAACCCTTGCCGTCGCTGCGGGGTGCAAAATAAATTGTATCTACCCTTCCCGGTTTTCTTAAAATCACCCGGGAAATCTGCGGTGCCTCTCCGGACGAAGGTATAAATGCATAGCCGCCGCTTATTTTTCGTGCCGTATACCTAAATGTATCTCCGCTGGTTAATCGACGCAAATAAAGCCAACGATTGGAAATCCAGTTGAACTCCTTTGTTTCAAAATTAGTTACGGGAAAATCGCGCTTCTCGACTGAACTCACTTTGTAAACAACGGTTGTTTCGGGGGGTATTTTGGTAGTATCAATGATCGTATCAGGCCTAAAACCGATAATCCAAAGGGTATCAAATTCAATATGCATGATTCCGGAACTAAACGAATCCCGAAAAATAACTTGACAGAAAGTATCAGACATAACAACTGTATCTACAGTGACCCCAAACTGATAGATGTCTTTCCGGAAGTTCATTCCTGGTTCAACCCATACCCGTATTAGGTGTGCAATCTTATAGAGAGTATCTCCACTGCGAGAACTGCTGTCGGCATAATTCAAGCCGGCATTGAAATCAAGCCAAAACGTATCTTGCCATGCTCTGGCGAGATTTAAATAATCCTGCCATTTTTCCAGTTCATGACGGACAGATGACGAATCCTCACTCGTCCACCAGGGCCATTGGGGCGGTGATACCCTACCGCAGTTCACGACAAAAGCCCAGCTTACAATAATAACTAATAAGGAAAAACTGAACTTACTCAGCCCAACTCCAGTAAAACACGGTTTCATACCCACCCCCTCCGCTAACAAAAAAGGAGCTGGTAGCTACCATCTCCTTGCGTCAATTCATGTCGGGGCAGGCAGATCGATCTGCCTGCCCCGACATCATCCGAATGTTTACCGGACCAACGTCAACTTGCCGTTTATCGAGGCAGTGCCAGCAGTCAGCGTGTAGAAGTACACACCCTTCGCTAAACCGGTAGCATTGAAATTAATAGCGTAATATCCCGGCTGTCGTTCGCCATTCACTAAAGTTTGAACGGGTCTACCTGCTGCATCGTAAACAATCAGCGAAATATGACTACTATAGGGTAACGCATAGGAAATGGTAGTACGGTTCATAAATGGATTGGGTGAAGCTCTAACTTCAATACGCTTTGGAAGTTGCTGCTGTCCTTCTGCTATACCAACCCCCAGCGCTGTTGCGGGAACCCACTGGACAACAAACGGGTTGTTTGTGCTGGACCCTTGGCCCTGCACGATGAACCCTGCCTGCTGGTCGATTTCATAGATAACAGGAACGTAGAGCTCACCGCCCAACCTCACCATTTTATCAGCTACACAGGGGAAACGGCATGATGCTGTGCCAGCTTCTGTAAGCTTAACCGCACTCAACCAGCTATTACCGCCATCTTCAGAAGCAGCAGCAAAAATATCAGCCCGCAACAGGTTGGTTACCGGTTCAACGTTGGCCGAATCAAACTGCTCCCAAGCGACATACAATCTGCCACGATCATCCTGTCCGATGCTGGGCCGGCAGGCATAGGCTGCATTGTATCCAACCGAAGCCTGTAGATTGACTGGATCACATCCCGCCCGGTGAATTTTGCTCCAAGCTGGGGTATTATCCGGACACCAATGCCAGATTTCTGCTGGGATGATATATAGGGTATCATGCACACTCGGTATAATTCCGGCTACTATATGTAAACGGTCCTGATCATCATACCAGGGGAATAACGATGTAATATGGAAGGACGCAATTGTATCTCCACCGTAAGCCGGTGGTGGGGTAAGCTCAGTTGCATCTCCCCAAGTCGTTCCGCCATCTGTAGAAATTCGGTAATAGGCAGCTTCATAAGGTGTGCCTTCCGAATAAACCCAGACTACGCAGACCTTCTGACTGACTTTGGATGCTGCGATGTTTTGTGTGGGAAACATCGGCTCGGGCTGGGGCGCCACAATACTGACAGGCGACTCCCAGTTGCACCAAGTTGCAACTTTAGTGTAGTAGAGCTGATCTCTCGTAGCATCATCGTTGAGCGCACAATGCACCACCTGTTGCGCATCAATGCTAATCGGGGGCCAGAGGTACCCTTCAGCATTGGGGGAGCCATCACAATATTCAAAAATTCCGCCACCAGGTGCCATATCTCTTCCGAGAACGGGTCTGATCGCTCCGCCACCGGGTGACTGATGGGTAGTAAACATTGCCACGCCTGTTACCGGATCCGCATCCAGCATCCCGAAGCCACTCCGCTCAGTATATACACTCACTCCTGATGCCATGAAATCCGGATCAATCCAGTTCCAAGCACCAGCCGCAAAGTCGAAAAAGTTGTAGCGCTGATTACGGTCGCTCCAAGGACTACCAGGTTCTGCAGAAAACATCCAGCCGGCATGTAACCCGTAGTCTGACGAATTTACCAGCAAGCGATACTCAGGTCCGTTGAACTGCCAGTCATAGGTTGTTCCCCCGATGGTATCCACCTGTCCGACAAGGAACCTCACCGTTGCCGGAGGTAACTGTACATTCTTCGTCTTGATTACGGCATTTTCCTCGGGCAGAGCCGTAATCGGCACCGAGTTACCCGCAAATACCAAAACGGGTAACAGGGCAAACAGACATAACATGCTGCGCATCAGCATCCTCCTTTTTGTTTTGGCTTACTTGATGCCTTCATCTGTTTTACATCTCCGGCTTACTGCAGCGTAAACTGGTAGGGAATTGACACCCAAACCCTCACCGGCTTATCCCGCTGCATTGCCGGAGTGAACTTTGCCTTGAAAGCAGCTTCTATTGCCGCTGCATCCAAGGACTGATTTCCCGAACTCTTGATAATTTTAGCATCGATGACCGATCCATCAACGTCTACCAGTGCCTCCACCACACATCTGCCTTCAATACCTGCATTACGCGCAAGATCGGGATAAACAGGTTTAGGAATGCTCACTGGCTCAGGTTTTTTCTCCACTTTCCAGAAGGGAACAATGGGAATCTCTGTTTCATCCACTTTCCGCGTAACTTCGGTAAACGTAGTCGCCTCAACCGTAGATGCTTCAACTTCCTGTTCGCTGGCTGCAGCTACCGGAACCGACGGTTTAGCCGCTTTCGGAGGCTCAGCTATCTTCTCAAGCTCTGGAGGCAGAGCTTCCATCACCATCTCGACCGAACGACGCAGCTGATAAGGCTTAACCAAGAACTCTTTAGGGAGAAAAAGAAAGGCAGCAATGATGATTACCAGCGAGGCAATTAAACCCAGTCTGATTGCCACTGCATAATACTTTTCTTCCCATTCAAGAGAAGCAATGTTTCCCATTCGATTACTCATCCGCCCCCTCCTTTACCATAACTGGTGGCAAAAGTCACCTTCAATGCTCGGGCATCTTTTAATGCTTCGAGGACATCGGTCACATATCCGTATTTTACATCCTTGTCTGCCTGGAGAAGCACTACCAGCTCTGGATTTTCAATCACCTTTTCAGTCATTAACGCGGTTATTGAGGAAGGTGTCACCAAATTATCATTAACCGTCATCTTACCAGTAGCATCGATCCATACCGCAGCAACATTGCGCCGTTTGAGTATTCGTTCCGTCATCTCAGCTTTCGGCAGATTTACCTTAAGCCCTTTTTCTGTTCGGAAATGTGTTGATACCATGAAAAATATTATCAGGAGAAATGCAATATCAGCTGTCGAGGCAGTTGGAATATTGGGAGTTGTCGCCTTTTTCAAGCCAATCCGTCTCATTGCCCACCACCCTCTTCTTCCTGAACCGGCATCAAACTGATCCGTTCTGCCTTAGCCACCTTCAATTGATCGAAAACTTCGATCATCGTCTGATAAGGTGCCTTACGACTTACTCTAAGTGCGACTGCCAGCTCCGGATTCTTGTCTAATTCCTCGCGGACCAGTGTGCTGACTTCAGGAATATTTACCACCCGATCACCAATTAGCACCTGACCAGTCTGATTAACCGCCACAGTGAGGATATTCTCTGATTTTATTTTAGTTTCCGCTCCCTTCTCAGGAAGGACAATCTTTAAACCTTTCTCGCGGCTGAAGATACTCGTGGTCATAAAAAAGATAATGATGAGAAACGCAATGTCGCCCATGGAAGCAGTGGGAATATTGGGTTCAACTGAACTTCTGCTTCTGGGCCGCAGACTAAGTGGCATCGCTACTCCTTGCAGGCACCGCGTTTGAGCACGAGATAATCAATCAGCTCACTGGAAGCGGTTTCCATATCCCGGAGATAGCCGTTGATCTTACCGGTAAATAGAATGTGAACGATTGCTAACGGTGCTGCAATTATTAACCCCCACTTAGTTGTAATAAGTGCTTCAGCAATACCGCTTGATACTACTGTTGGATCGACCTCACCTACTGCTGCAATCGCCTTGAAAGCACCGATCATTCCCGTGACCGTCCCCAAGAATCCAAAAAATGGAGCCACAGTTGTCAAACCAGCGAGTAATGCCATACCCCGGTCAAGAAACGCCAGTTCAGTAGCCCCTGCACGAACGATGGCATCCTCCATTACCGCCCGGTCTGCTTCCGCCTTGAGCAACGCAGCACGCAGCACCTTGGCTACCGGACTCGGTGTCTGATCACATAATTCAATCCCTGCCTGGATACCGTTTTTGTCTACTGTCTGAAGAAGTTTCTGACTGAACTTCTTCACATTTACCCTTGTTCTGATAAAAAGGGTAAATAGCCGTTCCAAGGTTAAAGCGATACCGAGAACGGCACAGACCAAAAGGAACCACATTATTCCGCCGCCGTCTTTGAATTCCTGTATCATTTTTTAATCCTCCTTATTTGCCTTTTTATCTACGGCAATAATAATTTAATCATTTCTAATTCAGTGTCAAGTTTAGACCTTAATAATTTAATTTTCACTCAAAAGAATTAATTTACGGCGAAAGACGCCATTACTGCTTCTTACCAACAGGTAATACACTCCGGATTCCACCTTGTGATAATTAAGGTCCGTTCCGTCCCAGAATATTTCTCTTCGGGAGAAAAATGGAACAATAGACCGCCAGACCTGTCTGCCATCTAGTCCGAAAATTTCCACTGATCTAACCCCATTGGGCAAATCACCCAGATGTACACCTCTCTTGCGACTGACGATACTTGTGCCGGAAGACGTGAAAGCTGAAGATCGGGAACACGATTCTTCAACACTGATACATACATCAGACTGGACCCAAAGGGCATGCAAAGGTGAAAGAGTAGCTGCGGTTCGAGGATAATTACCGTTCCAATAATAAGTTAACCCCGAAGTTCCGTCTTGGTTTTGCAGCCCTACTGTTACCGAAGTGTAATCGTTAACTGTGCGGAAAAAAAGCCCGATGGGATTATTATGATTTGCTCCCAGATAACTTGTGTCATAAATCTGGATCTGCACTGTCTCCCATTTGTCAGGTGAACCGAAGTATGGAATCGAATCGAATTCGACGATGATTCTCGATTGAGTTGTATCAAAATAATACCAGATGTAACCATATCTTGTCGGTGCTAAATCATCCCAGAGAAAAGCCACAATATTGGGAGGTGCCCCTGTATAGGGAAGTTGAACATTTGTAAAATCACATCGCCTTGTTGTATCGGCAGCGATCCAGCCATTACTGCAGATGGAAATAAAGCGATAAGGGATACTATAGTAACGCCAGAAGCCAAAAGATGACGGCAATTCGAACCAGGCAGTTTCATCATCACCAATTACAACCCGCTGCCCTATACCCCTTACTTCTTTCCATTGAAATCGGGGAATTTGTTCATAACACGAATCGGTCCAGTCATAAACCATATAACCATAATTATCTGGGCCAACAGGGAGATTCATCGAATCGCCAGCAATTAAAGGTATTTCAATTGTATCTTGATATTGAGATCCCGAAATAACCAATTCACACCTCAGTTTTGTTTCAACTGGAACATCGGAGCGCGCCCTGATACGAAACCAATCCCATCGTGATAAAGTTGTCTCACCGGGCCCAGCAGAGTCAAAGGTCCCAATATTATCGATAATATCAATATAGGGATCATCTGTTTGGAGCTGCCCACAGAAAGACCCCACTCGAGAACCGGCATTCCTCAATAATAAAATGAGATCTACGGTTTCGCCGCGATCAAGTTTCCGATTGAAAATCGCTCCACTGTCGTTAACAATGAAAGAACTGTATTGCACTGATGGTGCGTCCAATGTGTAAATTGAGATATCATCAGCGAAGACCTTCGCTGAGGGATAAATCCCTCAAGAATTACCACTAACGAAACCAAGCAAGGTTACTTTAATGGATTTGATTTCACTCCGTTGAATGCCAGGCAAACTTTCCAGTTCGCTTGAAATATTAATGTGATAGTCATACCAGTTGACCGTGTCTGGAACTCTTATTAAATGCAGAGTTGGACTATTCTGCCAGTTACAACCGGCAGTCGCGTAGACAATTCTTGTTTCACCTAGTATCGAGTCGTTGTTATCTAAATACTCCATTTCGACAGCCGCGGCTGCAAATAAACTGTCACTCTCACTTTTTGCTGTCAAACGACAGGATACACGGAATTCAAGATCCAAGGTAGAAATGCTGACTTTTTGGAACAGTTTGATTCCTTGATGAAGTAATTTGTGGAGCATGACTTCAAAATCACGGTCAGGATGATAACTATGTCGCCACCGTACCCGACAATTACCAGTGTCGGGAAATTCTCCCCACCGTATAATCTGCCAACCAGAATCCGGAGGGAGTTCGAAATTTCCGTTATAGATCAAGTCTCGTGCGGAAATCAAGGAAAATATCATGGTAATGAACAAACAGGATCGCCTAATTCTCGTAGGAAACACTATTAATAAATTGGCTGGTTAAGTCTGACTTCATAAGTCTTAGTAAAGTACTCTACCTTTACCCGATCCGGACCGACTTCCGTAATTCTCCTCCCTTCTATTAGATCACCTTTTTTAACCTGGCGGTTCCCGACCACTGCGACCCTTTCACCGTCCGGCTGAGATATAATGGCTTGCAGTACCGGCGTTCCGCTACGTCTGGCAGTATATCCTCCACGGCTACTTCTGGTACTCGTTCGGGTCACCGTCCGACGCTCTGCACGTTCACGACGTCGCCGGTCCCGGAAATCCCTTGTCGATTCCTTTTTACTGCGATCGCGCCGGGAAGCTCGAGAGGCAAGTTGTTCTCGTGAACCCCTGGATGCTGCACTACCTGTTTCTGTCAGCCTTGTTGCTACACTCTTTGTTCGTTGCGGTGCTTTCGCTGAAGTCCCCCTCCTCCCGCCAAAGGCTACAACAAGAACGATGGTAATAACTAGAATAGCTACGACTGCAAACATTATGTATTGTGCTTTTCCCTGCTTCGGCGGTGACCGGCGTGGAACACGCATTCCTGATGACCCGGTTTTACCAGAGGACATCATAATACCTCCCGCTCCTTTTGGTTTTACGTCTAGGCATGATCCTCTATATTATGATGCTGTAAAAGATTAATGTCAAGCAAAATTATTTTATTAGAAATTTGCTCGAAGGATCAATGAAATGGTATGTTGAGGAATTCGATTCGGTTGATCGCAAAAGATGTATTCCCCACTTAAACTTAAAACATCACTCCAGAGATAGTCCACTTTTAGCTGAACCTTGGGTGTAAATCCCAATGGGGACGTAAGTTCAACATCAAAGGGCAAATATGCAACATTGGCCCAACGATATGTTAATTCAACCCGGGGCTGAAATTTAATCCGTTGCCCGAAGGTAAATGACTGCGTCAACCACAATCCCGCTGCGTTTAGCCTGAACTTCCCCAGTTCGCGATAAAACAGAGGTTCGGATATCCAACCCAACTCTCCGAATACACCCAGCTCCGCCTTCAATTTCGACTCTAAGATCGGTGCCAGTTCCAGTCTTCTGCTTTCTCCGTCATATTCCAGCTCGCCCGAGTACAACCAGCGTATTATTTTTTTTCGCTCCCCACGAACGAACAACTCCAACTCAGCTGACGGATCTACAGATATTTCGATAAACTGACTATTCTGGCTGAACTGTCGGCCGGATATCAGAAGTGTACGGTCACAAGCTATATTTCCCTGAACTCCTGTTAAAATTCGAACTAACGGCTCAATGCCCTTCCATTGTAGGCGAAAGTCATAAGAATTGTTGACTGTCAGCTGGCTAGTGTCTGATGAAGTTAAATTTCGAGTATAACTTCCTGTAAATTCCAACACTTGAATGTCGGTCACGCTGGTGTTTATTGACATCGAAAAATCCCTGACATCTGTAAATTTCCCCTGATAGACGAGTACCCGTTCATAATCACCATGGGGATCGGAAATATAACTACCGGTTAAGGTATCCCGTCGATAAGTGCCTTTATTGGGACCGACATAGCGAAAAATCTCATCCTTTAACTGTAACTGACGATTGATCTGGCTTACATCAAAGTTTAATCTTATGCCCTTCGTTGGTGCCAGCCCGCCATTTATACCGCCGAAGAACTTTCGTCCTCCGGTGTTGTCACTGAAATTAATAGTATTATAATATTGAGAGCCACATATTCCATCGAACCGGAAAAAATCCTTGAAGTTCTGTTGGCATTTCAGCTGCAGCAACTGTGATCTACCTGTTTCTTCCCATGCATTTGTAGCAGAAGAATTTTTTGCTGCATATCCGCAAACCTGTAAATCTGCGCTCAGTGTAGTATTTTGCCACGGTTCTACCCTTAAACCAGTTTGCCAACTTTGGCTGCGTTCCGCACTATCTTCCTCCAACCCCAATGTAAACAACGGGCTAAATATTAGAATCCGAGGAGCAATACCGGCATTCATACGGGAAAAATTTCCGGCTCGATGTGCTCCTAAAGTCAACCAGCGGATTCGCCCGTCCGCGCCCCAGCGCTCAATATACTGCCCCCCTGTTCGTTTTAACCTCCCGACTTCAACATTTAGCCCGGTATTATTGTCCGGTAATGCTTGGATCTTCAATTCATCAATTCCAATATATCCCGTCTCACTTACTCCCCCCCAGTGATAAGGAAATTCAATGTCCCCTGATTTCGTAGAAAGACTAAAACTCCCCCCCCTTACTTTATGCTGATATTGAAAACTGATAAAATTTTTCGTCCAAGTAAAACCGTAATTCCAAGCTCCGGCATTAATTACCCCATTTTCCCCTGCAAATAGATTTACATTTCGGCGCAGAAAGGCGCCTTCAACGAACACACCTAATCCCTGATAACAATACCCGGCTTTGCTATATATTATCTGCCCCATTCTTGGAAGCTGGACATTAATGCTATCAATATAATCACCCGCCTTATACCCCACAAATTCGAATCCGCCAGAATAATAATTATAATTATACGAACCCTGAGAATCACCAACAAAAGTGAATTTTACCCGGTAGTCACCAGATTTAGCTCCAACAAAACGGTAATGACCGTCTTCCAAGACATAATCCCCCTGTCCATCTCCTACATACTCGGCTCCGGAAATCCAACAACGACCCGTATCTCGTCCCCAAAAAGCGAGCTTCTGTTTTGCTTCCTCGGTCAGTGTATAATTCAGCATCCTATTAGGATCATCTCTTTCCTGAAACAGCATTAATTGCAATTGCAATGGGCCCTCTGTATTTTTCATTCCGCTAGCTATGAGCGTTCTTTCATAATCAAAAGCATAAAATTGAAATTCCACCTCAATTCTTGAGCGGGCGGTGATTATATTTCGATTAGTAAACACCAGTTCGCCAGTAGAATAATCGATGATGTAATCTGCATCCCAACCTCGGGTCATTTTCCGGCCATTTAAATATACATTTTCGCTGCCAGGTACAATCTGTATGGATTGACCATCAACAGTCAGTGTATAAGGTCCCTGAATACCTTCAATGCCTTTCAATATCACTTTTCCGAACTCTCCCCTAGAACGAGCATATGTGAAAGAACCCCGGATAACTTTATTTTCTGTCTTCAAAATCCCTCCGCTTGCTTCTCTGGGAAAAGTACCAAACCCGCCTGCATCTACTGTCAGTCCCACATCGCCGAACTGACCACTCCAGCTTCTTCCCTTAACGGTTATTGATATCTTATCAATTTCCTCAAGTTCCAGAGTTGTCCCCGTAGCAGGAATCGGTAATCTCTGGTCAGAAAGTTCGCCTTCAATCTCCAAATTCTCAACCTGACCCTTGAGCGACAGCCTCGTAGTTTGATTAATCCCTAATCCCGCTTCATTGTTCAAGGAAAATCCTACCGACTTAGCTCCGGAAATTTGCCAATCATCTCGAGAAACGTCCTGTGTTGAATCAAACCGCGCTATCACCTGGATAGTGTCTCTCTTCGATAACTGAACCGACTCCGCTTCAGCTGTTCTGCCATTAAACTGAAGCGGACTCATTACCAGAGTTGAGTAAATTACTCGGATAACAGCAAACTCGGGCAGGGGCTGAAAAAAAATTATTTCGCGCCGATTGGGTTCAACTGTATATGCAGTTCTGTTGAGCAGAATGCCGTCTACCCATACTGAATCACTATTGTGAATAAATATTCTTGCAAATCGAGTATCAACCATCTCCTCCACTGGTTCTAGTTGGTATTTAAGTTTCCAGTTCTCGGCTACAAGAACCGAGTTATACCTCTCCCCAATTCCGCCTGCTAACAGGAAAAAAACAATTAACGGCTGGCAGCTTACCAGCATCAGTTAATCAGGTAAAGGATAAACCACTATCTGTCGGTAATTGTCCAAAACAAATATCCGGTTGCCCAAGCATTGAATTTGAACTGGATTGGAAACATCATGAAGCGAATACTCGACCAGACTACCGGAAAGAACCAATAGCATACTTTTTCCTCTTCGCATCAGCAACGCTCTGTCCTTGAAGTCGGATGTCAGCAAATCAACCGACTGGGGAATTCTCCAATCCCCAGTGATGATACCTGCACGATTGATCCTTAGTAACCTCTCGCCATTAGCAATAAGACCATAACTCCCATCGGAAAATAGTGTCAAAGCCCCAGGGTTTTTAACATCCGAACGATCAAGAAAAACCCTGCTTTCACCAAAAAGGGTCTTCAACCAAACCTGTTTTCGTTCCTTGTCACTGATCAGCAGCTCTCCGGGAGCATATTGGATAAGTCCAGAAACCCGCACATTGTTTACCAAAGGTTGGATCAGCCGTGAATCTTTAGACAGACGATAGATAGTTTGTTCGTTGTATAAATAAATATAGAAACGGTCGGCGTAAATTCCCTTGGGGGACAAAATGCTTACTGGAATTGTTTCGGCTACAGTAAATTCCGAATCATAGGCTCTAATTCTTGCCCCCGATTGTTCAAGCAGCAAGAAATTGTTCCCATCGCGGCAGAAATCCTGTACCTCGGTACTTAAAAAGATTGTTTTTATTGGTCTGATTGTCTCAACCCGTTGAGCGCCGCTCGATCTTTCTGGAATCACCGTTCGGCACTGGGATATTAACAGAACGAGTGTTAAAATCTGTAAGTGATAAAGACCCCGATAAAGATTATAACTGCCTCTAATAAGTATGCCTCCTGAATATCTATCCCCTAAATTTCACCTACAACCAGGGAACGGATATCATGTCCCGAATCACATCTTGTAACCGATCCTCCGAAGAAAACTCTTCCGTTCCATTGTCTCCTGTTCTCCTTCCACCCCACGAGGTCTTGCACCATCGATTATCCCCAGAATCCCGGCACCCGATTCATCTTCAGCAATAATAACCTTAACCGGATTCGCGGTTGCACAGAAAACTGTACAAACTTCCTGAACTTGTTTCAGTGCATTAAGAACATTTACCGGAAAAGCATTGCCAAGAATCAGAATAAAAGCGTGCCCCGCACCAATCGAAAGTGCATTTTTAATCGCCATAGCCTCCAATTCTGCATCTGTTCCCGCATGCCGGATTAAACAGGGCCCTGATGCTTCACAAAAAGCCAGCCCAAATTTTATGCTCGGGACCGCCGTTACAAGACATTCGTAAAGATCTTCTACTGTTTTAATGAAATGGGCCTGCCCGATGATCACATTCGCCTCAGCGGGCTTCTCAATGGATACAGCCTTAATCTCCATTTCTCCCCTCCCCATGCAGGATTGTCAATTTTCCAGTAGCGGAGAAAACCCCGGCAGAACAACGGTAAAAATATACACCGGCTGGAGCCCCATTTAAATCCAAGTTTGCTTTCCAACTTCCCGAGCCGTTCGGATGTAAATTAAATATTTTTAACGGTGTGCCGTCAGGCTGGTAAAATTCCAGTCGGACATTCTGTGCTCCAAACCCATCGAGGCTGATGGCAAATCTCCCCCTGACCGATGGATTGGGATATATTTTGAAACCTAAAGCTGGGGGAAAACACTGGAAATCATCGACTCCAGTTGGATTAATGTAAAAAGTGATCATTGTGCTTTCGGGGGAACAAACTGGCCAGGTTGTCCAGAAATCTATCTGTCGACTGAGAGAAAATTCGTCCATCGCCCAGAGATAATAATCAATTCTCGCTGGAGGTGTAATCTGCGGAATAGTAAAGTAATAAACTGAACCACGCTGAGAATCGGGACTGACTGAATTCCAAGAACCCTGATTGATGCGATAAAATAAAGATTCTGTTCCCACAACATCATTATCAGTAATAGTTGACCACACGATAAAAGGACCTGAATAAATGGTATCAGTCCAGACCCTTGTGTTGGCAAAGACCGGGGGTCTTAAATCCCACCCGGGAATAGAACAGGTTTCAACCTGCATAAGCGTACGCACGGTAATAAAGTCGGGGGGAGCACCGTTATCACTCATAGCTGCCGCCACCCCATTCCCACCAGCAAAATGTCCGGGAACAACCCATTCATAAATCCACCGGCGGTCTAATGTCCCCATATTATCTGAGTAAACCATATAGTCCTTGATTACAAGACACGGCCAGAAGTAATCGCCGGACATCGGAACTTTTACTTTACCTCTGGCTACTACGGATTTCTGATGCTGTTCTGTTGCCTGATAAGGTATACCAGGGATGATTTCGTACTGCCAAGACCAGGCAGATATCCAGCTGGCACCATAATATATTGGGAAATTATAGACCACCCCATCCGGACGATAGTTGCCCAAAAAACGAAACCCGCCCTGAGAGAAATCTATTCCATCGGCATAGAGACCATAATTATCAGTGTAGAAATATGATTCACTCTCTGAACCGTCCCCCAGTGTATCAAATTCACACACTGTTGGTGCGGGCGGATCGTTACTCATGGTATCAGGCGCGGGATAACGTCCCTCAGTATAGTGTCGTAGACCGGTTTTTGCCCGCAACTGTCCGGGGTAGATTGTCAAATCCCATACTTGGCGGGTAGAGTCAAATGGTGACCAGTTGAATATCGACTGGTTCTGACGATAGCGCGCATAAGTGTCAATTACAAGCGGAACCTCATGCGAATCAATCCTGATGTTGTGAGCCAAAGATAAAGACATCAGGGTAAAAGCCCCGGCAATAAACGAATACCATCGCCTCGTCATCTTTTACTCCTTTGGTTTCAATACCAAATTATCATCCTATCCAATATAATGTCAATATCTGACTTCCTTGACTTTAATAAAAATTTTTCTATAAAATCAATCCGTTGTCATATTTTTTGCAACAGCTGATAAACGGAATTCAGCTCGGCTTCGTATATGCCCTGATCGCACTTGGTTACACCATGGTATACGGCATTGTCCGCCTGATAAATTTCGCCCACGGTGATGTATTCATGGTTGGTGCCTATCTGGGATTCTTTGCACTTACCTCCTGGCATTTGCCCTTCCCTGTTGCAATTATTGTGGCAATGGTTGGGTGTGCACTCCTAGGCATCTTTATCGAACGAGTTGCCTATAAACCACTTCGCCGTGCTGCCCGTATATCAGCCCTTATTACCGCAATTGGTGTATCGCTTTTCCTGGAATACTTCTCCAGCCTGAGGTTTGTCTTCGGACCGTATTTTCGCGCCTACCCCCGCCCCTTTCCCATTCGTACTTTTACAATTGCCGGTATCACAATTTCCAATATGCAGATTATTGTTCTTGCCGTAGCACTTTTGTTAATGATCGGGCTTACCATCTTTGTTAATCGGACAAAAACCGGACTGGCAATGAGAGCAGTGTCATTTGACCATGATACCGCCCGACTTATGGGGATAAATGTCGACAACATTATTTCCATTACATTCGGAATCGGTGCAGCGCTTGCCGGCGCCGGAGGTGTACTTTATGGCATCGCCTATCCCCAAATTCATCCATTTATGGGCATCATGCCGGGTCTCAAGGCATTTGTTGCCGCAGTACTCGGGGGAATCGGAATCATTCCCGGTGCCTTGCTTGGTGCAATTATTATGGGAATAGTGGAGAAGTTGACCGAAGTTTACATTTCCTCAACCCTCCGTGATGCAGCGGCATTTGGTATCCTGATACTGGTTCTTTTGATCCGTCCAAGTGGAATCTTGGGTAAGAAAAGAGATGAAAAGGTCTAATTTCTTCTATTTATTTAAACCCGAGAGCACCGCACTCATCCTGTCGCTAATCATATTCACAATCATAGAAGCACTTATTATCACACGTGTAATCAACCCCTACATTCAAACAATTCTGTCACTTGCCGGTATCGTGGCAATTTCTGCCCTTGGCCTCAACCTCATCTACGGATATTCGGGGCAGTTTTCTCTGGGACATGCAGCATTTTACGGCATCGGTGCCTACACCTCAGCGCTTGTAACTTGTTTAATCCCTAAAACCGGATTGTTGATTTTCCTGCTGGGGTTAGCTGCCGGTGTTATCACCAGCGGGATAATTGCTTTATTAATCGGTCTCCCCATATTGCGCCTGAAATCCGATTATCTGGGAATTGCCACCCTCGGTTTCGGGATGATTATGAATGTACTGTTTAAAAATTCCCACAAGGTAATTGCGATTATGGGAGGCGCCTCGGGAATGCGCGGGATTGCCAAATTAACATCCTTCCCCTGGGTTTTCTGTTTTCTGTTGCTGGCGGTAATCCTCTTGCGCAATCTTGTTTACTCGGGTTTTGGCCGGGCTCTGCTATCAATACGGGAAGATGAACTGGCCTCCGAATCAGTCGGAATAAACGCTACAAAATACAAGACCATCAGTTTTGTCATCGGCTGTATGCTTGCCGGTCTTGCCGGCGGACTATATGCTCATCTGTATAGTTATCTTAATCCGGACAATTTTGATTTTCTGAAATCAATTGATGTTTTACTGATCGTCGTCATCGGAGGAATGGGATCAATCTCGGGAACGGTACTGGCAGCAATTGGCTGGGCGCTGTTACTGGAAGGACTGCGAATTATTCTTCCTTCCGGAATCCAAGAATGGCGAATGGTCGTCTATCCCCTGTTGCTAATTATATTCATGCTCGTTAGACCCTCAGGTGCAATGGGAGGGACCGAATTCAATTTTCTCAAACCGGAAGAATACCGGCGATGAACGAATGCCTGCTCCAGATCACTGAACTTACGAAAAAGTTTGGCGGCTTGGTTGCAGTAAAGGATTTCAGTTTATCACTCAAATCTAATTCATTGACCGGAATTATCGGTCCTAATGGAGCCGGAAAAACAACTGTATTCAACTTGATTACCGGCATGATAACACCTACCAGCGGGAAAATTCTATTTCAAAACCGCAATATAGTCGGCATGAAACCATTTGAGGTTTACCGTCTCGGTATTACCCGCACATTTCAGAACATCCGTCTTTTCCCTAATCTGACCGTGCTTGATAATGTCCGGGTTGCCTGCCACTACTGCACAAAAGCAGGATTATTTGGTTCGATTTTCCGAACGACCACCTTCCATCAAGAAGAAAAAAAGCTCACCGATAAATCCCTCACCCTCCTGACTCTGGTGGGACTGGAAAACCGGAAATATGAATTTGCACGCAACCTTCCCTATGGCGAACAGCGCCGGCTCGAAATCGCCCGCGCCCTGATCGCTGAGCCGAAATTGTTACTATTGGATGAGCCGGCAGCCGGAATGAATCCGGCAGAAGTAATTCGCCTGATGGACCTTATCCATTTCATCCGGGAGAAGTTCGCCCTGACAATTCTCCTGATTGAACATCAGATGCGCGTAGTAATGAGTATCTGTGAAGAGATCGTCGTAATGGACTTCGGGGAGATAATTGCCCGGGGGAAACCGCAGGACGTACAGAACGACCCGAAAGTAATCGAAGCGTATCTCGGGAAAGCGGGACCTTAGATGTTAACTGTTAGTAACCTCACGGTAGCTTACGGAGCAATCAGCGTACTTCGTGAAATTACATTTACTGTAGAAAAAGGTGAAATCGTAACCTTAATCGGTGCTAACGGTGCAGGGAAAACTACAACTTTGAAATGCATCTCCGGACTGATCAAACCACGCCGAGGAGAAATACTGTTTGAAGGGGAAAAAATTGATCGGCTGCCAGCGCATCAAATCACTAAAATGGGAATAGTGCAGGTCCCAGAGGGAAGAAGACCTTTCGTTGATCTCACAGTTCGGGAAAACCTGTTGCTTGGTGCCTTCAACCGGCCGAAGAACGAAATCCCCGTTGCTCTTGAGCGCATCTTTACTTCATTCCCGCGACTCAGAGAGCGACTCCACCAGCGTGCCGGTACCCTTTCTGGCGGCGAACTGCAGATGATGGCAATGGCACGAGGGTTGATCGCCAACCCAAAATTGCTGATGCTCGATGAACCCTCAATGGGGCTTTCTCCTTTACTGGTTCGGGAAATTTTCTCAATTATCAGAGAAATCAACCAAGGGGGAACTTCAATTCTGCTGGTTGAACAGAACGCCTTTATGGCACTTGAAGTAGCCCACCGTGCGTATGTTCTTGAAACCGGCAGGATTGTTCTCTCCGGCACAGCTTCAGACTTAATCAAACACCCCAAGGTCAAAGCCGCCTATCTCGGTGAATGACCGGTTTCCGAAACAACCAAAATATACCGCATCTACTTTATTTGTTAACTGTTCCGGCAGCTTCTCTGTTTCTCTATTTCCATACCAAGGTACCGGCAGTTGGCCTGATTGACTCTGGAGAGCTAGCAGCCGGTTGCTATCTTCTTAACATCCTCCACCCCACTGGGTATCCCCTTTATATAATTCTAGGACGGCTCTTCTCCCTGTTGCCGTTCTCAAGCGTAGTTCACCGGCTAACCTATTTGAGTATCTGTTGCTCTTCTACCGGGATCATTTTCTTCCTGCTGATCTGTCTGCGGGAAAAAATCACTCCGATTGTCACAATTATCATTGCCTCACTACTCGCAACCTCACCGCCTCTCTGGAGCGTCAGTACTGACGTTGAGGTTTACAGTTTAACCTTCTTGTTAAGCTTTCTTCTCTGGCTGTTGGTAGAATTAGTAAAAGATGGTGAAAATACCGGCTACTTGCCGGCACTTTCCTATTTCGCCGGATTAACACTAACAAACCATCTTACCGGACTATGGACCGTTACTGGTATAATTACTACCCTTGTCCTCTCCCGGCGTCGCAAAATTATGCATTTGCTGCCGGTGCTGCTATTACTTTTTATTTTGGGTTTGTCACCGTATCTATTTCTCATACTACGAGCCCAGGCTCAACCGCTGCTCGCCTGGGGCAACCCGGTCAATTTTGAGCAGTTCTGGTGGCATATCAGTGGCAGACAGTATCGAGTCTGGATGTTTGCATCATCACCCGGTGCTGTTGCGCACAATACCGGTCAGGGACTGATGCTGATTACTCAAACCTTCGGGTATCTTCTAATTCCGATTGTAATTTACGGTATGATTAGACTCTTCCAGAAAAAAAGACCGCTCGCAACCGGACTGATGGTTACCATCACGCTTTGTGTCCTCTACGCTGTCAACTACGGAATTCCAGATATCGCTGCCTATTATCTGCCGGCTATTACAGCCCTGTCAATATTTGCTGCAACCGGGCTTGATGCTCTCTTCCGCCATTTCGGGAAAATCTGCTATATCGTCTGCGTTATTCCCCTGGCAATGCTCATTGTGAATTATCAGTATCAAAATCAGAATCAGAACTGGGTAGCTTATGACCAAGCGGTGAATACCCTGGAATCAGCCGATACCGGCGCAATAATCATCACTGACTGGTGGGATGTTTACGCGCCCGCCTTCTATCTTCAGGAGATAGAAAAAATCCGCACTGATATCTGTATTGTTGACAAAGAATTGGTCCGACGGTCCTGGTATTTTAATTATCTTGAGAAGAAATACCCCTGGCTCATCAGCAACTCGCAGCCCGAAGTTAAAGAATTTCTTCCTCATCTCCAGAGGTTTGAACACGGTCAACCCTATGACCCGGCAGCAATTCAGGCAAGCTACATCAAACTCCTGCGGAGTTTTTTCCTTAATAACCCGGGCAGATCGACTTACATAACATTCCCGGCAACATCCAGCCCAGATGCTCAACAGCTGGTAAAAGGATTCTATGTCTTCCCTCATGGCATTCTGTTCCGATTGCAAGACGATTCGCTCCTTCCGGAATTTGACTACCATCGACTTCGGGTTCGCATACCACGCTACGGCCTGAATGAACGCACCCGGCTTAATCTTGCACGTTATCAAATCTTTGTTCAGGAACGCCTCCGCCTGCTGGAAAACAACAGTCGCTATGATGAAGCGCACGCACTCAAAGAATGGTATCGTAAGCAGTTCGCTAATTTCCAGTGAATACCCCCTACTTCATTCAACTGCTTGCCAACGCCGGGTTGACCGCAGCGGTCGTTTTTATCCCCTTCTGGGCGAGTAACCTTGGTTTCACACACTCAAATATTGGTCTTCTGGTTGCCACCTACCAGGGTTCGATGTTTTTCTCCAATCTGCTCTTTGGCCGCTGGGCAGACCTCAGCGACCGGAAGAAATTTGTCGTCACCGGACTCGGACTTTCTTCCATGGTAATGGCATTGCACTGTCTTGCAGTCACTCCCAGTGTACTCTTCTTAATCCGTGCCCTGATCGGAATTTCAGCCGGCATCTTCCCAGCAGCACTCGTAGCCTATTTCTATTCCGACAACTGTAATCTTGGAAGGTTCAGCGGATTCGGCTCGCTGGGTTGGGCTGCGGGGGCTTTAATCGTCGACTTCATTACCGACCGGCATCTCTTTTTGGTTGCTGCCCTGATGCTGCTTTTGACAGCGGCACTCGCACAATTAAGATTAAAACCGCAACCAGCGGTACTCCACCAGTCGTTCTTTAATTTGAAAGTGTTCTCCCGTAACTGGCTTATCTATCTCACCTTTCTCCTCCGTCACCTTGGCGCCTTCAGCATCTGGACCATCTTTCCACTCTACCTCGCTGACCTCGGTGCCAATCGATTCTGGGTTGGGGTTATTTACGCTCTTAATCCGCTTGCGCAGTTTCTGTTTATGAATATACTTGAACTGGTCCGTGACGCCATTCTCATCCGGACCGGGCTTCTTCTCTCGGTGATTGTATTTGTAGCCTTCGGACTGGCACGGCATTTTTCCCAGGTTATTCCGGTTCAACTGGCACTGGCACTTTCCTGGTCCTGTCTTTATCTCGGAACACTTAAGCAACTTCTGCGACAGAACGAAGAAAAATCAACTGCTTCCGGAATGCTGCAATCAGTATTGAGCTTGGCAGCGGTCTGTGGCGCACTGCTTGAGGGGGTAACCGGAAAATTCGGCTACTAGGCAATCATGTTTGCTGCAGCTGGAGTCGCCCTGCTGGGCACCATGCTTTATTTTCTTGCGCCAAAAACGGAAACCAACTAACGGGAAAGAAAAATAACTGCCAGCACAGCAAATCCCAGACCAACGATGTGTCTTACAGTTACCGGTTCCTTCAACAGAATATATCCCAGAACTGCAGGAATGATAATATACATCCCGGTCAATGGTAAAACTACCGATGCCGGCCCGCTCTTCAGCGCCATGTAAAAACATACCGTTGCAATACCGGCAGCCAGCCCGGACAGCACTGCCAGCGGCGCAGATCTGACCCACTGCATCGTGCCCGCGGCCAGCGTATAAAGCAGAATGGGAATCACACTTGCCAGCGTTGACCAGAAGGCTACGGTTTCGGCTGCGATATCTCTTGTGAGAATTTTGGTCATAAATCCCCATATCCCCCAAAGCAGAAACGTCAGAAACGAAAGTAACCGGTAATCCATCTTCAGATATTACAGACGGATTAAAACTCCGCCCCAAGTGAGGCCGGCGCCAAAAGCCACCATGATTATCAGATCATTCTGCCGGACCCGACCCGATTTCCGTGCCTCATCCAGAGCAATAATTGTTGATGCCGATGATGTATTCGCATACTTCTGGATATTAACGAATACCCGCTCCATCGGAAAATTCAGCAACTTTGCCATCGCCTCAATTATCCGGAGATTAGCCTGATGGGGAATGACCAGTTTTATGTCTTCCGCCCGGAGTCTTGCCTGGTCCAGAAGCCGCCTCACCACATCCGCCATTGAACGCACCGCAACCTTGAAAATAGCACTGCCATTCATCTTCAGGTAATGAAGCCGTTGCTGTACCGATTCTATCGATGCCGGAATCCGCGACCCCCCCGCTGGCATATATAAGTCATTTCCATGGGAACCGTCTGCTGCCAGATAAGTAGCAATGATTCCCCGCCCCTGATTTTGATCAGCACGCAACACGACGGCACCCGCGCCATCAGCGAGCAGTACTGCGGTACTGCGGTCGGTCCAGTCGGTGATTTTGGAAAGAACCTCAACTCCGATAACCAGAATGGTCCGGTAAGTGCCTGTAGCAATGAACTGGCGGGCGGTAGTCAAACCATAGATGAAACCGGAACATCCGGCACCCAAATCCATCGCCGCGGCATTCCGGGCACCCAACCGATCCTGGACAATACAGGCAGTTGAAGGAAATGGCATATCGCCGGTCACAGTAGCAACAATAATCAGATCCAGATCTTCGGACCGGACACCTGCTTCCTCCAATGCCCGTTGCGCTGCCCGGCAGGCAAAATCGGATGCGGCTTCAGTGGGACCTGCAATCCTGCGTTCCTTCATTCCGGTCCGCTCGGTAATCCATTCATCGGATGTATCCAGAATCTTCTCCAGGTCCTCATTGGTCAGAACCCTTTCCGGAACGTCAAACCCGGTACCGGCAATGACTGCAGAATATCCGATATTCGTTAACCTGTTCTCCCCGTCCTGGTGTTCCTGCGGCTTCCATATCGAATTTAGATAATTCACAATGTTAATTATATCCGGCACCGAGCGCCGGTCAATCGCTGCCGCTTATTCAAATTCCAGCACCCGAATTTTTATCCTGCTGACCACGCCCAACACCTGAGCCTGTTCACTCAGCTCCCCTTCAGCAAGTTTTAACCGGACTGCACTCGCCGGGAACTCACCAAAAGTGGCATCCACTGGAACCCATTTCCCGAGATAAACCTCATTCCAGGCATGATAATAAAATCCATCCCGAAGGTAGACCAATCCGACAGCTACCTTTGCCGGTATGCCGGCAGCACGGGAAAGGGCGGCAAAAAGCACTGCATGCTCATTGCAATCACCCTTCATGTTTTTCAGCACATCAACCGCATTGGGGAGCGATGCCACCGCCTCCTTCTGCAATGACCGAAAAACCCAGTCGGTGATCTCCTGTACCGCAGCAGCAGCATTGTCAGTTCCATTCACAATCTGTCTTGCAGTCCGGACAATTTCCGGAGCTGTGGATTGAATGGTTACCGTCGGCTTCAGAAACTCCCGGCAAGTGTCAACCGGCAACTTCACGGTAGAATCGGGCAGAGCAATTTTTATTTCCATCCGGACATCTCCCCCTTCTACAGTGATGATCCGCTGATTTTCGTCACTGGCTGGTAAAAGTGCAGTATCAATTTCTGAAACTGTTAAGACCATCCGGCGCCACCTTCTTCCCTCCGGTATTATTGTATCTACCCGCACGGCAAAGATTCTCAGAAGATCTAAAGGATACCCCGCCTCGCCAGCAAGCGCCTGCTCACTGCCCACCCGGACTGAACTGATACCCATCGGCGAATCCTCCTTCAGAGTCATACCATTTTCATCCACCCAAACTGTCATATCAAACTTTGCCCGCCTTACCTTCATTTTCAGCGCCGGAACCGCTGTCTCACCGATTTTGAACATTTCCTTTCCCAGCACCTCCACTTCCGTCCCCATCGTATCAAGCACCGCACCATCGAATGTCAGATAATTCAAACGCGTGCCGGGTTCAGGCTGGCTTCTTGTCACTATTATCCCTAACGCTTCGATCGGATACAACTTTCTCGTCGGGTGAATTACCCTCGTTCCATTGCCAGTTTCAAGCACAAATCTGCCGTCTTCACACCTGCCCCGTGCCGTAAAAGAACCATCCTGTGAACTCATCCTGAATTCAAACGACCGCAGTGCCAGATTTTCATCAGTAGCGACGTGGGAATGGACATTAACCGTCTGCTTTTTCCCCAGCATACCCACGGTCATTCGGGTGGCATAATCAAAATTAAAACCGCCATTACTTCGATTATATTTAAGCACACCATAACCGATCTTCATTCCGGCAAGATAAGTAGCTAACCACACCTCCCCATAGTCTGTGCCAGTTACTGCCTGACCGGACATGCTGGACACCGGCCGGTTACTGCAGAACAGGAAAGCAAGGTAAAAAATAACAACCGTTAGCCGCCTCATCTGTTCAGCATAACACAGCGAATTCTGCTGTCAAAACCTGCCAGATACTTGACTTTAACCGCGGTTGCTCTAAAATTCACCTGCGCCGAAGTGGCGGAAATGGCAGACGCAGCGGACTCAAAATCCGCCGCCCAGCGATGGGCTTGTGGGTTCAACTCCCACCTTCGGCAGTTGTCCGAAGACCGGAAATGTCGCCATCACCGGTCGGTGATCGGAAATAAGATTTTCATAACCGCTGATATAGTCATCGAGTCGTAGAATAACCGTGCTACCGCCAGCATAATACGGCAGCACACTTCTGGTAATCAGTATATGATCAAAAATTACGTTACCCCCTATCAGAGAACTGTTATATCCGTTACCAGTGAGCTCGCGCGTAAGGAAGAAATAATCCAATGAATCCTCCAGAAAAGGGCGTAATACATTACTGTCTGAAGGAGCATCCAACCGGTCATTCCAGTCTCCGACAACGATGAAATTTATCCCCCCGCCAGTAATGAGCACGCTGTCAAGGCAATACTTGAGCTGCCGGCAGGCACCCGCACGACGCAACCGGTCGACATAATCGGACCCGGCTTTCAGATGTAACACTATCAGGCAGAAATCAAAATTTCGTCCATTAGGACTGGCAGTACCCATGGCTACCAGCGGAGGACGGGGGAACGAATCATTATCCCAGAAAATCTGCCTGACATTCCGGAACTGAATGATATCCCGTTTATAGATTAGCCCGGTCTTCTTATAAAAACTGCCGTAGTTATCCTGCGAGAAAAAGCCCGCATAACCCCCTGCACCCTGCAGCAGACGCAGAAATGCCAGCGTATCCTCTATCTCTTGAATGCAGTACAGATCCGCATCCAGGCGGGAAACAACCAGCCTGAGCCGCGCCAGTGTTGATTCACCCGCCTTGGGAAAATTCTGAACATTCCAGGTAATTATTTCCAGTCCTGTATCAGTTCCGATTCTGGGGATTACCTCATCATTGGAAACAGAAAACGGCGCCAGTGCAGTCAGAGAAACCGCACCGGCATCATCAACTGCCTGCATCCCGAATAGATGGGCTCCATATGACAGACGGCGCAATGTCACTGAGGTTGCCTGTGTAGTGCATTTCTTTGCTGAATCATCAAGCCAGTAAAGATAATGAGTGACCCAGCCATCCCGGTCCGCTCCCTGCCATTCAAACCGGGCAGAATCACTGTCAACGATATCAGTCTCCGCCCGCGTTATTACTATCGTTGGCGCCCGATTTTCCCCATCCGACTGCCGGGTTACACGCCAGAAATACTACCATTAAAAGCAAGATAAACCGCTTGCCCATACCTTACTAAGAGTAATATAATCCAGACCGGTTGTCCAGCTATGGTCTCGATTACCGCCCTTCCCCCACCTAAAATTACAACAAGACACGTGCATATGTTTACACATATAATCTTTATACCATCATTATATTAACATATTTATTTTTCTGAAGATAAATATTTCCCCTTTATATGAAGACTCGCCCCGGGGGACCCCTTGTTACTCCTCATACAACCTTCTTATTTAACTCTATCAAAATATATACTTGACGACAGTAATTCAATTAATAATATTTACTTAAAATTACAAAGAAAGGAAGGTACATGGCTGAAAAAGTAAAACTGGGTATCAACGGCTTTGGAAGAATTGGCAGACTGGTAGGCAGACTGGTCAGCCGCCATCCGCGAATTGAGCTTGCGGCGATTAATGATGTCACTGACGCACCGACCCTGGCCCATCTGATGAAGTATGACTCGGTTCACGGCATATTCCGTGAGGAAGTCCGGACTGAAGGCCAAAACCTGATTATCGCCGGCAGACCGGCAAATGTCCTCATGGTAAAAAATCCCGCAGAAATCAACTGGGGCGCGCTGGGCGTTGATATTGTCCTTGAATCAACCGGACTGTTCCGAAGTCTGGAAAAGGCAGGCGGTCACCTCACGGCCGGTGCTCGCAAGGTAGTGATCTCCGCCCCTCCCAAAGGTGAAGGAATTAAATCCATTGTCATGGGAATAAATCATAATATTTATGACCCGGCATCAGACCATATCATCTCTAATGCCTCCTGCACAACCAACTGTGTCGTACCGGTAGCCAAAGTGCTGCATGAGAACTTCCGGATCCGTCATGGCTATATGACCACTGTCCACGCTTACACTAACGACCAACGAATTCTCGATCTCCCCCACTCAGATCTGCGCCGTGCCCGGGCTGCGGCCATGTCGATGATTCCCACCAGCACCGGGGCTGCCAAATTGATCGGAGTTATCTTCCCGGAACTCAAGGGCAAAATTGACGGCATGGCAATTCGTGTACCGACCCCCGATGTCTCGATTGTCGACCTTGCCTGCGTTGTGGAGAAAAAAACCTCGATTGAAGAAGTAAATGCTGCGTTCCGGACCGCAGCGGAAGGCAATCTCAAGGGCATAATTGAGTACCTGACTGCTCCTCTGGTCTCAGTTGACCTAGTGGGGAATCCCCATTCGGCGATATTTGATGCCAGTCTCACCTCCGTGGTCGACGGCAATCTGGTGAAAGTATATGCCTGGTACGACAATGAATACGGTTACGCCTGCCGGCTTGTGGACCTGATTGACTATATCGCCGAAAGGCTCTAAGCGATGCCAAAGCTATCTGTCCGCAGCCTACCCGTTCGAGACCGACGGGTGTTTGTCCGCGTTGATTTCAATGTTCCCATGGGTGAAAATGGCGTCATTACTGATGACACCCGCATTCGCTCCGCCTTACCGACAATTCAATATCTTCTGGAACAAGGTGCAACCGTAATTCTTGGTTCTCATCTGGGCAAACCCAAGGGGAAGCCGGATCCGAATTACAGCCTCAGACCGGTCGCCGAACACCTGAAACAAATGTTAAACGGCAATCTGCACTTTGCCCCTGACTGCACTGGTATTGATGTGATCCGTTTCCTCCAGCAGGTTCCGCCTAATTCGGTCACCCTGCTCGAAAATCTGCGTTTTCATCATGGCGAAGAAAAAAACGACCCGGACTTCGCCCGGGCACTGGCAACACTGGGGGACTTCTATGTCAACGATGCCTTCGGTACCGCGCACCGTGCTCATGCCTCCACTGCCGGTATGACGGTATTCTTTGCCCAGCCCGCAGCCGGCTTCCTGTTGGAAAGGGAACTTCAATACCTAGAACCCCTGCTGCAGACACCGGTACGGCCTTTCTTGGTGATAATCGGCGGCGCCAAAGTGGCTGATAAAGCAGGAGTAATTAAAAATCTTCTGCCCCGCGTTGACCATTTGCTTCTTGGTGGTGCGGTTGCCTTCAGCTTTCTGAAAGCACGGGGAATTCCGATCGGAAAATCCCGCTGGGAGCCGGAACTGATGGCTGAAGTTGAGAAACTCAAGGACAGTCCGAAGCTGGTTCTGCCAGTTGATGTTGTAACGGCAGCAAATCCCGATGGTGCCGGCACTCGTATTGTTCCGGTAGAACAGATTGAAAACGACGAAGCCGGATTTGATATCGGCCCCCGCACAATTGAAATGTTTTGTGAGCTCATCGCCACTGCCCGAACCATAGTCTGGGCAGGTCCGATGGGCATGTTTGAGAACCAGACGTTCAGCCACGGTAGTATCGCCATTGCCCGGGCACTGGCACAGGCCACTGTTCGGGGCGCCATAACCATTGCCGGCGGTGGTGATACCGGGGCAGCACTCAAACAGGCAGAAGTGGCAGACCGAATCAGCCATCTCTCAACCGGCGGAAGCGCCACTCTGGAATTCCTTGAAGGCCGGAATTTACCCGGAATAGCCGCGCTCGCCGACGCACCATGACCATTCATCAACCACTTGTTGCCGGCAACTGGAAAATGCACAAGAACATTCGTGAAACCCGGGAGTTCCTTCACTCTCTGATTAAACTGCTGCGCCACCCCTTGCCCTGTGAAGTCGCGATATTCCCGCCGTTCACCTCTCTCCCAGCGGCAGCTGAAATACTGACCGATTCCGCGATTGCCTTGGGCGCTCAGAATGTCCACTGGGAACCGGCCGGTGCCTTTACCGGTGAAATCTCACCGCTGTTTCTGGTCGAACTCGGCTGTCGCTACTGCATTATTGGCCATTCGGAACGGCGCCTTCTGTTTGGCGAGACTGATGAAATCTGTAATCGCAAGATAAAAGCAGCTCAGTCGGCAGATCTTAGACCGATTCTCTGCTGCGGCGAAACTCTTGAGGAACGCAACGCCCATCAGACAATTGAAATCCTGCGGCGCCAGCTGGAAAAGGGGCTGAATGGCATAACCAGCACCAGTCTTGATATTGCCTATGAACCGGTCTGGGCGATCGGCACGGGACACACTGCCACGCCAGATCAGGCCGCGGAAATTCACAACTGGATTCATCTCTGGTTGCGAAACCGTTTTGGCGATGCTGCGGATCGGATCCGTGTGCTCTATGGAGGCAGCGTCAAACCGGAAAATGCAATGGCACTAATCCGCCAAACCGGAGTCGACGGGCTGCTGGTCGGCGGCGCAAGCCTTGATGTCAATGCCTTCAGCATCATCGTCAACTCCTTTAAGTAAGGTCAATCGGTCTTCTCTTGACTTTACATTAAAAAATGTTAAATTTAAATTGTAAAGGAGCTAATATATGTACGCAATACTGATATTTCTGCATCTCTTGATATCAATTCTGCTGGTTCTGGTGGTACTGATACAGCAACCACAGAAGGGCGGACTCGGCACAATTTTAGGGGGCGGTGAGTCCATCTTCGGCGGCGGCGGCGCAGCACCACTGATGGCAAAAATTACATCAGCCTTGGCGGTGGCATTTATGCTTACCTCATTGGGACTGGTGCTCATGTCCGCCCATCGGAGCCGTTCGGCTGCGCCAGCTGGCAGTTCAGTCAGGTCTGATGTTAATACCGTCTCTGTAATTGACAGGGGGATAGACAATGTACGCAGTAGTTAATATTGCTGGCTTTCAGTATCTGGTCAAACCCGGGGAGCAAATAACCGTACCCCGGCTTGCAGGCGAACCGGGCACAGCCATGCGTTTCCATAATGTCCTGATGTTACGGACTGATGATCAAGCAATTGTGGGGACACCAACTGTCCCCAATGCTTATGTCGAAGCAAATATCATTGAACACACCCGGGCAAAGAAGGTTACCACTTTCAAATTCATCCGCCGGGAAAACTATCGACGGAAAAAGGGGCACAAACAACCTTTAACTCGAATTCAAATTACCAAAATCGGGTACGAGGTGTAAAGAGAGGATCGAAATGAATTTCCTTCTCCGGCAGTTTTTGCAGTTGTCAGTCATTACTATAACGGCAACCAATATTGTCACCGGCAATCTGCTGGTCAACGGCGACTTCAGTAACTGGGAAAGCCCTCGACAACCATCCGGCTGGATAGTTGAAGATACTACCAAGGCAAAGATTGAACAGGAATCAGGCACAATTCACTCATCGCCATATTCCTGTAAAATAACCCGCCTAGTAACAGGAACGGGAAATAACTATGGTCTGAGACAGTATGTCAATATTATCCCCGCAAATGTCTACACATTCAGAACCTGGTTCTATGATGACGATGTCAATGCTCGTGGTGGGCTTCTTATCACTTGGTGCCGTCAGGATACTTCAGCAATCAGAAGCACATCGGTGGTTTATACCGACTCCGCAGTTCACACCTGGCAGCAACTGAGTAAAACCGACACTGCTCCCGACAGTGCTGTTTTTGCCCGCTGTCTACTTCGGATTTACGGTTTTACCGGGGGGCCGGCAGGAGGTGTAATCTATATTGACGACGCCGAATTTGTCGCCGGCAGCGGAGGCCTTAATGAGGTGCATGGTAATATTCCGTTGCAGTATAGTATCAGTGCCCTGCCTGCCGGCTCGAAATATCACACCATCAGGTTACAACTGGACGCTCCGGCTTATACCATTCTCACTATTTTCGACCTGACCGGCAGACAACAGAAGAAGCTGTTTTCGGGTGAACTGCCTGCCGGCATCAATTTGTTCACAGTCGAAACCAATGAACTCACATCCGGGGTCGCTTTTGCGATCGCCAGATGTTCTGGCAGACCGCCGCTTGTAACCAAACTTGTTACCAATCAATAGATAAATGCTTTACCGGGAAATTAATGAAAATGACAGTAAAAAGAATTAGAAAGGGAGGATAAAAAATGAAAGCACCAAAACCATCGCAAACTCAGACCAAGAATCAACCCCTTACCGCCATTCAGAAAATCGAAAAACTGGGGAAAAAGGTTGCTACCATGACTCAGGCGGAGCTGGCACGGGCAATCGGAGTATCCCGCGAAAGAATCCGCCAGCTGGTCCCGCGAATGAAGATCAAACCAGGCAAGAGAATTGTCGCCTGGCATCGGACGGTTTCAAAGGCACAGCGACTGGCTATGTTGAAAATGCACGAAAATGGAACCCCACTGATCGCAATTGCCAAGAAATACGGGGTAAGCGAATACCATGTTCGCGAAGCAATCCGGCTGACTCGGATTGAACTTAATATCCCTCGAGGTCGGGGGCGTCCCCGTAAGAAAAAATAAACTGGGCGATACACGATTCGAACGTGTGACCTCTGGTATGTGAGACCAGCGCTCTAACCAACTGAGCTAATCGCCCTTTTAAAATCATAACAATAGAAATTTATCAGTCAAGTTAGGAACCGGTTGCTAACTTCAAACCGATATCATCTGCCGGCATCTTATTCAGCAGTGACAGAACTGACTCAGCATTTTCCCGGGCATTCAACCGTTGAAAAATCATTAAAGCCTGTTCCAGGCTTGGTCTTGCCTTATCCCAAACACCATCTTGGTAGAACACCATGCCCAGTTTCATCAGAACTTGAGCCTGCTGTTGTTCATCGCCAATCGTTCGGTAGAGCTCCAGCGCCTGACTATAATTACTGACTGCACTGATATCATGCAGACCGTGTTTGATATCTCCCAAAAGCGTAATTATCTCAGCCTGAATACTGATATCATTCGATTCTTTAGCAATCTGTAACGCTTCAGTCAGCCGGATTTGTGCTTCTGTCGGCATCTGCTCTTGATACATCAACTTACCCAGATAAAACAAATCGATCGCCATCGCTCGACTTGCATTCACTTTCTGGTGAAATATATATGCCTGCTCAAAATACCGGCGGGCAGAGGCCGTGTCCTTGCTTACAAATTTAAGTAGTCCGGTTTCAAACCACCCATCTGCTGTCAACTCCTCATCTTGAATTCCTCTCAGTAGATGCCAGAATTGTTTCAATGCCCTTTCTGCCGCTGAAATTCTGCCACTTCGTATTAGTGCGCGTATCAATTCCAGATATGCCCTTGTCCTGTGCTTGCGGTCAAGCACTGACGCCGGCAGTTCAACGATTTCGTTTAATAACTGTACTGCCTGCTCAAATTTACGAGTGGCGATAAAAAATCTTGCACGGACAATTTTTACCCGCACGACTTCCTGAGTCCGTCCGCACTCGTTTGCGGCAACCTGCGCTTCCTCAATCAACCTCTGTGCCTCTTCCAAATGATACTGCAGTATTGCATTCATCCCCAAACCTAACAAATTGTCAATGATTAATTTCGTATCCCTTAGTCTCCGGGCAAATGTCAGTGCCTGTTCAAAAAACTCCCGGGCGATATCAGGTTCATTATACTTCTCATGTGCCAGCGCCAGTTCGTGCAAGACTCGGGCCTGACCCTTGAAATAATTGATGTCCTGAAAAATATGCATCGCCCGGTCAAAAACATCAATTGCCCTCTTGTAATCACGTTGCAGGCGATGGACAATGCCAATCGCCAGAAGACCTTCTGCCTCTGCCATTCGACTGCGGCTCTCTCTTGCCAGATGCAGACTGTCTTCATAAGCCGCCCGTGCTTTATCGAGTTCCCCTCTTGCCAAATGAATGTCTCCGATCGACCGGTATTGACCACTTGCAGCACTGAAATTCCTTTTGAGCTCAAACACTCTCAAAGCCTGTCGGTGACAATCAATTGCCTGCTCATCCAGACCATCATGTTGGTATATTTCCGCCAGGCGAACCAGCGCCTTAACCCGCAGATCATCGTCACCTGTCTTGTGGCAAAGCGCAATTACCTCAGCAAGTTGCCTTTTGACTAATGACCGATTTTGTTCTTCACTGTTAAATGTTGCCAGAAGATAGAGCACCGCAGCCAAACCGTTTTTATTACCGGTGTGCCGTAATATCCTAGCTGCCTGTTCCAAATCTGCGCGTGCTTGGACCATCTGTCCTTTCATAACCAGGCATCCTGCACAAAGAAAGTGCAGTGCTGCCAATTCATCTTCCCGTGCCTTCCCCTTTCCTTCGTTCCAAATCTGACAAGCCCGATCCCAGTAATTCTGCTCCGCAAACTTCAGACCGGTTTCGAACAACTTCTTTACATCTGAATCCCTCGTCATCGGCAGATGATCAATGAAGACTATGCCTAAACGCCGCTGAAGCTGTCCCAGCCGAGTATAATATCTGGAATATGCCAGCGGCATCAGCCGCTCAATAACCTGCTCAAGCTGTCCAGTCTTCAACTGAGATCTGCGATTTCTACGTTCCGACCGTATGAGCAAAAATGTTAATACCGCAACTGCCATCAGCAAAATGAGAATAATGAAAAAAAACATATCAGAGTTATTTTAACACATAGTTACCTGTTTGGCAATTAAGTATTTAGATCCCAATCAATCCGGAATAATTCTACCCTACCGAGCAATTATGATCTTCCGGAGGAACCGTGATCCGGACCGGTTTTCAAGTGCCACCCAGTAAATCCCTGCAGGTAATTGGGCAAAATTAAAACTGACACTATGAGAATTGATTGTAAAGGTCTGGACCAGCTTGCCCGCATTGTCATAAAGCACACCCTTCAGTGGAAGCGGGAGACGCATTCCATCCTCAAATTCAAGCACAAGCACACCCTCTGTCGCCGGACTAGGGAAAATTCGGAACCGTTCTTCTGTGAAGACAGGCGTCGTAATTTCAGATTGAACGCCATTCCTAGACACCTCTGCTTCGGGAACATAGCAATAGTACCACAACTCACGGGTCTTGTTACCCTTGAGAGCATATAGGATATTTTCTCCAACGGCCACCAGATCTCCTCCACCTTTAACCCTTTTTCTCTTTCCTGCAGATCCCACCTCCGGCATCGGCTCCAGTTCAGTCCAGGTATCGCCCTCGGGTTCATACCGGTAAAACTCACAGGTGTTGCCACCTTTTAACGCAAAAACGCCTCCGTTCAAATAAGCACCGCTTGAACCATCCTTTGCCTTTTTATTTTTACCGGTGCGACTGAGAAACGGCATACCCTTAAGGCGATGGGTATCCCAAGCGGCGGTATAGAGATCAAACCGCCAGAATTCGTGATATTTGGCTTTATGGGCATAAATATACCGGTTACCGTCGTATGCAAGCCAAGAACCCTTGTCCCATTTCGGATGTAGTGCCTGTGGTGCATCGGGCAACTGTTCCCAGCTGTCGCCATTACAGTGATAACGGTAAAACTCGTTCTTATAACCCTTCAGCAGATACACGTACTGATTTCCACTCTGATTTATGACCACCATATCTGAACCGCCCTTGACTTTCTTTCCCGAAGGTCCTGCCGGCACATCACGAAGCTGATGCCAAGAATCCCCGTCGATATAATAGCACCAAAATCCCAGTGTATTGTTCCCCTTAACTGCAAAAACATGACCTGTGCCATCTGCCGCGCCAGTTGCCCCTTTCGCCGGTCCTTTATTTTCAATTCCGCCGGGCCATAGACACAGTTCCCGCCAAGTATCTGCTACCGGATCATAGGAATAAAAATCACCAGTCTTATTTCCTTTGACGATGAAGAACAAACCGCTGCCCTGGTCGTAAGTCAGCCACCCCCCATCTTTAACTGCTTTGCTGGATGGAGGTAGCGGGACTGACGAAACTTCATGCCAGCCTTTCGGAGACCCCCCGCCTGCAGCCACACTGAAACTGCCCCACCGCCAGTCATTATCTGGATTTGTGTCGCCCAGAGCCACAGTGGAACAGACAACCGCCCACTGTCCTGTCTGGTACCCGACATTATAAGGTGTAAATTCAATGGTTGTATCAGCCGATGGTGGAAAATCACTGAGCAGGACCGAATTGGTGTATATCCTTACCCCTTCAGGGTTAATCAGTGCACAGTAAGCAAAAAATGTCGCGGGATTAACGGACTGATTGCGCCAGCGGGCTCTTGGTACAACAACTGTACCGGTATCAATCACACCGACAGGCGAGGTGATCTCCGTAATTGCCACGTCAAACCGGTTGCCTCCGGAATTCTGAACGACCCGGAAATAACGCTCTCGGATATCATTGTTCGGGTCGATATCATTCTCAGTATAAGTAGAACACCTGACCGTCCAGAGACCAGTATCATTAAGAGGAAACGGGGTAAAGAAAAGCACCGTATCGCTCTCACCGCGCTGTCCCAAAACCTGAATTGCGGGCAAAGTTGTTCTTTGCCCCGCAGGATTTATAAAAATAAACCAGGCATAATAATTATCCGGGTGAGGCTGACGATTGCGCCACCGTCCGGTAGGCGTTACTATCGTTCCGACTGGCAATACAAATCCAGGTTCGAGAATCTCCTCCATCGATATATCTGATCGGGCGGGCAAGGTATATGCAATCTCTAGATATGGAGTATTTTCCCCGCTTCCATGACCTTTTACTTCCGCCCAAGCACCGGTGCGGTAAGTGAATTCATGCAACCCGAATGCTATCCAGTTCTGACCAAGGCAGGATTCCACCGCTGCCTTCCCAGTTGCATTCAAACCGCGCGTCTGCCAATTCAAATCAATACTTCGTGCTGGGCTTACGATCGCACCTGTAGTTAACCAAGTCCATAAGGTTGGATCACTGGCTGAAGCAGGATCACCGGGCAGAAGGCGAACATATGCATAGGGAATCTGGGAGGAACGGTTGGAACAATAAAAGTTTAATGCAACGGTATCAATTGTTGAACTGTCGGGAATAGCAGAGAGGTTGAACTTGAACCAGCCCTGATACCACCAGTCAGATCCGCCGGATGGCTCACTGCTTACTCTTACCGTACCGGATGATTTGGAATACTGATTGCCCTTTTTTGCCAAAGACCCTGTCCAGTACGTATTGTCATCCGGATAGCAGCGTTTGACTGAGTCGGACATAAGTTTGAGAGATTCTCCTTTGGTCGAATTGAAGAAAACTGGAACGGAATAAATTCGAGTAAGATATTTGTTATCGCCAATTTTCCAAGTTTGAGCAAACGCTGAACTAGGGAGGAAATTAACGCCTAAAATGGCGAGGAATACGCCGTTTTTTATTACTACACCTACCTTGCCTGCCATTTCGCCTCCTTTCACTCGGGTACTTTTAATCCAATGCCCGTGGCTTGAAGCCACTGCACTCCACATTCCAAACCCGGCGCCACCCCATTACCGAGTGTATTTTAGTATAATGAAATTTCTGATTAAGTCAAGCAGAATCTGTACTTTGCCTATTTTTGATCTTGACTTAAAAACAAAATATATTATTTTCGTGTAAGTGACGCTCAGACTGATTGTCAGTTCTATATTTGCACTATCTTTGGCAACTGCCAGCACAATCTGGAACCACGAGGATATAAATAGCTACGAAAAAAGACCGCATCCGGTATTGTATCATCATTATGATAGCCTCAAAATTCTGTCAAGGAGATTTTTCTACCTTCAGCGAATAAGGTGGGTATGTGATTTTGTATCCCGTTACCAAGTTACAGATTCAACTTCTACTGATTATGGTGGTGTGATTGAAGCTGAGCATCTGCCCGCGATCATCGAAACTGATAACACTCAGGAAGCCATCTGGATCTGGACGCGGTGGCATCAGCTTACCGGACGCAATGATTACCAAGAAAACATCGAACGTGCCTGGATTTACCTGTTACGCCACCCTGCCTATTATGAGCATGGCGGAAATCCGGCCAATGTCTGGTATGCAGTCTGGAACTGCGGACTGGGAATGTGGATGGAAATGCTTTACCGCCAGGTATACCAGGATTCCAGCTTCAAATACTACTCTGATTCCTGTCGCCGATTTTATCTGAATAATCCGTTGAACCCTGCCAACTATCTGGAGAATTTCGTCATCACTCAGTCATCCGGCATGGCGTATGAATTTGCTATCTTCTCTAATGACCGAGAGCTGCTGGACACAGCACTCGCCCGCGGTATAAGGGTAAAGAACTGGATTGAAGCCGCACCGCGCAGTCGGCTCAGTTACCAGAGCTGGGCAATGTCCGGCGCCACCGCCTTCTGGGGTGTCTGTCAGACATATTGTCGATTTGATACTCTCTCTGGAAAAATCTGGGTAAACACATTCTCCGAATCACTTCCTAGTTTCTACCCTCAGGGAACATGGAATTGTTCCCATAACCTCTGGCTTGCCAATGCCTACCATGCTGCCAATGCAATCAACCATTCTTCCAGCTGTCTAATCGCGCACCGTTATATCACCGACACCCTGCTTATGCTCGATACAGATTCTGATGGAGGAATTCCCGCTACTTGGACGGACCCATCTACCCAAGACCACACTTGGGTTTCAAGCTACTTGGACTTTATGGGTATGGACCCCAGCACTATCCCGGTTTATGTGCATGACCTTGCCTGCTGGACCTTACCATTCCTGAACCTAACACAATATACTTCCCGGGAGATACACTGAATCTGACAATTCAAATTGCTAATACCGGTAGAACCATATCACCAACTGAAACCCTCAGGATCTTTGTTTCCGGACAACTCTTCACTTATGTAATACTCGACCCGATACCATTTCTGGAACTCGATACTTTACATCTTCGTCTGCCTATTCCCGAAACTGCTCAAGTAATCACCCTCGTCGCCGCCTTATCCGGGGACGATAACCCTTACAATGATACTGCCTATTTTTCGCATAGAATCCACCGACAATGCCGTGTCAGCGGCATACTAATGGATTCGGTTAGTTCACAGCCGGTTACCGCTCAAATTATCGCCCGCCTGTTTAATCACCCGACGATATGGGACTCCTGTGTAACCGATTCCTCCGGTAACTTCTCCCTGAACCTCATTGATTCCCTGTTCACCTTAACAATCAAACCGGCTGTTCCTTATTACCGGCGATACTTTTGTCTTGCAGTTCCACATGATACAGATATTGTATTATTGGCTAACCCCGCTCAAGTTCTGATCGTAAACAGTGACACTCTTGATACACTGGCTTTTTATTACACCACAACCCTTGACAGTCTGAATACCAGCTGGTGTTACTGGTCAATACCAAGAAACGGACCGGTCCCTTATCACATAACCGAGAGGCTTCAGCAGCGGACAATTATCTGGTTCTCAGGAAATGCTGTAACGCGGACCATACCTGCTCAAGATCAGGATAGCTTAATTCTGTTTGGAGAACAGGGGGGTAATTTGCTCATTACCGGACAGAATATTGCCGAGGAACTTACCCAAACGCGTTTTTTAGAAGAGTTCATCGGCTGCCGATTTGACTCATCAGGTTGGAGCGGTTTTATGGTTGTGGGTATGCCTAACGATTCTATCGGCCGCTATATCAGGGGAACCGCAACTGCCGGAGGAAACGGAGCTAATAACCAAACATCAAGAGACGTTATTTCCCCTCTGCTCAACTCCAGCAAATTTCTGGTTTATGACACAGCCGGCAATACAGGGGCTGGCATCAGACGCCAAATTATTCACGGGGGGAGAATTATCTTCCTCGGTTTCGGTTTTGAAGCGGTTAATCGTCCTCCTTCCCGCCCCGATTATCTCACCCGGGTTCAACTGATGGAGTTGATGCTCAACTGGCTGATTACTGGAACCGGCATCGAAGAAAAACCCAACCTGCCTACCATTGAATCCCATAAACTGCATATTTATCCACTGGTGTTTAAAAATGAACTATTCATCACAACATCTCAATCTGAAGAGTTGCAGATGTTTGATATTACTGGAAGAATCGTATCTCAGACGACAACAATGCCCGATAAAATGACAATTTAGCATCTACCACAACTCCCTACGGGAATATACATCATAAAGGGTGTTAAATCTCCCAATACTCGGGTAATAAAAATTTCACCTTAATTAGACGGGAACCCTAAGTAACAAAAAAGGAGTCAAAAATACAGAAGTTTATAGATTGACTTTTGAAGGAATTCAAATAAATTATTTATAGATATGCAGGAAAGATTTACTGACCGCGTGCGCAAAGTAATGAATTATGCGCGCCAAGAAGCTATTAGACTTCATCACGATTATATCGGCACTGAGCATATACTGCTCGGTATTGTAAAGGAAGGAGAAGGTGTTGCTGCAGTTGTCCTGACTAACTTAGGCATCAATCTCGACGATTTACGCCGGGCGGTAGAAAATGCTGTTCCCGCAGGTTTTGAAACTCTGGTCCTGGGGGATGTCCCCCTGAACCAAGAAGCAAAGTCAGCTTTGAATTATGCGGTTGACGAAGCCAGAAAAATGAATCATACATATGTCGGAACCGAACATCTCTTGCTCGGCTTGCTGCGCGAAGAACACGGTATTGCCTGCCAGGTACTCCAATCACTGGGCGTAGACATCGAACTGGTTCGTCAAGAAACAATCCGGTTATTATCCGGAGACAAAAATTCCACCGGAACCAAAGGTAAATCCCGCACACCAGCCCTTGATTACTTCTCAAGGGATTTAACACAATTGGCTCGCGAGGAAAAACTGGACCCGATTATCGGGCGCGAAAAAGAGATCGAACGGATAATTCAAATTCTTGCCCGGCGCAAAAAGAACAACCCGGTGCTAATCGGAGAAGCCGGCGTCGGCAAAACTGCCATTGTCGAAGGTTTGGCACAGCGGATTATTGCGGGCCGGGTTCCGAATGTTCTAAAAAATAAACGGGTGCTAGCGCTTGATATGGCAGCAATCGTTGCCGGTACCAAATATCGTGGCCAGTTTGAGGAACGGTTAAAATCAATTCTCAACGAAATCCAGCATTCTGGTGATTGTATCATCTTTATTGATGAAATTCATACAATTGTTGGCGCAGGTGCAGCTGAGGGGGCTATTGACGCTTCTAGTATTCTCAAACCAGCACTCGCAAGAGGTGAAATCCAAGTCATCGGTGCTACCACCCCTGAAGAATATCGCCGGTACATCGAAAAACATTCGGCATTGGAACGCCGTTTCCAGAAGATCATGGTAGATCCTCCCACTGTGTCTGAAACCGTGCAAATTCTCCAAGGTTTAAAAGAAAAATACGAACTTCACCACAACGTAACCTATGAAGATGCTGCGCTTTATGCTGCAGCTTATCTTGCTGACCGCTATATAACTGATCGCTTCCTGCCTGATAAGGCGATAGATGTAATTGATGAAGCCGGTTCAAGAGTGAAACTGATGCGCCCCGTCATAAATCCCGAACTGGATGAGATTGAACGGCGGATTGAAAAAATAACCCGGGCTAAGGAGGATGCGGTTCGCCGGCAGGAATTTGAGAAGGCAGCTGAACTGCGTGATGAACAGAAAAAACTCACAGAATACCTTAAACGTAAGCGCAAAGAATGGGAGAAAAAAGGCAGTTTCCCGGTAGTTACTGAAGAAGACATTGCATATGTAGTGTCCTCATGGACTTCGGTACCTCTGGCAAAACTGGAAGAAAAAGAATCGTCACGATTATTGCGGATGGAAGAAGAACTAAAACAGTGGATCGTCGGGCAGGATGAGGCAATTACAGCAGTAGCCAAGGCCATTCGCCGCTCCCGCGCCGGCATCAAAGACCCCAGAAGGCCTATTGGTTCATTTATATTTCTCGGACCGACTGGTGTCGGCAAAACTGAACTTGCCCGCGTTCTTGCCCGTTTCCTTTTCGGAAATGAAGAAGCGTTGCTTCGGTTCGATATGTCGGAATATATGGAAAAATTCAATGTATCCCGATTAGTGGGTGCGCCTCCAGGCTATGTCGGCTATGAAGAAGGCGGACAGCTGACAGAAAAAGTCCGACACAAACCTTATTCGGTCGTTCTTTTTGATGAAATCGAAAAGGCACACCCGGATGTTTTTAATATTCTGCTGCAGATTCTCGATGACGGTCAAATTACCGATTCCTTGGGCCGCAAGATCAACTTCAAAAATACTGTGATCATAATGACTTCCAATATCGCTTCTACCGAAATCAGGGGTGTCGCGAGTGTCGGTTTTACATCACCCACCCCTGAGGTAAATTATGAAAATATCAGAAATAAGGTAATGACTGAGGTCAAAAGAGTATTCCGTCCGGAATTTCTTAACCGGGTTGACGAAGTCATTGTCTTTCATCCCCTTGACCGCCCTCAAATGGAGGCTATCGTCGACATCCAAATCCGAGAAATTGCCGCTCGTTTAAAGGAAAAGAAAATCACGATTGAACTGACCCCCGCTGCGAAAGAACTGCTCGTCCAAGAAGGCTTTGATCCACAATATGGTGCCCGTCCGATAAAAAGGGCACTCCGCCGTCTGCTTGAAGACCCCTTAGCTGAAGAGCTGCTGAAGGGTGGATTTTCTGAACAGCCACATATTGTCGTGGACCGGGATGGAAATCGCCTGATATTCAGGGAGGCTCCGTCCGAAGCAGAAGCGCCGGTCCAGGAATGAATTCATTATTTCTAACTGTTCTTCTTTTGAATCAACTGTCGAGTGCTGACACGGACCGGATCGCACTCCTGAAAATAACCGCTTCTACCACCCGGTGCGACCCGGCTTTGGTTATACGCACCTCCGGTCTTGGCGAACAACAGATTTATACTCATAGCAACTTCCGCTCTTCCTTGGCGGATGCCATTCGAAAAATCTATGATCTCGGATTATTTTCTCAAGTAACAGCCGAAACCACAAGAGTTGCAGATGGTATTTATCTTAATTTCGTAGTTCAAGAATATCCTAAACTCAAATATGTTGAATTTGAAGGTTATCGGCGCATCAAAAAAAAGGACCTCCAAGCAAAGATAAAAACAAAGACCGGCGAAATTCTTTCGGCAAAAAAAGTATTTGACTGGCAACAAGAGCTGTTGAAACTTTATAAACAGAAAGGGTTTTTGCTGGTTAATATCCAATCAATTCAGAGCAGACCGAATAGTTCTGGTGAGGTCATTCTGACTTTTCAGATCGACGAGGGCGAACCGGTGAAAATTCGTAATATTGAAATATATGGTAATGAACACTTTACTGACCCCCAGATTGAAATTAAACTGGTCAATCGCCAGAAAACCTGGTATCGCAAAGGAACTCTTAAAGAGGAAGAACTTCCCAGAGACCTGGAGCGGATTGTTGACTTCTATAAACAACAAGGATTCATCGATGCCCGAATAATTGATTATGATGTGAAATTCGACCGAGGTTGGGTGGATATTAATATCTATCTAACCGAAGGAAAACGATATTACTTCGGGGCAGTCAAGATTACCGGCAATACGATTGTTGATTCAGCTCGTCTTTACTCACTGATTCGCTACCATTCCGGCTCTGTATATAATATCAAACTAGCTCAGGCAACACTTGCTGAAATTTACAATATTTATGCTGAAAAAGGTTATATATATGCCCAAATCATCCCGATTGAAAAGATTAACGCCGATACCGTATATATCAATTACGATATCAAAGAAGGAGCCCCGGCAACGATTAGACTTGTGAAAATCGAAGGTAACCAACAAACCCGGGATAAAGTTATCCGGCGTGAAATATCCTCCCTGCCTGGATATGTTTTCAAACGCTCCGAAATTATGCGCAGTCAGAGAGATATCTTCAATCTGGGTTTCTTCGATGATGTCGCCATTGACTATCGGCAGGTAGATACAGCCGGCACAATTGATTTGATTTATAAAGTTAAAGAGAAGAGTTTCTTTGGAACTATTGGCGCTGGAATAACATATTCGGCACAGGATAAACTTGCTGGTTATGTAGAACTCCAACAGCCCAACCTTCTCGGCAGAGGCTGGCGTTCATCTCTGAGATTAGAAAAGGGTGGTAAAAAGACTGACTTCCAATTAAGTTTTACAGAACCCTGGCTATTTGACACTCCAGTATCTGCTGGTTTTGATATCTCCTATCTGACAAGAGATTACAACTATTATAGTAAACAGATTATGAGCGGAGGTATTTCCTTCTCTCGTCCCCTGCCACTTGATTATTCACGAATTTATTTCTTATTGCGCCTCAGCGACGGGTATGTCCCACCAGCATCAATAAGCAGTGGATACAAGCCCTCGAAAACATTCAACATCTATCGCGATACTGTTCATAAAACTTCATTTCTTCCATCTATTACGCTCACCCGGGACTCACGCGATTACATCTTCAATCCATTAACTGGGTCTGTAGCCACTTATTCACTTGATCTTTCCTTCTGGGATATTCATTTTCACCGTCACACAATTGATCTGACGCAGTACTTGCCGCTCTTTTGGAAATTCGGTATTAAAGGTAGAGCCCGATTGGGCTATATTTCAGGATTTAGCACTCGTGATACTATTCCGCTTTCTGAACGGTTTTACCCCGGAGGAACCGGAGTCGACGGCATCCGGGGATATGGAGAAAGCTCAATCGGGCCTTACGATGCCGGATTCCCGATCGGTGGTACTATGCTGAACATATTTTCCTTTGAGTATCGTTTGCGCCTCAATCCGCAGGTTACCTTTCTTGCTTTCTTTGACGCTGGAAACACTTGGAATCAACCTGAACAGTTCAGCTTTTCCGACCTTAAACGGGGCGCCGGATTAGGGGTTCGGCTCGAAATCCCAATGCTTGGACTGATCGGTTTCGACTTGGGATACGGATTCGATAAACCTCAACCCGGCTGGGAACCTCATTTTCAGTTAGGAACCACGTTTTAACCCCGACCTGCATCACAGACTTAGGTACCAGTTTGCCAATCCTCGATATATTTTTTCTGTTCCGCCGTTAGAAAATCAATTTTGATACTTAGGGTCTCCAGTTTTAGACGCGCAATCCCTTCATCAATCGCCTCCGGTAGCTTGTAGACTTTTGGAGCAAGCTTGCCTCGATTATTAAGTAAAAATTCGGCAGCCATTGCTTGGTTGGCAAATGAAAGATCCATAACCATTGCCGGATGTCCTTCAGCCGCAGATAGATTAACAAGCCTTCCCTTTGCCAAAAGTATAATCCTCCTGTCATTTTTGAGCAAGTATTCAACACAACCATCCCGCAGTTCTCGCTCTTTCCTGCTGATTTCCTTCAGCGCGCGGCAGTTAATTTCAACATCGAAATGCCCGGCATTACAGATAATAGCTCCGTCTTTCATTTTAAGTAAATGGTGGCGGTCAATTACATTAATATTACCTGTCACGGTTATAAAAATATCCCCGACAGGAGCAGCATCGACAAGTCTCATTACCCGGAACCCGTCCATTCGCGCTTCCAGTGCTCTTATTGGATTAACTTCTGTAACAATGACTTCCGCTCCCATTCCCCGCGCTCGCAGTGCGACACCCCGCCCGCACCATCCATATCCACACACTACAACTATTGACCCCGCAAAGAGAATATTTGTAGCACGCAGTATTCCGTCCAAAGTCGACTGTCCGGTGCCATAGCGATTATCAAAAAGGTATTTCGTTAATGAATCATTAACGGCGATAATTGGATAAGCCAGTACACCTGCCTGCTCCATACTCTTCAGTCGCAGCACACCAGTTGTTGTTTCTTCGGTTCCTCCGATAACACCAGAAAGCAGAACACCCCCTTTTTTATGCAATGTCGTTACCAAGTCCGCACCATCATCGGTGGTAATGTGGGGCCCGTGCTGCAGAGCTTTTTCAATATGGCGGTAATAGCCATGGCGATCGATACCGTTGATTGCAAACACTGAAATTTTATCAAACTTTACCAGCGCAGCTGCAACATCATCCTGAGTTGAAAGGGGGTTGGAGGCACACAATCTTAGATCAGCTCCGCCTGCTTTTAATGTTTTGACTAAATTGGCCGTTTCCGATGTAACATGAAGACAGCAACTCATCCTTACGCCTTTAAGCGGTTTTTCTTTTTCGAACCGCTCGCGGATTCGTTTCAGAACCGGCATGAACCGTCCAGCCCATTCGATCCGGCGGACACCATGATTTGCCATTGCAAGGTCTTTGATTTCATAATCAATCTTTATGTTTCTCATACTTTGCCTCTTTATTTTAACAGATTCTTCAGTTCTTCTGCCAAGTCGGTCTTTTCCCATGTAAAGAATTCCATCTCCCGTTTCAACTCCCGATCGCGACATGTGTGCGGTTTACGCCCAAAATGACCGTAGGCTGCTGTCGGTTGATAAATTGGACTCCGGAGCTTCAAATAATCAATCATTGCCTTAGGTTTTAGGGGAAAGTAGTCCCGGATGATATGCTCCAGTTTAACAATATCAATTTGATGCGTCCCGTAAGTCTCAATCGAAACATCAACTGGTTCGGCCCTTCCGATCGCGTATGCCAACCTTACCTCTACTTCATCACAGAGTCCTGCTGCAACAAGATTTTTAGCAATGTACCGTGCCATGTAACTTGCTGAACGATCAACTTTTGTGGGATCTTTACCTGAAAAGGCACCGCCTCCGTGCCGTACCCAGCCGCCATATGTATCCACAATAATTTTTCTTCCCGTCATACCCGTATCAGATTGAGGTCCGCCGATTACGAACTTGCCGGTTTCATTTACAAAAAACTTTGTCTGCCGGTCAATATAATACTCAGGGATAACTGCCTTTGCCACTGTGGCAATAATTTCCTCACGGGCAGTCTTTGTAATTTTTTTCCCGCTCCGGTCAAGAACCGTTTCATCATGCTGAGCAGCAATTACAACACTATCAACCCTGATCGGTCTGCCGTCTTCATATTCTACGGTAACCTGCGCCTTACCATCCGGTCTCAAATAAGGCAAAATTCCCTTTTTTCTGACTTCGGCAAGTCGGCGGGTTATTTTATGCGCCAAGACAATGGGAAGCGGCATCAACTCATCGGTTTGACGGCAGGCGTATCCAATCATCATTCCCTGATCACCAGCGCCTCCAGCATCAACGCCTTGCGCAATATCAGGAGATTGGCGGCCAATCACATTAAGAATCGCACAGGAATCCGCACTTAAACCGGATTCGGTGTTAACATACCCAATTTCATTGAGAACCTTGCGCACAAGACGTTCCAGGTCTACCCAAGCCTTGGTAGTAATTTCCCCCCCCACCAGTACCATGCCAACCGTGATAAATGTCTCACATGCTACCCGTCCCATTGGATCCTGACGGAGCACTTCATCCAAAACTGCATCGGAAATCCGGTCACAAACTTTATCCGGATGCCCTTCGGTTACTGATTCGGATGTAAATCTCGTTAATGTCACTTTGCACTCCTTTCACTCGCTCCTTGGTTTATATTATACTTATAACTAAATATAAACTCAACTTTTCTGAAGGCTTTTGATAAGTTGTGCACCTCCACCCAAAAAACATCGGACAGCGAGCGCAACCAAGTCAACTGCCTCCGTGCGAAATCGCGAGTTCTCTTTTTTGCCAGTTGAACCGCTGTCTCTAAATCGATCTTCCCCTCAAGATAGAGAAGGAGCTCTCGATAACCATAACTCTGGAAGGCTGGACAATCAACATTCCAACCTCTGCTACGCAACTGCTTTATTTCGTCTATCAATCCATCCTTGATCATCTGATCAAACCGCTGATTAATCCTTTGATACAACTGATCCTTGGGCATCGAAAGAACCACATAAAATGGTTGCAGCAATGGCTGAGTATTCTGTTCAGCTGTTAATTGGGTAAATGTCTTTCCGGTCAACCCATAGATTTCGAGCGCCCTTACTATCCGCTGCCGGTCGTTAGGATGGAGCTGTGCTGCGCGTTCAGGGTCAATTGTCTGCAAACGCCGGTACAATTCCTGACCGCTCTGAGCCATCAAATGCCTTCGTAACATCAGATTAGTCGGCGGAACTTTGAAAAAAGGCTTAAATAATGCTCGAAGATAGAAATTGGACCCACCGACGATTATGAATTTCCGCCTTTCGCTGTTTAGTCGATTAATAATCTCAAGTGCATCGCGTGCAAACTGGGCTGCCGAATAAGTATGATCCGGCTCAACGAAATCAATGAGATAGAACTTTACCAGCTCCCGCAGTCTTCGATCCGGTTTCGCGGTTCCAATGTCAAAATAACGGTATATCTGCCTCGAATCAGCAGATATGATGTCCAGATCATATCGCTGCGCAAGCTCAACAGCCACCTCGGTCTTCCCAACTCCTGTTGGACCGGTGAGCACGAAAATCTTCAACTTCGTCCGAATCTCCGTTCCAATTCCTCAAAAGAAATCTTAATAATTACTGGTCGTCCATGTGGACAGAAATATGGTTCGGTGCAGAGAAACAACCGGTTGATAAGAGATTGCATCTCTTCAGGTGTCAACCGCTGTCCAGCCTTTATTGCACCCTTGCAGGCGACAAGCTTTGCCAGTTCCTCTTCAAGTAAGGTTCTATCGGAACGGATGTGAACAAGTTCACTGAATAGTTCCCGTAATTCATCCTTGCCCATATAGGAACCTGCAGGAATTGTTTCCACAACTACAGTACGCCCGCTGAATACTTTTATTTCTAAACCCATCTCAAACAAACGTTTTTGAAGGCGTTCTAGTGTATCTAGCTCCTCCGGTTTAAGCTCCAGAGTTATGGGGAAAAGCAACCCTTGTGTAACTGAATTTCTTTGTCTGCTTTTCTTCACTTCCTCATAAAGAATACGTTCATGGGCTGCATGTTGATCAATAATTACATATCCGGAGGCGATTTGGGCAAAAATGTAACTATTGTGTAACTGCCAGAAATCGTTCATAGTCCTCGTATTATCTATCAAACTATCATGAACTAATACATCCTCCGCTGAAATTTGGTGCCGCCTGCTGGTAACAAGCACACTGTTCACTGCCTCCGAGATAAAGTCAAACAAAAACCGTTCATCAGCAAACTTGACTTCCTGTTTTGTCGGGTGGATATTGACATCGAGCTGGCTGGGATCGGTTTCCAGAAAAATAATAAAATCAGGATGTTTCCCACTCAGTAATGGACTGTATCCATCATAAACTGCCTTCACTACCGGCTGACAGCGTACCGGACGACGGTTAAAATATATTGCTTGCACCTCTGTAAAATTCTTCAATTGTGATGGTTCAGTTATAAAACCATAAACATTAAGAATGGGATTCTGCACGCGCAGTTCGATCAGCGACTCGACAGTCTGGCGTGGATAAAGCTGCAGCATTCGATCCCGGAGGGAATTCACCGCCGGCATTTTAATCACAGATCTTTCATTGCTGATTAGCTCAAATGCAACATCAGGAAATGCCAGAGCATAGTTTCTCAATTGTTCCCAAATTAAGCGTAATTCATAATTATCTGATTTCAGAAAAGCCCTTCGAACCGGAAGATTGTAAAACAACATCCGTACGGTAACAGTCGTTCCGGGTGTGCGCGCGATGTCAGAAATCGCTCTAATATCCCCTCCCTCAACCTCAAGCTTCGTTCCAACCTCTCCGTCTGCAGCGTTGGTTTCGATTGTCATACGACTTACCGCCGCTATTGCTGCCAGTGCTTCACCACGAAAACCATAGCTGTAAATCTTTGCGAGGTCTTCAATGCTTTCAATTTTACTTGTAGCGTGTCGAAATACTGCCAATCGGACATCATTTCGGGTCATTCCCAATCCATCATCAACGACTCGAATAAAATCCTTGCCGCCGGATTTCACCTCAACTGTAATTTTGTGGGCAGCCGCATCAAGGGCATTCTCAATCAATTCCTTGACGACTGACGCCGGACGAACAATCACTTCGCCCGCAGCAATCCGTCGGGCAGTATCCTCAGGAAGCAGTCTAACCGGTTTTCTTTCCTGTCTCATCTTTTTTATATCGTTCTAATGATATTGCCAACCCGTCACTGGCTGCAATTACTTCGCATCCGGTTCTCTGGCTCAATTCACGCGCCAGCAACCAAGGTTTTGCTTTAATCATCGTCATGCCGAAATGACTCATGATCGCCAGTTTCGGTTTCATTGCTTTTATTAACTGTTCAACCTCCGGGAAGTGAAGATGATCGAGGTCCGAAGGTTTGTAGCGAGCAACATTGAAAATTACAATATCTGCCTGATAATAATCTGCCAACTCCGGGAAATAGGCGGTATCGGCAATATAAGAAATTTCCAGTCCAGGACTCTCAAATTTGAAACCATACACCTCACCCCGATGACGATGTCTTACCGGACAGGTAAAGTTGATCTTTCCCAGGTTGTAAATACCCTTCTCCCTCAGAACTATAATCTCTTCAAGGAAAGCCCTGAGATAACGAAATACAACTGGATCATCACCTTCCAGCGCATCGGCCGGCGCATAGAGCCTTCCCCTCCTTTCTGTCCCCCCCATAGTCATTGCCTCTATCATCACATTAATATCAGCAGAATGATCAAGGTGCCGATGAGAAAGTAGAAGTGCCGATAACTTGGTAGGATCAAGGATGTGCCGGCTGGATAATGCGCGTACCAAAGCGCCAGGTCCGGGGTCAACATGAAACTGAAGCCCGCTTAGGGAAAACCACATACCCCCTGATGCACGCACCTGCCTGGCAATCACAATTCTTGCACCGCCGGATCCCAGAAATATAAGTCTATCGCTATCTTTTTTCTCCTGCAACATGTTAGCATAAATTGGAATAGAAATAAAGTCAATAAAGTAACACGAGATCAGACTAAGCGCGTATTGTTAATTAGCATTTCGAAGCGACATTTTAGAAAATCAGCCGCACGGCGGGAAATAAGCATTCGACTCAAAAAAATTTCAAAATATTCCATGACGGAAGCAATGCCCACATCAATTGTTAAATCAAATACAATTCGCCGGTTGACGCTGTCAACCGATAGTGTTGAACTCCGCACTGCGTAGTTTACCCGGTCATGGATGTCAAACTTGACAAGTGCTGGGTTGCGGACCCGACTGCGGTGAACATCAGCTTTATCCGCAAGGATTAGTGCTGCTGCAACTTCTGACACTGGATTTCCACTCTCTTCGTGATGATTACCAATTGCCGTCATAATTTTAGCAACATCACCATAATTCATACCGAGCCGCAACAGTATACTGCGCGCCAGAATAGCGCTGGTCCGCTCATGGGCTTCACGGTTAACAACATTTCCAATATCATGTAAATACCCTGCAATTGCGCTTAACTCCGCTACTCTTTCGTCATAGCCCAGCTGAATTAGAATCCGGCGACTGTTCTTAGCTACCAGCCGGGCATGTCTCGTTCCGTGTTCGGTGTACCCCAAAACTTCAAGTTGGTGGTCAGCTTGAGTAATGAGTGCCTTGACTTCCGCGTCTTTTATAATCCGATTCAAATTTAAAGTTTGAAAAAGTGGCATCATTGCGACCTCAAGCGACTTTTGGAATCGACTTATTAATTTATACTTTATAAGTTACCCAAAGTGTTATCGCTTAAATATTCTTTTAAATACTCCTCATAGTCAGCGAGGAGCCGCTCATCACCAACCATCTGCCCTTTCCAACGAATTGCCACCTCATTCACCCCGAAGGTCTTGTCAAGAAATACCTGGAGCTTGGCGCCGGATGGATAATTACGATCCTCAATGATAATTCCGCTGGTGGAGACATTATCTCCGCATACTGTATAAATCTCAGCTGCTTTCTCCGGATTATAATCCCACTGCTGTGGTCCGCGATTCAGTCGCTTATAAAGCAGAAATTCAATCAGGTGATTGGCAACAGTAATCATTAACGCATAATCGGTCGCTGGTGCACTGCCAGCCATGTAGTTCTTAATCGGCAAATGCAGTGCAATTCCACACTCACCACGTCCTTCGCCAAAAAAAATGCGTGTTTTGTCAATATAGTCCCGTAATTCAAGTGTCTGAATATAAAGCATATATTAATACTATATTATGCTTTTTAACAGTCAATTGTTACAAATGCTATTGTTTATGCATTTCCCCATGGTAATATGGACGCGACGGCAAACATTAATTTCATTTGATTCATAAAAAAGTTTTGTTATCATAACGGAGTTAATGAATACAATACCCCGCGAAGTTTACAAGATTGATAATCAAGGAGGAATGCGATGATTAAATTCAAACCCGGGAACCTAAGGGTTCCGCAGTTTCAGCGTCCGGTTTATGTTGTCGCCGGTGGTACAACAGATTACCGTAAATACTATCCTGAATACAAACTGGAAGAACTTTGTATGATGGCGTTCCGGATGTTGCTCGAAGAAAATGACCTCAAACTAGAACCACTGGAAGTAAAAGGAATGATCAACATGGCATGCTATGGAGAATTCGCTGACCATTTTCAGGATCAGCTACTATGTGAAGCAAAGGTTCATGACTACCTCGGACTCGATCCGCTGCCTAATGTAGGCATTAAAACCGGCGGGGCCACTGGAGGTTATACTACACTGGTCGGAGCAAATATGGTCGCTTCCGGCTATGCTAACTGTGTACTGGTAATGGGATGGGAACGGATGGATGAGGTTGATACCAGAACTGGTAATTATTACATCTCGACTGCTGCATGCAAGGATTTTGAAACTCGTCTTGCTCGGATGTATGCTGCATACTATGCCCCCATGGCACGTCGTTTTGCTCACATTTTCAAAGTAAAGGAGGAAATCCGGGCTGCAATTGCCGTTAAAAATAAAGGTTATGCTTGGATGTCACCGTTTGCCCAGCAACCGGCAAAATTAACAGTGGAGGAAGTTCTTGCTGGCCGCATTGCTTGCGATCCATTACGAATGCACGAATGTTGCGCAATGTCAGTCGGAGCTGCATGTATGCTGCTGTGTGATGAAGAAACAGCCTACAAACTTTCGGACAATCCCATGCGACTATATATCGCGGGAGGCACTCATACTCTACGGGTTGCCGACCGCCGGAATATGGAAATCCCTCTTCTTCCCCATGAAACCCCAGGAATGTATGACTGGATGGAAAAAGAGTTAAACGAACCCTACCCCGGCTTCCAAAGTTTCTTGGCATCCCGTTTTGCTGCGTATATGGCTTATCGGATGGCGGGCATAACGAAAGAACCTTGTGAAGAATTCGACCTGGTGGAACTCCATGACGCGTTTACAATTTCAGATCTGCAAACATATGGAGATGTCGGACTTCGACCTTACGGGCGCGAAGAAGAGTACATTACTTCTGGAGATGCATATTATGGAGGACGCTGCCCCTCCAATCTTTCGGGAGGATTATTAGGAACTATGCATGCAGTGGGAGCAACTGGCATTTTCCAAGGTATAGAATGTCTCTGGCAGCTTCAGGGGAAGTATGATAAATTTCATGGAGACCCCAAAATGTGGGAACGTTATGGAAAGAAAAAACCTGCCGATTGGAAATCACTTCAAATTCCCCGGCGTCGTCGGGCAATGTGGATCTCACATGCTGGAGTAGGCTCCCATGTGACTTGTGGTATTCTGGTAAACCCCGAAGAAGTGTGAAATAAGGAGAAAGCATGAAAGCAACCAAAAAGAACAAAAAAGAAATCAAAAAAATAAAAAAACCGCGTGCTTCAACAGGTCGCAGGGGAACGAAAAAAGCCGAAATAAAGTTTATCGGTAAACCGATGCTCGTAGAAAAAACCGACCCTGCTATGGTTATTCAATGGCCGCGAACTCTGATTCATCACCATACCTATGGCTTACTGACCCCCTTTTTCGAAGGGTTGAAAAAAGGCATTTTACGTGCAACACGCTGTCCTACACCTGGTTGCGAAAAGGGCCTGTGGCTTCCTCCACGAGCCGATTGCCCGGATTGCCATGCTAGGATGGAATGGGTTGATTTACACAACCCGGTAATCGGTGAAATTTTTACATTCACACGCGTTGAGTATCCTGGATTTGGTATTGAACTTTCTTATCCATATTATCAGATTGATGTCAAGATACCTGGGTGTTGCACGATTATGAAAGGTTACCTCATTCGCGGAGAAGCAAAGATCGGCATGAAAGTTAAGGCAGGTTTCAGAATGAGAAAACCTACAAATACAATTCTCGATCTATATTGGGAACCTCTGGAATAAAACATATACACCTTGTTGAGTTCGATGTTATCCTCCATCAAATATTTCAAATACCCTGGCAGTGTTAATACAACCTCAACTTTTAAACTGGTTCTTGAGTTTTCCCGGAAGAACAAAATCAAACATCTTGTTGTCGCCTCTACTACTGGGAAAACAGTACTTCAACTGTTGCGTATGATACCGAAAGATTTATCAATTATCTGTGTAACTCATCACGCCGGTTTCACTCAACCCGGTATGCGGGAAATGTCATCAGCAGCTGAACGAAGGTTAAACGCCATCGGAATTCCCGTGCTGAGAACTACCCATTTATTTGCTGGCGTTGATCGCGCGCTGCGTCTGAAATTCGGTGGCATCAGCCCAGCAGAAATCGTCGCCCACACATATCGTACTTTAGGAGAGGGATTCAAAGTAGCAGTAGAAATAGCGGTTATGACATTGGATGCCGGTCTGATACCCTATGGTAAAGACATCATCAGCATTGGGGGAACTGGCTCTGGGGCGGATACTGCGATAGTTATTCGCCCCGCCCATTCCCATCATTTCTTCGATACAAAAATCAAACAGATCATTTGCAAACCGGTTTAACTTAAGGAGGATATTATGAATGATTGTCCTTTTTGCCAAATCATCGCCGGTAGAGCACACTGCCGAAAGGTCTATGAAGACGAACAAACACTTGCTTTTCTCGACCTCTACCCGATTTCGCGCGGTCATTGTCTCGTCATTCCCAAAAGACACATCCCGCTCATTACCGATATCGAACCTCAAGATAACATCGCCGGGCCTTTTTTCCGTACCTGTTACCTTGTCGCGCGCAAAATCAAGAACGCATTTAATTGTGAATATATTACGATGCTCATCCGTGGGACACGCGTTCCTCACCTACACATGCTAATCATTCCCACTATTAAAGGAGAAGAAAACCTTCTGGACAAAACTCTCAATTTCCATCACTTCTGTCAGGCACGACTCCAGCCGCAGTTCACAGCTGCAGAGCTGGACGCTATTGCCGAAGAAATCAGAAACGCTCAACCCTGATATCATTCCCCCAAAATAAAAATAAGTCGGGGCGGATTTATCCGCCCCGACTGTCTCATTCGCTAACGCTACCTAACTATCAGTTTGCAGCAAGCAACCTTCCCGCAAGATGTAGCTTTAAACAGATACACACCAGGAGAAAAATCTCTGATCTCCAACACACCCGTTTTCCCGTTCACCTGTCGCGCTAGCACCATTCTGCCGCTAACATCAAAAATCTCAATGAACACAGAATGGGATTCGGTCGGCTGCAGTTTAATTAACCCATTGGTAATCGGATTAGTTATGAACAGCTGACTCTTGGGCATTTCGGTCTGAGAACTATTCATAAGTGGTGAATGACTCAGTCTCTCAGCGAAGAGCGTGTCAGCAAGATAATAACGCCAGAACTCCGGCGACTTTCCCCCTTTTAGAGCAAAAAATACGCCATCCTCGTACAGGACAATATCACCGCCACCTTTTACCCGCTTTCTCTTCCCCAAAGAACCAACCGAGGGCATGGTATCCAACTCAATCCAAGAATCTCCCATCACATCGTAACACCAGAACTCGCAGGTATTACCACCTTTAAGCGCATAAATCGCCTCATCATAATACGCACCGGCACTGCCATCCTTAGCCTTTTTTGATTTCCCGGTGAGCCTGCTCGAATACGGCATCCCCCGCAACTGGAAACTGAACCAGGAATCACCCAGTACATCATATTTCCAGAGCTCATGGTATTTTGATTTATGAGCAAAAATGTAGAAATTTTGGCCCATTTTGGCATATACCATCCACGAACCACGATCCCATCTTCTTCCTGTGGCAGTCAAAGGCGCTGGTGCTAGTGTCTCCCAAGTACCGCTGAGGGTGTTATACCGGTAAAACTCGTCGGTATATCCTTTCAATAAATAGACATAACCGGTATCCGTCTGAGGCCGTCTGATATATACCATATCAGTCCCGGCCTTTACCCGTTTCCCGCTGCCTTCCGGCACATCCGTTAGCTGTTCCCACGAATCCGATGCCACAATATACCGCCAGAACCCCAGCGTATTATTCCCTTTGGTCGCATAGATACAATCCCCCCCGGCAACACCAACCGAAGCCCGGCGTGGTGGTTTTAACTCCCGCCCCAGAGGCATCGGTTTCAGCTGGTGCCAAGTATCGGCGAGTGGATCATAAAGATAGAAATCCCCGGTCTTGTTCCCCTTCAATCCGAAGATATACCGGTTACCACCGAATCGTAACTGAGTCAGCCAGGCTCCATCGCCTGGCCCCTTGTTTGAAGGGGCTAAAGGCATGGACTTAACCTCTTTCCAGCCGTAGGGCCAGTAAGGCAGGGCACGAACAGTAAAAGAGCTGCGTAATGTATCATTTTCGGCAAATGTATCACTGAGACAAAAAGTGGAACACCGTGCCTGCCAAATTCCAGGCGCTCCGGAAATCCGGTAAGAAGGAAAATTAAGAACAATGTCCTGATGACCTTCAAGATTATTGACTGCAAGTGATTCAAAGTAGACCAAAGCCGCTGAGGAATTAAACAACTGGAAATAGGCAACAAAACTTGCCGGATTTGCCGAGCGGTTCCACCAGCGTCCACGCGGTGTCACGACTGTTCCCGTATCCACTGTTCCACTCGGAGCTTGAATCTGGAACATCTGAATATCAGTGTTATAGACACTGAAATTTGCTTCCGCAACATCATTATTGCTGTTAATATCCAACTCGGCACTGGTTGAGCACCGGACCGTCCAATTACCGGTATTGGTTACGATAAAACTCGGAAAAACAATCGTATCCTCAGAACTGGGTTCAAGCACGGGTACATCAACTGACTCTCGGTATATACGACTCCCAGCAGGATTAATCAAAAAACAGTACGCCCTTAATGCAGTCTGATTGTACAGGCGGTAATTCCGCCAGACCGCCCTCGGATTGACCTGAGTCCCCGGGACCATCCCTCCGGTCGGTTCTAAAATTTGTGCTACACCCGGATCCACCAGTTCTCCACGAATATAATAAACATCATTATCACCATCGGTATTATCATACCAAGCGAAATGGAGATCATCAAACCGACCGGCAGCAAGCGCGGGTGTCAGCACGCTGGAACCGGAACTGCGGTTGGTCAGCTGGATTACCTGACCCCATATGCCATTCCGCTTTGTGCGGTAAAGAATTTCCTGTCGTGCGGTTGATACTTCAGTATACCCCCGCCAACTAACATGAACCGCGCCATCCGAACCAATAGCTACTACCGGATCATACTGAGAACCGTCATTATAGGCACTGACCGTCTCGGTTGTATCCCAGCCGGAACCGGTTCGGGAACGACAAAAAATCCGGTCATTGGAATTGCCGGGAACATCCCCATTCCAGACCACGTGCACCACTGAACCGGCAGTATCAACCGCAACCGCACAGGCATACATCGGGGCATTGGGATTTACATTGGAAACCTGCTCGATACCCCGCCAGATACCGTTGCCACTTCTCCAGCGATAAAATACCTGATAGTTCCCGGCAACTTGGGTTCGCCAGACGACATAGACACTGTCCCATTTGTCCACCGCCACCGAGGCAATTTCCGTTGTACCAATCGCCATCGTGTCAACAATCGTAATCGTGCTCCAACCGGAACCCGGAACATATTCCATATGCCGCACCCGGTAATAACTCGGATTGGCAGCATCTCTCCCGTACCAGACTACATGAATGTTGTCACCGCCTGGTCGGCAGGCAATGGAAGGATAATAATTGAGGTAATTTCCTCCTGGATCAAACAGCCGGACCGAATCGCCCCATACTCCGGTCGCCACATCCCATTTTTTATACCAGATACCGTAGTAATTAGCAGTGGAGTGGTACCATACAATATGCACATTACCTGAATAGTCACAGGCGACTGCCGGACGATAAACTGGAGCCACCTGATTGGTTATTTGAACGACCGAACCCCATGTGCCAGTTGATTTGGACCATTTCCGATAGAACACCTGATTAGTTCCGGTTCGGTTATCATACCAGACGACGTGAACGTTACCTCCGGTATCGGTCGCCACTGTGTGCTGGTAACCGTAACCCATATACTGGGCAACTCCATCATCTGAAAGGTTGAAAATTCCGCTCCAGCCGTCCTCTGGGAGCGTAAAATCAGAACCGCCGACCAGCGCAAATACAACTGCCCCAGTTAGCATTAGACCACACAGTACAGTCCTCATTTTATAAAGCCTCCTGTTTAATTCTGGTTTAAGCCCTTTAGTTAAACAAATAAAATAGCGGTGAAAATTCAGGAATTCCGGCCGGAATGTAACCCTTAAATCAATCAAATTTTATCCCACAAAAACATTGAAGTCAAGTGATTCCTCTCTCGGCTGGACAACTTTTTATCCAAAACTTAAAAAGCATTTCCATATATAGAGATATATATTAGAAGTAAGCTGTAAAATCTACGGGAATAAGACTTCAGCCAGTGCGGTGATGTTCTCTTCAAGGACTTGAGTCAATATACTGTCGAGCGACAGGTCAATTTCCTCCCGTTCACGTCTGATAAGCATTCCGCCGGAAATTGGTACGGGCTCGCCAAGTTCAACCCTAAGGTGCTTACCATAGCGATCTGTATCTTCAGGAGAAAGATGGACTTTTGCCTTTGGGCCTGCATACTTCTCTACTAGGCGCTTAAGCAACTCCGGATATTCCGGACTGTTCATGACCGCATACTTTGTTCGTTCCTTGATTCGTTCAATTACCCCCCATCTTGCTGACAGAATCATTTTTTTGACTTCCAGTTGTGCCTGGCTGCGGGCATTTTCCAGAATCATGTTTACCCGATAGCGAATCAACATCTCGTTTTCAGCCTGAAGTCTTTCTTCTGCCTCCCGTTCCCGTTGTTCAATCTGGCGAACCTCGTTTATCGCCTCCGCCCTGATGGCAGCTGCACGAAGGCGGGCATCGCTGAGAATTTTTTCGATCAGCTCTTTTTTCCCCACAGTTATCCCAGCTTGACACCCATCTGCAGAAATATCGTCGCAAGCAGACCGAGCACCGCATAGGTCTCGACAAGAGCTCCGAAGATCACCGCTTTCGTCGACTCACTCGGACGCTTAGCAACCAACTCGGCACCGGCAGCGCAAACCTTACCCTGCCAGATAGCAGTCAACCACCCGGCAATACCAACCGGCAGGCAGGCAGCAAACATCTGAATTCCCTGACCCAAGGTTATCGGCATTATATTCCCGAGTAATCCAAGTTTCATTATTGCCAGAAATGCTCCTAGAAATCCATAAAACCCCTGAGTCCCGGGAAGTGCCACAAGAATGAAGAGATTTCCGAATTTCTTCGGATCCTCAGCCATGACTCCGCTTGCCACTTCGGCAACCAAGCGGATGCCCATTGCCGAACCGATACCAGCTGGCAACGCTGCCACTACGCATCCTAACAGAGCAATTGCCAGACCAAATGGATCAACCATTGACTCCTCCTTATGATTTCAACACTACAAACTCATTGACTTCACGAAATGGCTTGAAGGGTTCTCCTCCGCCAGTGTAGAAACGGGGAAAAAACTCAACATACTGCAGACGGAGGGAATGAACAAATGCGCCCAGCACATTGACTGCAATATTGTATCCATGGCCGATTAACAGCACAATCAGTGCCAGAACCGGCCCAATTATCGGAATCGACAGAACCATCCAGGCGATGACATTAATCGCCATTGCCACACCTCCTGTACACATACCAAGAGCCATCAAGCGGATGTAAGAAAGAACTACCCCGATGTAACTGGTGGCGCTGTAAAGCGCATAACCACCCCAGACAAACTTTGCCAGCAGTCGTTGACCACTGGGGGCAGCAAAATAAAAAAGCAAACCCAAAAGCCCGGGGACAAAAGCTGGCATGATTTTAAAAAGATAAATCGCCAGGCCAATAAGAGTAAGTATACCCAAAAGTATGCGCTTCAAGTTCCAGCACCGGTGCATAGATACCGTCGCAGCGGCATAACCGAGCACGAGGATAAAGATTCCCAATACGACCCAGCGTACGCATGCAAACTCTGCACTCAACCAGTTAAGCCTCTGGGCGAAGTATATCAGCAGAGCACTGATCAAACCATACCAGAGCCACTGCGAAATCAGCGTCTCACGCTCCCTCTGGGTGAAAACAATAATTGCGGCGACTGCAAGCAGAATCAATACCATCAAGATTGAGTTTAAATAAGAGGGCAGTGATCTACCCGCAAGCAGACGTACTACGATTCCATTCAGCAGCACAAACCATGGCAGCTGTCCCAAGAAACCTTCCCCAAACTGTTTCCGCCGCAGACAGTCAGCAATTTCAAACAAAATACCCGCATTCAACTGAATATAACCTAATGCAATTGAGATAAGAAAAAACTTCAGGGGTTCCTTCATTGGATCAAACCACATCAGCCGGTTCTTGAAAGCTGCCAACCAGCTTACACCCAACCGATCTGGCAAATCACCAAACCATCCCCCCACCATAGCTCCAGCGGGAATTGTGAGTACGGCACCAATCAGAATCATCCCCAGAAGCTTGTTGCTGAAACCCAAACGGCGCATCAGTAAAAGAGTCAGCGCCGCCAGTACTAGACCGTAGCCCGCATCGGTAATACAGAGACCGAAGAAAATACCGAAGAATGGTGCAATGAGCCAAGTTGGATCCAGCTCATCCGGCAGAGGCAGCTGATACATTTCAAGCACGAGTTCAAACGGCCGCCATAATCTCCGGTTAACCAGTGCAACGGGTGGCTGCTCCTGCGGCTCCGGTTCCACTGGTATCATTGCCGCCACTCCAAATTCTTCCACAAGTCTCTGAAGTCTGGGAATATCCCGGTTCCGGAGCCAGCCGTAAAGGAGAATTGTGCACTCAGTTTTAGGAATCTGATTCTCTACCTCGCGGCGTTTAAGCTCGTTAATCAGTGCATCTGCCTTGGCTTTCAATCTAGGCAATTCCGTGGCCAGCCGTTCCAGATCCTGCTGGATATTTTCCAGCTCTTTCTGAAGCTGAATCTGAACCGACTGCAGCTCTTTAATAACTTCAGCGGGGGTGCGGTCAAGTCCACTCAGATTCTCACTCTGCCAGTTGACCCCTGCCAGCTCGGACATCAGATCTGGCTCATAATCTGCCGAAAACGCAACCAAGACGTAGATTCCGGATTCATCTTCACTAATTATCTGAAATACCACCGGCTTATCAGAAACTATTTTTTGAATCTCATCAAAAGTTTCCCGGTCCGAGAACCGAGCGAAGACAAACCGGATATCGCCATATTTCAGCAGTTCGGCAGGAGCGCACTCAAGATTAACCCAAGGCAAAAGCCGACGGATCTCTTCCACTATTATACGCTCTCGGGCAAGCAGTTCGCTTTTCCGTTGAATTAATGATTCAATTTTCTCTATTGTTGGACGAACATCATATGCGGTAACCAGCTGTTCGTATTCCTCACGTGAGAGGCTGATTCGCGCCGGAACTCGTTTCCCGGCACCCGCCTTTAGGTTCTCAATTGTACCTAGGAGCCGGACAAGATCCCGATCCGGCTGCTGACTTTCCATCTGATCACGGCGGGTGATGTGGAATACCCCAAGACGTTGCAACCGGATAAGAAATTCCTCCTGATTCTTCTGATGAACGGCAATGACAAATTTACTCACTTGGTCTATTGCCATTGCTCGAAAAACTTTCTTTTAAGCAGTTCCTCAGCCTGATGGACCCGTTCCGCCGGCAGATTATCAAATTCCTGGCACTTCTTCTGGGCATCTGTAACTGCAGCCTCGACAATGTGCTGTGCTTCTGCCTTTGCTTGTTGAACTGCCTGTTCCAGCCTCCCCTGCAGATGAACTCGAAATTCATTCAAACGTTGTCGAGCATCCGCTTCTGCTGTCTCCACCATCTGCTTTTTTTCGGTCTCTGCTAACTCAATCAGTTTTTTTGCCTCTGCTTCTGCCTGCTGCAGTTCGATAAGGAAATCAGTTGCCATACAGCTGTAACATTACAGCAGTTTGCAACCTGAACCAGGTGCGTTTATGGACATCACCTTCCTGGAATTGTTTCTGCAGAAGTATCTTCCTCTTCCTGATATTCAAGTTCTTCGGTCTCATCTTCCTCAATTTCGGGTGCAGCGGCAACAATAAAACCGAGCTTGATCCGCATGGATTCTGTCGGTACGTCACCATCTGAAAGCCAGAACTCCAGTGCCGGTCCGGCAATCATTAATCCGTGTTCCTCAATCCAGTCTGCCAGCCGATCATATTTTTGAGCTATATCTACATATCCCCCCGAATGAATAGTATATGCGAAGAGCGATCGCGGCAAATTAACTGTTTTTATCCCAGAGCCAGAATCGACATTTGCATTTGTATTCAACGGCACACAAACTGCCCAGCTCAGACTCTCCGGAGATACTTCTGTAGGATCGTTATAGTAGATTGCAAAGGGTTTACCGGCAACAGGAACATTGTACCGTTGAAGCCGAGACATCAAATCTGCTATTGCCCCACCGATATCTTTGTATGGCCCGGTTCTTTCCATAACAGCAACATTGTTAAACACTACAAGCGACTCCACATCGGCACTGAAACCGCCGGTAACCTTTTCCTTCCTACTACCGCAGCCAAACAAAAGAAGAACAACTACAAAAATAATCAGACTTCTCAATTTTCCTTCCATCGGGTACTCCTTTACTGAAAATTATTAAAATTTGCAAAATTATACTGCCGTACATTCTCGTGTCAAATTTTTTAAACTGATTTAATTTGACATCGGCATTCTTTCATTTATTGTGAATAACTAATTATGAATCGCGCATTACTCACCGGAGATGAAGCGGTTGCTCGTGGAGCCTGGGAAGCAGGTTGCCGCTTTGCCGCTGCCTATCCGGGTACTCCATCCACTGAAATTCTTGAGTCACTTGCTACATATCCGGATGTCTACTGTGAATGGTCAGTAAATGAAAAAGTCGCGCTGGAAGCAGCCATAGGAGCCTCACTTGCCGGTGCCCGCAGTCTGGCAGTAATGAAACATGTAGGACTCAATGTCGCTGCCGACCCGCTTTTCTCTGCTGCCTACATCGGCGTTCGCGGAGGACTGGTGATCGTTACTGCCGATGATCCGGGAATGCATTCTTCGCAGAACGAACAGGACAATCGTTTCTACGGATTGATGGCGAAGATACCGGTACTCTGCCCCGCTGACAGTCAGGAAGCAAAAGATTTCATTAAAGCTGCTTACATCATATCAGAACAATTTGATATTCCCGTCCTGCTCCGCTTGACTACACGAATTGCCCATTCCGCATCGGTTGTCGGGCTGGAAGACCGCACGGAAACTGCCCCGCCGAATTATGAAAAACAACTGCAGAAAACAGTGCTACTGCCTGCATTTGCCCGGTTGCGGCATCGGGAATTGGTTCTCCGGCTTGACCGTCTTCAGGCATTCACTGAAAAGACGCCTCTCAACCGGATCGAATGGGGCAATCCGGAACTGGGCATCGTCTGCGATGGTGTTGCTTATCAGTACGCTCGGGAAGTATTTCCAGATGCCTCGTTTCTTAAACTGGGAATGGTATATCCGTTTCCAGCTGAACTTGTCCGTCAGTTTGCCGGAAGGGTCCGCCAGCTGGCAGTAATTGAAGAGGTGGACCCTTTCATTGAACTTCAAGTCCGGGCACTGGGACTAACTGTAACCGGAAAAGATACCCTGCCCCGTACCGGTGAACTCACACCCGCTATTATCCGTGCCGCTTTTGGCCAGCAAAGTTCAGAACACAAGGCAGAAATTGACCTTCCCAACCGTCCACCGGCACTCTGTCCCGGCTGTCCACATCTCGGTCTGTTTTATGCCCTCCAGAGACAAAATATTATTATAGGTGGCGATATCGGCTGCTACACTTTAGGCGCACTTTCCCCCCACAACGCACTTGATACCTGTATTGATATGGGTGCTTCAATTACCTTCGCTCATGGTGTCGACAAAGTGCTTGCAAACCAAGACCCTCGTTCCCGGATTGCAGTAATTGGCGATTCAACATTCTTTCACTCTGGCATCACCGGACTCTTGAATGTCGTGTACAATCAATCCAATGTCATCACTATCATTGCCGACAATCGCACTACCGGCATGACTGGACATCAGGACCACCCTGGCACCGGCAGAACACTAATGGGCAAGGAAACCGTAGCGATTGATCTTGAACAATTCTGCCGGGCATGCGGAATAAACGAAGTCGTACGGGTGGACCCTTACCTGATCAAAGAAACCAGAAATACTATCCGCCGGCTGCTTAACATCAAAAAACCTGCTGTCATCATATCCCAGCGCAGCTGTGCCCTGATCAGCGCCCGCCCCGGAGCACCTAAAAAGGTTGACGCTGAAACCTGCAGCGGCTGCCGGAGCTGCTTGGCATTGGGCTGTCCGGCACTCTCCTTTGAAAAGGAAAAAGCGTTCATTATCTCCACCGCGTGTATCGGATGTGGCATGTGCGCCGAAATCTGCCCTAAAGGAGCAATATTGTGAACCTGCTGGTATGTGGCGTAGGCGGTCAAGGTGTACTGCTTTTTTCGGATATTCTTGCCCAGCTGGCGCTTACTGCCGGACTGGATGTCAAAAAAAGCGAAGTTCATGGCATGGCGCAGCGGGGGGGCAGTGTTACCAGCCATATCCGCTGGGGGAAAAAAATCCACTCACCATTAATTGAAGAAGGCACGGCAGATATAATTGTCGCCTTCGAACTCCTTGAGGCAGTGCGTTACCTTCATTTCCTCGCCCCTGCTGGCTGGCTGATATACGATCCGCTTACTATTGCTCCTCTGCCAGTCCAGCTGGGACTGGTGGAGCAAATCGCCCCTCAGAAACTTGTGAAACGGATTCAAAACCGGATTCAAAAATCCCTATCTGTCCGGGCATTTGACACTGCCTGCACTTTGGGCAATCCGCGCGTTCAGAATACGGTAATGCTCGGTGCAGTATCTCGGCTTTTGGAATTCCCAGATGACCTCTATTGCCAGACGATCAAACAACTGGTAAAACCCCAGTTTGTGGAAGCAAATATTTTGGCGTTTCGACGGGGTCAAGAACTCAACCCCATCTCAAGATGACAGATTCCGGTAATTGTTATACCACATTGACTCTTCATCCAGTAAAAATAATATATAGTATATGTTATCCCTGACACTACTTTTAGCAATTACCATCTTACCCCCGGAGCACGTGCAGGCTCGGGACATTCCTAACGATGAAGGGGGGAAAATTGTCATCACTTGGGATAATACAAATGACCCCGAATTGATCGGTTACCGCGTACTGCGTCAGCAAAGAAATTCAGATAAATGGGATACACTCGCTTTCGTCGGAAGACTGAACAACCGCTACATTGACGATGCTGCAGTCAACCGGATTGAATACCGCTATCAGATTATCGCTGTTGCTGAATCAGCACAGGCAGTTTCGCAACCTTCAGCTTATGCCTATTCTTATCCCCAGTGGTTTGACACCTCCACTCTGCCGGCATTGCTGGGCACCATTATTCTGAGCCTGATTTTCATCTTCTTCTTTGACCGTGCCAAGAAAGATAGAAATCTTTTCATCCGGCGTATTGCCGGACTGGATGCGGTTGAGGAGGCTCTGGGCCGGGCAACGGAAATGGGCCGAGCTACATTATATGTCCCCGGACTTTCCACAATGGCTGATGTCGCAACTATTGCCTCCCTGAACATATTGGGAGAAGTGGCAAAAAAAACCGCCCAGTTTGGTACTCCGCTAATTGTCCCTGTTGCCGACCCGATTGTCTATACCGTTGCCCGTGAGGTGGTCAAGGAGGCGTATACCACTGCCGGCAGACCCGATGCCTTTCATCAGGACATCGTATTTTTTGTTACGGATCAGCAGTTTGCCTTTGCAGCAGCGGTTGATGGCATTATGACCCGAGAAAAACCGGCGACGAATTTTCTAATCGGCATGTTCTGGGCTGAATCGCTGATTATTGCTGAAACTGGTGCGGCAACTGGCGCGATCCAGATTGCCGGAACCGATGCGGTCGCCCAACTTCCCTTTTTCATCACTGCCTGCGACTATACCCTGATCGGCGAGGAATTGTATGCCGCCAGCGCCTATATTTCCCGCGAACCGGTCCTGCTCGGCGGTATCAAAGCCCAAGATTATTCTAAGGCGCTGATCGTATTGATGATTCTTGCCTTCTCGGTTCTTGCCCTAAGTTTAAGCCTGCCCGTCCTGAGCTGGTTGTAGGAGGAACTCATGAAACGCCGCCTTCCCCTGCTAATCGTTTTAATCACGGGTATCTTCGGCGCCCTAGCATTCTTTGTCCCCTATCCGACGATCCGTGCTGCCGACGAAATCATGCGTAATGATGTTCAGCGCATCATCGCTGCTTTCAGTCTCGTACTGGGGGTAGGATCAATAGTTCAGCATCATACACTGAAAATTCAACGCCGGGCACAGTATTACGGTTACAGCTACATTACGATCATCGCCCTGATCATAACGGCGATCATCGGCGTGTTCGGCGGCATTGATGTAACTCGTCCGGGTATTCTCCCAACGAAGTTCGGCAGTTTTTCCATTCACATCCAGACACTCTATTCCAATATGATGGTACCGCTTGCTGCCACAATGTTTTCGCTGCTGGCATTCTTTATGGCATCGGCTGCCTACCGTGCCTTCCGCGCCCGTAATCTTGAAGCAACTCTCTTGCTTTTAGCGGCTTTTATTGTTATGCTGGGGGCAGTACCATTCGGACGACTCATTCATCACCAGCTGCCGGCATTCGCCGAATGGATTCTTGCCGTTCCAAACACCGCATCCAAACGGGGTATTCTATTCGGTGTGGAATTGGGTATTTTTGCCACTTCCCTGAAAATTATACTAGGCATAGAACGGGGCTGGCTGGGAGGTGGTAAATGAATTCAGCACACGAAAACATCTTCATCCGCCTGCAGCGAATTGACCGGCGCTGGATCTATCTTGTTCTCTGGCTGGTCATCATGGTCCCGCTAATATTCCCGTTCCGAATTCAGCCCCGTGCTTCTACACCGGTGGCACAGCTCTTCAATTATATTGATACCATGCCGGAAAACAAAGCGCTGGTTATTTCAGTTGATTTCACACCTGATACCCGAGCAGAGCTTCAGCCGATGGTGATTGCGCTGCTCCGCCATGCATTCACCATCAAACGCCGGGTGGGAATTTTGGCGATGCAGGTTTATGGGCTGGGTCTGGCAGAAGAAGCGATTCAGCAGGTAACAAATGAATTCAACTCCCGGGCTCAGACTCACGAAGATTCTGTGATTTACGGAGAAGACTTTGTTTTCTGGGGCTGGACCACACCGCTTTTGACAGTAATGCTTGGTATGGGAGAACGCATCACGCGCGTCTTCCCCGTCGATTATTATGGCAATCCGACTGAAAGTCTGCCAATTATGCGCGATCTCAAAAATTACGATGATGTCGGGATCCTTGTGTCCATTGCTGCTTCAGCAATGCCCCGGTCCTGGATTAACTTCGCCCAAGTCCAGTTCGGCGTCAACCTCAGCTGTGGAATCACCGCCGTTTCTGCCGCCGACTTCTATCCCTATGTCAACTCCGGACAGTTCATCGGCATGCTTGCCGGAATGAAAGGTGCCGCTGAATACGAACAGCTGGTTGAGAAACGGATGAAGGATAAAGGTATGGACTGGGAGTTGCGCAACACCGGCACCGAAGCCATGTCATCGCAGACTGCTGCCCACCTCGCTATCATGGCGTTCATCGTCGTCGGCAATATTGCCTATTTCGCTTCACGAAGGAGGAAGAAATGACCCCCAGCACCGATCCATGGGTCTGGATTGCCGCCATTCTGACCTTGGCGATTTTCTCATTCCTCTACCGAGAAAATCCGTTCTACCGTTTTGCCGAGCATCTTTATGTCGGTATCGCCAATGGTTATGCAATTACATTTTATTGGCACCGCATCCTTGTTCCCAGCTTGTTTGACCGGGTGGGATCATCCTCCACCCCTCTCTCCACTAAAATCTGGCTCATCGCCATTGCCATCATCGGTGCACTCTACTTCACCCGATTCATTCCCCGTATCTCCTGGCTTGTCCGAATTCCGATTGCCATTGTGCTGGGTTATGCCAGCGGAGCATCGATCCCGCGCGCCGTCTCGGGAGAAATCATCCGACAACTGAAGGCAACAATCATCACCCGTGCCAGTTTTGCCAACTGGCAATCCGGGCTCTGGGCAGTTATCATTCTCCTGGGTGTCATCGCCACCATCAGTTACTTCTTCTTTTCTACTGAACGCAAAGGACTGCTAAAACCTCTGACTTATGCAGGCATCATCTTCATCATGATCGGATTCGGCGCTTCATTCGGTTATACGGTCATGGCTCGTATATCGCTATTTATCGGCAGACTGCAGTTCCTGCTCGGCGACTGGCTCGGACTCATAAAATAAACCGCAATTTAACCTGCCATGCTGTCATTAACCGTAGCTTTTTAAGCTTGACCGGTTGTAAGATTGAATTACCATAATAATTTATGGCACATTACGACCTGAAACGCATCCGGAATATCGGAATCGCTGCACATATCGATGCCGGCAAAACAACTACGACCGAACGGATCCTTTATTATACGGGCAGGATTCACCGCATGGGCGAAATTGACGAAGGCACGACTCAGATGGACTGGATGATTCAGGAACGGGAACGGGGTATCACAATTACAGCCGCAGCGACCAGTGTCAACTGGCTTGACCACCGGATCAACATCATTGATACCCCGGGCCATGTAGATTTTACGATTGAAGTTGAACGCTCACTCAAAGTCCTAGATGGCGCCATTATCATTCTCTGCGGCGTTGGTGGTGTAGAACCTCAGACCGAAACTGTATGGCGCCAAGCGGATCGCTATCGGGTACCCCGGATTGCCTTCGTTAACAAACTTGACCGGGTCGGAGCTGACTTTTACCGCGTAGTGAAAATGATGAGAGAAAAATTTGAACAGATTCCTCTACCGGTTCAGCTGCCAATCGGAATTGAAGATCAGTTCACCGGTGTGATTGACCTCATCACTCAGGAAGCCTGTGTCTGGCAGAGTGATGACCTCGGAGCAACTTACAAAACATTTCCCGTACCTCTAGAACGTATTGCCGAAATGGAAGAATACCGCCATCAACTGCTTGATATCCTGACAACATTTGATGAAACACTTCTGGACAAGTATCTCCGCAGTGAAGAAATCACCCCGCAGGATATTAAGACAGCAATCCGGAAAGGCACTCTGGGAATGAAAATCGTGCCCGTATTCTGTGGTACCGCATTCCGGAACAAGGGCATCCAGAAATTACTTGACGGCATCGTCGATTATCTCCCTTCGCCCCTGGACATACCGCCTGCCAAGGGCATTAATCCCAAAACGAACAAAGAAGAAATCCGTCCTGCCGACCCCTCGGCACCATTTTCGGCACTGGTTTTCAAACTCACCTTTGACCCCCAGCGGGGAATGCTCTCATATATACGGGTATATTCCGGCAGAGTTGAAACCGGTGATGTAGTCATGATGATTCCAGAGATGAAGCGGGTACGGATTCTGCGTCTGGCAGTCATGCACGCCAACCGGGTGGAAGAGGTAAATTCCCTCGCTGCTGGTGAAATTGGAGCCGTGATCGGTCTTAAAGAAAGTAAAACCGGCCAAACACTTGCCGACCTCTCGCATCCGATCGCCTTTGAACCGATCAAATCGCCGGAACCGGTAGTCTTCCTCGCTATCGAACCCAAAACCCGCGCCGACGAGGACCGACTTCATGCTGCACTGGAAACGATGTCGCTTGAAGATCCGACCTTCAAAGTCAAAACCGATGAGGAAACCGGTCAGCTGATCCTGTCCGGCATGGGCGAACTTCATCTGGAAATTCTTCTCGACCGGCTTGCCCGCGATTATCGCGTTGAAGTTCATTCCGGTAAACCTCAGGTGTCCTACCGGGAAACAATTACTACTGTTGCCACTTACGAGAGCCGGTTCATCCGCCAGACCGGAGGCCGGGGGCACTTTGCTGTCGTCAAACTCACACTGGAACCGTCCAAGGATGGCAACTGGATTGTAAACGAAATCCGCGAAGGAACAATCCCCAAGCAGTTTATTCCCGCAATTGAACAGGCAATCGAAGAATCATTCGAATCCGGCGTTCTTGCCGGCTATCCGATCATCAATACCCGTGTGCGGATTATTGATGGCGCCTATCATGAGGTGGATTCAACTGATGTCGACTTCAAACTGGCAGCTACTCAGGCATTCCGCGAAGCCTTTCTCCTCGCTCACCCTACATTCCTGGAGCCGATAATGGAACTGGAGGTAGTTACTCCCGAGGCATATCTCGGCAACGTCCTGGGGGATATCAATGCCCGGGGCGGGAAAATCATTCATCTTGAACCGGTCAAAGGACACCAGATTATCACCGCTGAAATTCCACTTGTCAATACCTTTGGCTATGCTACCACGCTTCGTTCCCTGACTCAGGGCCGGGCAAGCCACTCAATGCAGTTCAAGCGCTTCAGCCCGGTTGACGAGGCAACGCGCATCCGCCTCTACCCTCTTTTCAGCACTAAGCCTTCCTGAAAACTCTGATTTTCCTTGACATATATTCATCCGATTGTTAAACTTTGCCGTATGCAGCGGCAAACTCTGCCATCGGGGGCAGAAAAACAAAAGGAGGTACTTATGAGAAAGGCGTTACTGCTGGGAATCATCCCGGTTGTCTGCCTGACCATACTTACTGGCTGCATCCCGGGATTCTACACCGTAGGTACTCTTTACACCTCGGTACGGACCCCGGCGGAAGCGGTTGCCTACTACGGACCGACCGCAACTCAGGCTGCCAAGGTCAGCAAGGTTACTGCGACCAATATTCTTGGCATAATTGCCACCGGTGACGCCAGCCTTGAAGCAGCTATGAAGCAGGGCGGGATCAGCAAAGTGCACCATATTGACCAGGAGGTAACGAGCATCCTTGGTTTGTGGTCAACCTACACCATCATCGTCTACGGCGAGTAACCTGCTACCTAATACATTCTCACAGGAGGCGTTCCGCCTCCTGTTTTTTTTGCACTCTGGCTGATTTGTAGTTATAGTTATATTATAGTATGAACCCAGCAATTTTTCGGGAATACGACATCCGTGGTATTGCCGATCGTGACCTCACCGATGAGGTGGTTTACAGATTGGGTCAGGCATACGGCACTTATATTCAGTCCCAGGGTGTATATCAGTGCATCATTGGTCGTGATGTTCGACTTTCGGGTCCGCGAATTGAAAAAACGCTGGTTGCGGGTCTGACCGCTACAGGGGTAGACGTAGTAAAAATCGGTATTGTGCCCACCCCGGTGTTTTACTTCTCCTGCTTCCATCTGAACATCAACGCAGGAATCATGATCACCGCCAGCCATAATCCGCCGGATGAAAATGGCTTCAAAATTGCTCTGCACAAGACTACGATTTACGGCGAGGAAATCCAGGAGCTGCGCCGGTTGATTGAAACAGACAGATTCCGCACGGGCAGAGGACAAATCGACGAAACCGATGTCATTCCCGCCTATATCCAGCTGTGTCACCAGAAGGTAAAAATTACCCGTCCTCTCAAGGTGGTATTTGACCCGGGCAACGGTACCGCCGGCGTGCTGCTTGAACGACTGGTCAGCGGCTATCCGCTTCAGCCGATATTCATCAATCTGACTCCGGATGGCGCATTTCCCGCCCATGTTCCCGATCCGACCGTGCCCCAGTATCTTGAACAGGCGATCAGCCTAGTGCGGAAAACCGGTGCCGACTGCGGATTCGGCTACGACGGTGACGCTGACCGTATTGGTGCAATTGATGAAACAGGAAATACGATCTACGGCGACCGGCTACTGGCAATCTTTGCCCGTGACATTCTCACCCGGCATCCTGGTGCCAGAATCGTGTTTGAAGTCAAATGCTCTCAGGGGCTGGTGGAATATATACAGTCACTTGGCGGTATTCCTGTAATGTGGAAAACCGGTCACTCCCTGATCAAGGCGAAAATGAAGGAAGAGGGAGCACTGATTGCTGGCGAAATGTCAGGCCACATGTTCTTTGCCGAAGAGTATTACGGCTATGATGATGCCATCTTCGCCTCCCTCCGCCTCCTTCAGATTCTTAGCACCACAGGCAAATCTCTTTCCCAGTTGACAGCAGAAATCCCTTATTACTATGCCACTCCGGAAATTCGGGTCCGGATTGCGAGCCCGGATGCCGACCGGCTCAAATTCCAGATCGTCAAGAAATTGCAGGATCATTTCCGGAAGGACTATCAGGTAATTGATATTGATGGTGCCCGGGTGGTATTTGACGACGGCTGGGGCTTAGTACGTGCATCTAATACTCAGCCAATTCTGGTGCTGAGATTTGAAGCCCGCACGCCGGAACGGCTAAAGCAGATTAAGGAACTTTTCTTTGAACAGCTTCGCCAGTTTCCGGAAATAGCTCTCTCAGAGTGCGAAAAATCTGATACTCAACGATGAAACCGGCAGAACGGCTTCTGCGCCGGGCTCTGCCCATCAACCAGCTGCTCAAAGATAATGAACGGGTGGTCATTGGAGTTTCTGGAGGAGCAGACAGCCTGTGTCTGCTCCTGACACTCGTAGGTTACAATCGCCGCCACCAGTTGAACTGGCAGCTTCTGCCGGTTCACATCCACCCCGGCTTTCCGGACTGGAAAACCGCAAGAATCGAAAAAATCTGCACCCGGCTTGGACTTAACTGCATAGTTAAACAGATTGATGTGCCCCAGAAACTCCGGCAGACACACTCTGACTCCTGTTTCTTCTGTGCCCGGGAACGACGCAAGGCGCTGTTTCAGACCGCGGCAGAACTCAATTGCACAAAAGTTGCACTGGGACATCACCTAGAGGATGTGAATGAAACCTTTCTCTTAAATCTGCTCTTTACCGCATCTGCCAGCACCATTCTCCCCGCCCAGCCACTCTTCGGCGGTGCGCTGACCATTATCCGACCACTCTATTACTTCACTGAAGAAATGATTCACGCCCGCCTGAAAAGCGCCGGCATCCGGCCGGTCCGCAACCATTGTCCCTATCAGAAAAAGAGCACCCGGATTGTAATCCGTCGTTTTCTCAATCGACTCGCCCGCCGTAATCCCCGTATTAAAACCAACCTTTTCTGGGGCATCAATAACATCAAACCAGCATATTTACCCGGGAACAATGCTGTTGACGGCAAACTTTCCCGGCATTAAACTTAAGCGAAGGTGAATTGCCGCCGATTTTTGCTGATCAGCATCCTGCCGCCACAGTGAATATCTGTTTGCATCCCGCCAACCCGGATAAGATTGTCGTCCGCGAAATCAACTTTGGAATGAAGGTTCCTTCCGGCTGGAAAGTCGGATATTCCAGCGTGCAGTCGCGGCGAAAATTTAGACCTGATGTCAATGGCGACTACTGCTTCCGCTCTGAACGTAGTGTCTAACCCTTTGGCCGGGTGTGAATAATTAAATCAGCTCACTTCAGTACACTCAGGGAACTTGTCACCAGTATTCCTTCCCTCCACGGCATAGCACTGGACCAGTCAACATTAAATACAATTGAGATTAAAATAAAAGGGTGCCACCGATACTACAGCAGCACCCCGGACTTTCAACAGCTGTTTATCGACTGAGCACTACCCTCTGGGTCAGCGTCCGGTCGGAACTCAGCCGGCAGAAGTAAACTCCGGCCGGCACCCTTTTACCATGATCATCAGTCTCATTCCACCTAAAACGATGTTCACCCGCAGGGATATTACCAGTAAAGATAGTTCTCACCGCTCTACCGGTGGCATCAAATACTGTCAATTCAGCACTGCTGGTATTTGCCAGCGTCACTTCGAACCACACTCCGTTGCGTGCGGGATTTGGCCCGACGACCATCAAACTGGTTTTCATAGATTTACCCGGCTCGCTTGTCACACCGGTGCCGGTGACGATAATATCCTCCAGCGGTCCGTAATCACCCCAGCCCCAAGGGGAATTATAACCCCGTACCCGATACCAGTATTGACCGGGTTCAGCAACCGTAACCTCATACATCGTATCGGTAATATTACTGGCAATCAGCCGGCGACTGGCAAATGACGGCACCGGATAAACATCGTCAACATACACCCCGCTGCCCAATGTATTATCATCCGTCATATACCGGAACCGGATGTAGACCGATTTTCCTGCCCATGGGTCAAGTGAATAAGCCTTACGTAGCCACCCCCCGGAATTGCCGTCATAACGATTGTGCAGCTGAATCCACTCCTTGCCTTCCAGCGATACTTCGGTCACCACCACATCATAGTTTGCTTCGGTATTATACCAGATCCAGTAAATCACACTGTCACCGGGCTGAACCGGATAAGGATCAGCGGTCATCGCATAATTAGAAATGTTGTTTCCCGTCCCCAGTGACACACTGTAATTACCAGCATGCTTCTGTGTTGTTGACAGTGAAGCACCCTGCAGGATCCAGCGGGCAGAACCGGACTCAAAATCCTCGGCCACAACACTCAAACCGCTCAGCTCCTCCAGCTCCCACTTCTCCGGATGATTGTGCTCAGGTCGAATCGGAGTCCAGTGCACAGTAAATGTGCCGGTAGAATTTGAATCCATCACCGCCAGAATCGGTCTGGGCACCATACCTTCCAACACCTCACCAATTGAGTCCGCACGGGTAAAGAGATACCAGATACCCTTGAACACCTCGCGCTGAATCGCATCCAGCTGGCTCGTCTGCTGATAGAATGCTGTCCCGATTTCAAAGACATAGGAAAGACAGGGAAAACCGCCAATATGCCGTGCCCAGCCATACATCCAGTCGATTGAACCGCCGGCAGTCGGGTAAAGCTCACTTGAAGGCTCGGGGGTATAAGTTCCTCCGGAGAGCTTCTGCATCTGCTGTGCCATCCTCTGACCAAGGCTGACAAAGATATTATTGTCCGGTGGTGTCTCGCCATTTCCATAGGGCCAGAGCACCAGTTCAGAATATGAATGCAGAGAAATATCCGCCAGAAATGTCCGCTGTTTAAAGAAGTTACACAAAGCATTCACCTCATAACCCCAAGCACCATATCCGCCCATGAATGTTTCATCCGAAGGCAGGTGTGAAGACCGTGAACCAGGAACTAGCGCTCCCCAGTCTGCCATTCTGGAACCATTGCAGGCACCGTTGTAATCCCGGTTCGGATCACAGCCGATTGCCGAACCGTAGGGCTGACGGTTCTTGCGCCAGCTGCGCTGGCTGGGATAGTCATAGACATAACCGTCAACATTTATAACCGGGAAAACCCAAAGCTCGTGATTGTCCACAAAATTCTGAAAAGCGGGATTGGTTGTGTAGTTTCGCAGAATCGTATCAGCAAAATACCTTGCCGCCTGCGGTGTTGCCCATTCCCGGGAATGGTGCATCGCCTCCAGCAGTACCTCGGGCTCATCCTCATCCAGATGCACATTATCTGAAATTTTGACTCCGTAAATCCAGCGCCCCTGATAAGTCTGACCGATTGACTCCAGCCGGCAGATCGAGGGATAATTTGCTGCCCAGTTACGCATAATCGATACGAGCGAATCGTAGGAGCAGTAAAATCCGAACGCCATCGCCTCCCGCTTCTGTGCCTCAAGGTCTGCCACTACAACTGTGGACTTGAGCCCGGAATTGAGCACCAGCGGCAGATCACTTTCATCCAGCAGCAGGTCATAGGACTTACCGGGTTGGGCGCCGGCAATTTCAACTGAAGTTCCCTTGAAGGGAATATGCTGATAAAGCGTGGGATAGTCCGGCACATCGACCCGGACAATCATCTGCCGTGCCTGCACTGCCGGGGTGAAAAAAATTAACGCCGACAGCAGTACGACAGCAATGATCAAATAACGGACATTTCTCACCTTGAACTCCTTTTTGGTTATAAAACTTGGTGACTTTGACCGAGCCATCGTAATTTAGATTGATATTAATTATATATCCGGGTGCAGAGAAGTCAAATTTAATTTGCCCCATTCATTTCGGGTCCAGTGTTTACCATGTTTTTCTATGTCCTGCCGGAGCAGTTTTAGCAGAAAATTGTTCGGAATATTAACAAACTCTAATGTAGAAAGACAAGCCGGAAACTACCACTATCCGGTGCCAGCTGAAAATACAAACCGGAAGTCATGATCCCCCCCGGCGCAATTCTTCTGCCTGCAGAATCATAAATAACGTCTCCGAGGGCAGAACGGAATCTGCTCCTTGCCCGCCAGAACCGAATCACCGGTCTTTCTTTCTCTCCTTCCCTGATCCCTGGGGGCAGTGCCCCCCCACTTTCCCGATACCGGACTATCAGCTCGGGATAGAACCGCTTGGCAACATTCGAGCTGAAAATAAAAAGCACATTCTCGTCATTGTTGAAATTGGCGTTATTGGACCAGTTGGCAGAACCGGCAACAACTCGTGACCGGTCAAGGATCATTACCTTTTCGTGCAGGACCTTGCTGCCGAACGGCACCGAATCAATCAGTACCGGGATACCGCTGCTCTTGAGCACCGGATACTGAGAAGCAGGGTCATTTGCCCCGGATTTGTCAATGACGCCTAGGACCGTAATCCCATTCTGCCGGCGTTCAATCATCGCCGTCCCCAATGACTGATAGGTAAAGGAAAAGATGGCAAAGAAGACCTCCTGGCGTGCTTGTCGGACTAAGTCGGTGATGGAATCAACCACCCGGTCCTGAGGTGCAAAATAGACATATACTGGGCAACCTTCAACCATAAAACGGTGGGCAGTCAAAACATCCTGCTTCCGGCTGTGAAACCGGGCACTGTCCCGGACTGGCAGACCGCCTGATGAACCCCACATCTGATTAAATTCATCAAGATATGCCCGGGCAATGCCGGAATGAGCAATTTCAATCGCAAAATCGGCATTGAGTTCATCCTGATTGGGGTTATAGGAACCGGTCCATAGCAGATCATTCAAGCTATCATCATCAGCCAGATCGCGCACAGCAAACTTGTTGTGCATGTAAAAGCCGGCCCCGGGGAAACCGGAATCGGACCAGACGGTGATTCCGGAATGGCGCAGCTGCATTACCCACTCATCATCCATCCGGCTGTCATCAGTAATCACCCGTACCCGGACCCCGCGGCCGTGTGCCCGAATCAGCGCCTGAACTACATCACTCCGGGACGAATTGTAAAAGCAGTAGTCGATTGAAACAGTCGCACCATCAAGAAAGTCCACAAGTTTTCTCCCCAGACTGTCGGCGGCAAAATATACTGCGCGTATTTCTCCTCCTCCAATCTGACTCACGAGGAGCTGGATTATCAAGAGCAGCATTAATTCCTCTTATCTTATTGTTTCTGGGGCTCGTGTCAAATCGCATTTTCTTGACTTTTCTGACCGTTACGATTAAGATATCTGTCCATGATAAAACAGACTCCATTCTATCCGCGTCATCTGAGTGCCGGCGGCAAAATCGTCGAGTTTGCCGGCTATCATCTACCCGTTCAATTTAAGGGCATAATCCCCGAACATCACCACGTGCGCACGAAAGTAGGTGTATTTGATGTTTCTCATATGGGCAGAATCCGCATCTCGGGAAGCGACGCACTCCGGTTTATCAATCATATGACCACTAACGATGCATCAACATTGGCGGTTTATCAGGCACAGTATTCAATCATGTGTTATCCCGACGGGGGAATTGTCGACGATCTGGTAGTTTACCGCCTGCCAGATCACTATCTACTCGTAGTCAACGGCGCCAATAATGAAAAGGATACCCGGTGGCTGCTTGAACACTGCAACGGCGATGTCCGGATTGAAAACATTACGGAAGCTGTGGCACAGCTGGCGATTCAGGGACCAAAAGCCGAACCCTGTTTGCAGAAAATCTGCTCAATTAATCTTGCACCTGTAGGGTTCTACTGGGCAGCCGAAGGCAAAATTGCTGGCATTGACTGCCTCATCTCCCGTACCGGCTATACCGGGGAAGACGGATTTGAACTCTATATCCCCGCACGAAACGCACTTGCAGTCTGGGATGCACTGATGGAAGCAGGCAGGGAGTTTGAAATTGAACCGATCGGACTTGGTGCCCGTGACACCCTACGGCTAGAAATGAAATACTGTCTCTACGGCAATGACATTGACCAGACCACCAACCCGCTCGAAGCCGGACTCGGCTTCGTCGTTAAGCTGGATAAGCCGGGGGGATTTATCGGTTCCGAGGTATTAAAGCAGGTGGCACGGGAAAAACCGGCACGCCGTCTCGTCTGCCTGGAGATGCTGGAAAAAGCAATTCCCCGCCCCCACCTGCCGGTCTTTGCCGATGGCAATCAGATTGGCATTACGACCTCAGGGACGATGTCCCCTTCGCTGAACAAGGGAATCGCCCTTGCCTATGTCCAGCGGCAGTTTTCATCATCCGGGACCGAGCTGACGATAGAAATCCGCAACCACCGGGCAAGAGCGGTTGTAGTTCCCCCACCATTTTACAAATCCGGCTCAAGAAAGAAATAAGGAGGATATAAATGGCACAAATTCCCGAGGATCTGAAATATACAAAAACCCACGAGTGGGTAAGAATTGAAGGCAATATTGCCACTGTGGGAATTACCGATTTCGCTCAGCACGAACTTTCCGATGTTGTCTACGTGGAAATCACCGCGCTCGGCAAAACGGTCAGACAGAACGATCCGATCGGCTTTATCGAAGCGGTCAAGGCAACATCGGATATTTACGCCCCACTCTCGGGAGAAGTAATTGAAGCCAATACTCAAATCCACAAGGCGGAAGGCGAGGCGCCGGCAATGGTCAACCGTGATCCGTATGGTCAGGGCTGGCTCTGCCGGATTAAAATCTCCAACCCGGAAGAGATCAACAGCCTGCTGGACCATACCGCCTACGCCGAACTGGTAAAAAGATCGGAGCATCATTGAATTACACGCCCCATACTCCGGAAGATATTCGCCAGATGCTGGACCGCATCGGCGTTAAAAACATTGAGGAACTTTTTGACACTATCCCGGAAGAACTCAAATACCGGCACCGGTTTAACCTTCCCCGACCTCTTTCCGAACCCGAAGTAATCAGCGAACTCAGCCGGCTCGCCAGCCTCAACGCCGGCACGGACCAGCTGGTCTGTTTTGCCGGGGCAGGTGCCTATGACCATTACCGGCCGGCACTTATCGATACGATCATCTCCCGGCCTGAATTCTATACCGCGTATACCCCCTATCAGGCTGAAGTCAGTCAGGGGACACTCCAGTCAATCTATGAATTCCAGTCCCTTGTCTGCCGGTTGTTTGAAATGGAGGTTGCCAATGCCTCCATGTATGACTGCGCCTCTGCCCTCGCGGAGACAGTTCACATGGCACGGGACATTACCGGTCGTGCTCAGGTGCTCGTCAGTAATACTGTCAATCCGGTTTACCGGGAGGTGATTAACACCTATGCCCATGGCTTGAATGTCCCGATTGTCGCCATTCCGGACAATAACCTGCTCACCGATCTCAATGCACTCCAGAAACTGCTCAACACCGATACCGCGGCAGTGATCATTCAGCATCCGAATTTCTTCGGCGCGCTGGAACCGGTTCAGGAAATCGGCCGGCTGATTCACGAAACTGGTGGACTGCTTATTGTTGCCGTTGACCCGATATCCCTCGGTATCCTTCAACCACCCGGCGCCTATGATGCCGACATTGCGGTCGCAGAAGGTCAGGGGCTGGGTATTCCCCTTTCCCTAGGCGGACCATATCTCGGAATTTTGACTGCCAAGAAGAAATACATCCGTCATATGCCGGGCAGGATTGCCGCCCGCACAGTTGATGTTGAAGGCAGAACTGGCTATGTGCTGGCGCTTCAGACTCGGGAACAGCATATCCGGCGCGAACGTGCCACCTCCAACATCTGCACCAATCAGGCGCTGTGTGCACTGGCTGCCACCGTTTATCTTGCCTGGATGGGCAAAGAGGGAATTAAGGAGGTTGCCCGGCAGTGTCTGGCAAAGACAACATATCTTGCCACTGCTATTGCAGGAATTCCGGGCTTTAAGCTGCCCGCCTCTGCCCCCTGCTTTAAGGAATTTGTCGTTGAAACCCCTGCCCCGGCAGATGAAATTATCGCCGCCGGTGTCCAGAAGGGAATTCTCCCTGGAGTTGATCTCGGGCAGTTCAACCCGCAGTGGCAGAACCGGCTGCTCGTTGCGGTCACGGAAAAACGCACCCGTCAGGAACTTGATCAGTATCTATCATTCATCAAAAAGTTCAGGAGCAACTATGGAATGTAACCTGAAGGCAAACCGCAAAAATTGCACCTGCACCTATGAACCGTGCGCGCGGAAAGGACGCTGCTGTGAATGTGTCGCCTATCACCGTCAGCACGGGGAAATTCCCGGCTGCTTCTTTTCCCCGGAAGCAGAAAGAACCTATGACCGGTCGATTGACCGGCTGATCACCAGTATGAGGAAGAAATGAAACCGGAAAAATCGCTCTTTGAACTTTCCTGTCCGGGCAGATGCGCCTGGTCTCTGCCGGAGCTTGATGTTCCTGCAATTGACCCGGCTGCCGTCTTCGGTTCTGATATGGTTCGGGCTGATAATCGCCTCCCCGAACTGTCGGAAATTGACATCATCCGCCATTTCACCCGGCTCTCCACGCTGAACCACCATGTAGATAAAGGTTTCTATCCGCTGGGCTCCTGCACGATGAAATACAACCCCAAAGTCAACGAACTGACCAGCAGGTTACCCGGCTTTACCAGCCTTCATCCCTACGAACCGGAAACGCTGATTCAGGGTGCGCTCCAGCTGATGTTTGAACTCGGAGAATTTCTGAAGGAGATTACCGGATTTGATGCTGTAACCTTGCAGCCCGCTGCCGGTGCCCACGGTGAACTCACCGGCATCATGATGGTACGCAAGTATTTTGAAAAAAATGGCGAGAACCGTAATCTTGTGCTTGTGCCCGACTCGGCACACGGCACCAACCCCGCTTCAGTAGTGCTTTCCGGATTTCAGGCGGTCCAGATCAAATCCAATGACCAAGGACTGATTGACCCGCAGGAACTGGTGCGTACCTGCAACAGCTGTGTCGCCTGCCTGATGGTGACCAATCCCAACACCCTCGGACTGTTTGAGTCGGAGATCAAACGGATTTGTGAAATCATGCACGAACAGGGTGCGCTCGTCTATCTTGATGGTGCCAACCTCAACGCCTATCTAGGAATTCACCGCCCGGCTGATGCCGGGTTTGATCTGATGCACATCAATCTGCACAAAACCTTCTCCACTCCGCACGGTGGGGGCGGACCGGGTGCCGGACCGGTTGCAGTCAAAAAACACCTAGAGCCATTTCTGCCCCGGCCGGTAATTGTCAAAGGCGAAAAGGGTTACAGGCTGGAATATGACCGTCCTGATTCTATCGGCAGGGTTCTGGGTTCCCTGGGCCAGTTTTTGGTTCTGGTCCGCGCCTACACCTACATCCGCATGCTCGGTGCCGAAGGTCTGAAGCGGGTCGCCGAATGTGCGGTGCTCAACGCCAACTACATCCGCCGTGAACTGGAAGGAATTTATGAACTTCCCTACGCCCGGCGGTCCCTGCATGAAGTGGTCTTTTCCGGCAACAACCTCAAACAGCACGGCGTCCGGACGCTGGATGTGGCGAAACGGCTGCTTGATTTCGGCCTGCATGCACCCACCGTCTACTTTCCGTTGATCGTACCGGAGGCACTAATGATTGAACCGACCGAAACCGAATCCCGGGAATCACTCGATGAATTTATCAGGACAATGAAACAGATCGCTGAAGAAGCCCGGACGCAACCGGAAATTCTCCACAATGCTCCCCACACCACTCCGGTGCGCCGGCTTGATGAGGCACGGGCGTCAAGATTGCTGGATGTCAACTATCAGGAATAGATGTTTGCCTCTGATATTACCCCCGAACGCAAGACTGAGATTCTGACCCGAATCGCCCGCAAGACGGTCGAGCTCCGGCTTACGCCGGTGGCAGTTGTCCTCCTGGAATCAACCAAACCACTTTCCTTTGTCGGCTCCCAGCTGATGGTTTTTTTTCAGCCAATCATCATGGCGCTGTTTCCCTTCCACCAGTATGACGAAATTGCCGCCCTGTTAGAGGACCGCAATAACATTGAAATTCTGATTCAGACGATTGAACAGCTGGAAGAGGAACGCCGAAAGCCTAAAACTGAAAGTGAGGGTGAAAATGGACAAACCAAAGTTTGATAAAACAAAGATTACCCGTATCCTTGCCACTGACTGTGGCTCCACTACCACCAAGGCAATTCTGATTGAGAAACGGGGCAGTGAATACCGGCTGATCGTCCGGGGCGAGGCGCCGACGACAGTCGAAGCCCCGTTTGAAGATGTAACCAAAGGTGTGCTCAATTCGGTGATGGAGGTGGAAGAACTTTCGGGTGTTAAACTGGTCAAGGGTGAAGGCATCTACAAACCCAAAGCGAGTGAAAAGGAAGGAACCGACATCTACATTTCCACCTCCTCAGCTGGTGGCGGCTTGCAGATGATGGTTGCCGGTGTCGTACTCACGATGACCGGAGAGAGTGCGGCGCGGGCAGCGCTGGGTGCCGGCGCCATCGTCATGGATGTCATCGCCTCCAACGACGGCCGGCTTCCTCACGAAAAGATCGAGCGCATCCGGACCCTCCGGCCGGACATGATTCTGCTCTCCGGCGGGGTTGATGGCGGCACCGTTTCCCATGTTGTAGAACTGGCAGAACTGATCGCCGCGGCCGATCCCAAACCCCGTTTCGGTATCGGCTACAACCTGCCGGTTATCTATGCCGGCAACAAGGACGCCCGGGAGCTGGTTCTCAAGACATTGAAGGATAAAACCAGTCTGGTGATTGTGGAAAACATCCGGCCCGTGCTTGAGCGGGAAAATCTCGGACCAGCACGGCACAAGATCCATGACCTGTTCATGGAACATGTGATGGCACACGCACCCGGCTACCGGAAACTGATGGAATGGACCGATGTCCCGATCATGCCCACACCGGGTGCGGTCGGACTGCTGATTGAAAACATCGGCAAGAGTCAGGGGATTGCAGTTCTGGGGGTGGACATCGGCGGTGCCACCACCGATGTCTTCAGCGTATTTCAGGGCATCTTCAACCGCACCGTCTCCGCCAACCTCGGAATGTCCTATTCCGTCTCCAATGTGCTGGCTGAAGCCGGAGAAAGGAACATCATCCGCTGGCTGCCCCTCGACATCCCGACAAGCGAGGTCCGGAACCGGATTCGCAACAAGATGATCCGGCCTACTACTATTCCTTCAACTTTGGAGGACCTGAAGCTGGAGCAGGCAATTGCCCGCGAAGCCCTGCGTCTGGCACTTCAACACCACAAATCGATGGCGGTCGGACTCAAGGGTGTCCAGCAGGAGCGAACCATTTCCGATGCCTTTGCGCAGGCGCGCACCGGTGAAACGCTTGTCAATATGATGGAACTGGCGCTGATCGTCGGCTCCGGCGGTGCTCTTTCCCATGCCCCGCGCCGGGCGCAGGCGGCAATGATGCTTTTGGACGCATTTCAACCCGAAGGAGTCACCCGGCTCACCGTCGACTCCATCTTCATGATGCCTCATCTCGGGGTGCTGACTGAAGTCCATTCGGAGGCGGCACAGGAAGTCTTTGAAAAAGACTGTCTGATTCACCTCGGCACGAGCATCGCACCGGCGGGCCAGGGCAAGGAAGGCAAAACCTGTGTTCATGTCAGGATAATCAAGAATAATGGAGAAACACTGGAGGCAAAGGTTAACTTCGGTGACATTCAGTGCCTGCCACTCCCGGTAGGTGAAAAAGCAAAGGCAGTGATCACTCCAGAGCGGGGGTTTGATGTCGGTGCCGGCTCGGGTAAGACCGTTGAAGCAGAAGTGGAAGGCGGATTATCCGGAGTGATAATTGACGCTCGCGGCCGGCCGCTGGTTTTGCCCGAAGATGACAACACCCGGCGCCAGCAGCTCAACAAATGGGCAAAGCAGCTTAACGCCTATCCGGATTAGCACCGCACCGCCGACGGTAATCCTCAAGAATCTGCCGGTGGTCAAAAACTAAATTAACTTCATCCAGCTGGTCCAGCTCCAGCAGCATGACTTTACCCGCATCATCACCGGCACGGGGTTCACCTCTGCCCTCAGCGGTAAAGACCACTGAAACGCAATGCCCGCGCGGATCCCGCTTCGGATCAGAATAGACATGAAACTGCTGGAGATTATCCAGCTCCAGATCGGTTTCCTCCCGGACCTCCCGCACCACCGCCTGCTCCACCGTCTCGCCGTAGTTCACAAAACCGCCCGGCAGTGCCCAGCCCTTCGGCTCATTACGTCGGTAAATCAGCACCACCCGGTCCTGTAGCCGGATTATGCAGTCAACCGCCAGTTTCGGCTGCCTGTATCTCATCCAGATAACTCCTTAATGCCTCCTGCCAGGGTCTCAACTCCAAACCGAACCGGCGCCGGTAATGATGATTGTCCAGCACCGAATATGCGGGCCTTGGTGCCCGGCGCCCGCTTTCGGCGGTCGTAATCGGTATGACCTCGCAGTTCAAGCCGGCAAGCCTGACAATCTCCCGGGCAAACTCGAACCAAGTGCACTGACCGGAATTGGTCAGATGATAGATACCGTAATGTTCGGAGCGAGCAAGCCGCACCAGTGGCAGACACAGATCTTTCGCATAGGTCGGCGAACCGGTCTGGTCATTGACCACCCGCAGCTCATCGTCCACCTTTGCCCGGCTGAGAATCGTATTGACAAAATTTCTGCCGTGTCGGCCGAAAAGCCGGCTCGTCCGGACAATAAAATACCGCCGGCAGTTCTTCATCACCACCTGCTCCCCCAGGTATTTGCTTCTGCCGTAGACCGAAAGCGGATTGGGCTTGTCGCTCTCCCGGTAGGGTTTCCGCTTCCTGCCATCAAAAACATAATCGGTTGATAAATACACCAGTTTACACCCTGTTTCCGCCGCACCGAGCGCCACCGCCCAGGTCCCCTGAAAATTTACCGCCAGCGCCCGCGCCGGCTCCGCCTCACAGCCGTCAACATCGGTCCAGGCGGCGAGATGAAAGATCACCTCCGGATTTTCCTCGTGGATGGCGTTAATACACTCCTCAATCCGGGTAATATCATGCTCCGGCAGGTCCCAGCCGGTAACCGGTTCACCCGTTGCTTCAAGAAAACGCATCAGCTCCCTGCCCAAAAGCCCGCCAGAGCCTGTTACCAGCACCTTCTTCATTCATTAACAGTTTAAACTTCGAAACCGGAAAGGCAAGGCAGTTTTTTCACATCCAATTATCGGCTGTGACAACACCGGGTTGCTCAGTTATCCGGCAACCGGGGATCAGTGATTAAACCCTTATCTGATGACAGTAAACTTCTGCACCCTGCGGGTGCCGTCAAATCCGGTCGCAGTCGCAAAGTAAATTCCGGGCACAAAACTCCGGGCATCAAATACCTGCTGTTTTGGTCTGATATTTTTCACCGCCCTTCCGGCAGCATCAAATACCCTTATTTCACCGGTAATGCCCGGACCCCGGACGAACCTATTACCCAGAGATGGTAAGAGCAGTGCGACGCTGCTAATAATATCATCGGTGCCCCTTTCATCACAGCCAATCAGATTATCCCTTACCGCCACTACCTTTGCCCGCCAGTGGTCATTGACAAAAACGATATTATCGGCTTCATTCCAGGCTGTTCTGGTAGGCGCCAGCACCGGAATCTCAGCAATAATCCGGTTCGTCCGGCAATCAATGATACTGCCCAGCCAATACAACCGGTTTGACACCGGATTCCAGAATCCGATATCGTAAAAAATCGCAAAATTGTCGTTGCCATAATCTGGAGGAAACATTATTGAATCTACCACCTTGTTCAACCCGCAGTCAATCACCAGCATTCGCAGCGGATTACCAGCTGGGTAGTAAATGCGATCATCAATGGAGTCATAATAGGCAAAGTTACGCTCGTAAACAGGGACATTCTGAACAGTGTCAATCACATTGACAAGTGAAGGGTCAAAGACATACAAGCAGGTATCCTGGTGAGCGGCAATATATACCTGATGAATATCACTCCGGTTGCGAAAGACAACCGGATTACCCAAGCCCCGGATCCGCTTCAGCATCGTACCACAGGTGTCAAACAGACAGAGAAAGGAGGGGTTGGTGCCGGTGGGGCAATAAAGCAGTTCATTAAAAGAATTAAGATAGCCGTCAACCGGTCCTTCGTCAATCCAGTAACTGGCGACAACCCGGTCATCAGCACAGTCAATGATGTGAAGATAGCCCGACTGGGTAAACGGACAGACAAACATCCGGTTAGACCGCCAGCTGTAAACCAGCTGATGTCCGCCCGCATCGCAGGGGATAAGATGAATCAGCGAATCCTGTTCGCCATTTATAACATAAACCCCCAGCCCCTTGCCCGAAGTCAGATAGATTTTGTTCTCCGGAGGTGCGGGACAGAGGTCGTAAAACCATTCAGCCGGATCAACTTGATGCCGGTAATCCCGGACACCCAGCGGCTGGAGCGTATGGGCGTCGTATACCACCAGAATTGAGGACATCGTATCCCTCATGACATCGTTTACATAAAGCCGTTCTGTATTGGGGTTCAGGGTCAGCGCCTGATTCCCATAACCCATTTTGAAATACCGTTCCAGCTGCAGGCGGCAACAGTCAACCATCACAATATTACCCCCTCCCTCTCTAAGAAACAGTTTGTCAACTTCCGGAATCATCACTCCATCGCTGCCCGGTGCCTGAATCTGAGCGACCAGCTGATTGGTAGCACCATCAAAAACATCAATAAAATCACTTGCCACCGTAGCTCGGAACAGAAGATTGTGCACCGGATTGTAATACAACGCGCCCCTATCCCCCAGCGAATCAACAATCTGGCACCTGACCGGGTCAATCACAAATGTTTTCGTGTTAGTCGCAACATAGAGCTTATTGTTGAATGGATTGTAATCACAACACGCCCATGATGCCAGCTGGTCAGCAAACCTGAGCCGGCCGATGATTTGATTGTTGCGACAGCTGATCACAAATAAATGTTGTGCGATCATCCACTCTGAATCTCCGGCAACAAACAGCAACTCCGAATCCGGAGCAATCATCGAGACCAAAAAGTTGAAACGACGGAATCCCGGGGGCGCAGCGATAGAATCAATAATTGAATCGGTGGTGCAATCCCAGACTGTGATTGAATATGAATAATGACCCTGATAGGCAACCGGCCGGCAGGGATGCTGAATAAACGGTCCTGCCGGGCCGATTTTTCTCAACTCGCCGGTCTGGGCATCAAATATGTATGTCCGATTCACCCCGCCCAGACTGACACTCCAGAAGAACTGATCTGAGGCGGTATTCACTGAAAGATAATTACTCTGAAACTCCATGCCGTTCCTGTTAACAAAAAGTGTTTCAACCGGGCTGCGGGTTGAACAGTCATATACAACTGCAAATGTGTCATCATCACGCCTGCCACCATAAGTCCGGGCGGTATACATCCGGTTCGTTACCGGATTGAGGGCAAACTGATTCCAGGTAAGATAATAAGGAGGATCCAACACCCAGGGACGCTTCCGTTCGCCCGTAGAAGCGTCAAGAACCCCGAGGTTTCCTGCCCGTCCGGACCAGACATAAACCTCATTTGTTCTCGGGTTATAAAACGGTGTGCCAAAATCGGCACAGCCACCGAGCGAATCCGGAAGATAAAGCAGTTTAAAAGGCTGAGCCGGCAGGGGGGCGGGTAATGCTGAAATCCGATAAAAAATTACAGCAATGAAAATAAAAAGGCTGCGGTGAGGGTTCATTTCATTACCTCCTGATGGTTAACTTTCCTCTTGTCTCTTTCCCGCCGGCTTGCACCTGATAGATGTAGACACCGGCAGGCACCTTCTTGCCATCCTCTGTCTTGAGATCCCAGGTGACACTCCCGGAATTCAGCTGTAAATGACGCACCAGCTGTCCGGAACCGGAATAAATACAAACTTCACCAGTGCCGGTGCCGGACAACTGAAATAAAATGTCATCCCGGGCAACCGATGGCAGAACTTTAATCCTGCCGTCCTCCCTGACCGGTGCTATCGCCGACTGGGAACCTCCTGGTTCAGAGTTTTGCTCCCAGAGAAACGGATTACGGTAGTGAATCCCGATATACCAGTTGGGCACCGGCATTTTCCCGCCGAAACTTGCCCAGATACATTCTTTAAACCGAATCTGTCCGTTGTAGCGATACCAGATTCCGCCAAAACAGAGATCAGAACCGGAACTTACTTTATAAACAGGATTGGGCGCATCACCGTTCCAACGCTCGCTGCCAGAAGAATAGACATCATAACAGTCAAAGTCATAAGTGGGTTTTCCCTCCCTGTTCTCCCCCCGGAAGCAGTGCAGGATGGAATTGACAGAATATGAAGGCCCCTCCTCAAACGGCGGATCATCATCACGGATATCACCCCAGCGCGGATGAGAAACCAACGCACCTCCGGCATACGCACCATCGTCAAGGATACTATCTCTCAGCTCCCAACAATTCTGGCTGATCCGGTAAAGTCCGAAATATATTCCATCTCCCCTCATCGCAAAAATCGTGTCCGGTGCCGGAATTTTATAAGGATCAGGATGATACATCGCCAGATCTGCACCAGCATGGAATCCCTGACCGCCCATGAATGGAGCAAGTAGTTCCCAGTATGGGAACGACGGGTAACCACCCTTTGCCGGAACATAAGGCCGATTGTAAACCATAAATTCACAACTTCTGCCCCCTTTTATCAGGTAGAAGGTATTGACGGGAATTCCCTCTTTCACTCGAAACCCTCCAAACTTCAGACTCGCTCCAGCACCCGGCGAATCACTTCCGCCAATCGGTATCTCCTGATACCAAGTATCACTTGGCACATCATAACTCCAGAGATACCGGTCACCAGAAAATACCGCCAGAACCTTTTCTTCCGAGCTTACTGGATTACCCATATAGCACAGTGCAGCATCTGCCGGTGGAATTGGGCTGGCAACGGGCGGTGGCTTCAGTTCCTGCCAGTTCAAGAAGACGGTCTGTCCGTTGTAATCAAAATATGCCGGTGCCCTAAAGAACCGATACCGTCCGCTTTGATAGTCTGTGCAGAGGAGAAAAATTTTACCAAACTGCTCATCCCACCTTTTCCCGTAGGTCAGTGCCGAACCCGGTCCGGTATAACACCAGGGGGGGTAGGGAAATAAAACCAGCGTGAACCTGCGGTCTGTCCGGCAAGCATCAGAATCAACAACCCTGCGGTGATCTTTACTTTACTGGTGTTCATTTTTCCTCCTTTTTAATTTATCCTCACCGCAGCCAGCTGTATTTTATAAAAACTTGATTTTTCTGTCAAGCTTTCATTCATTCCGTCGTCATTGACATGCTGGGACAATAAAATTATCATTCTATTGTATGAGCAATCGCTGCCGCTGCCCCTCCTGCAATCGTAATGAAACCCTTGCCGGCTATTTCTGTGAAAAGTGCAATTACAACTGGGAGGAAGAGGCTTATCTGGAGCCGGATGGCAGGGTCAGCAGCGCCTCCTGCCCCCGCTGTCTCAAAGCCTGCCGGGCAGAAACCCTGCGCTGCGCCAACCCTGCCTGTATGGCGGTCTGGCCCCCGCCTGAGGAAGACTGAAGCCCGGGCTCTACAGCAGTCCGCGACTCCGGAAGCTGTAATAGGAACTGCCGGCAATGATTATGTGGTCCTGAACCCTGATTCCCAGGAGCTTGCCCGCCTCCACCAGCCGTTTCGTCAACCTGATATCCTCATCTGAAGGTGTCGGGTCCCCGGAAGGGTGATTGTGCACCAGAATTATCGCCGGTGCATGGTCATGGACCGCCGCATCAAACACCTCACGCGGATGGGCAAGGGTGGTGTCCAGACTGCCGACCGAGACCTGTTCGGTCCGGATGTGCCGGTTCCGGGCGTCAAGCAGCACGGTAAAGAAGCACTCCTTTTTCTTCTCAATCAGGCGCGGCAGCAGCAGTTTTACCACCGCCTCGGGTGAGACAAGTTCCAGCCGCTGCTCCGGAACCTGACTTTCCAAGTATCGCCGTGCCAGCTCAAATGCCGCCTTGAGCTGACAGGCCTTTGCCAGACCGATGCCCGGCACCCGCTTCAGCTCCTCAATGCTTGCCTCCGCAATCCGCGCCACCGAGCCGAACCGCACCAGAAGCTCATGGGCAATCTCCCGCACCGGCACACCGGAAGTCCCCCGGCTGATCAGGACCGCCAGCAGCTCCTCACCGGAAAGCTTGTCCGCACCATAGCGCACCAGCCGTTCCCGGGGGCGTTCCGCTGCCGGCACATCCCGCATCGTGTAGCGTCTGGAGGAACCGGTTTCCGACGCTCGGTTCATTTAATCACAAACTCCCAGGAACACCAGGCATCATCAGGATGCCGGTCCGGCGGGCAGAAAAGACAACGGGTCTGTATCCGCTCATCAACTGTTCTGGCAAACCACTCATATTCAACCAGACCGACAGTTTTGCAGGGAAAGTCATCAAGCCCCTTGCGCCTGCGCGCTACCTGCACCCGGCACTCCTTCATCGTAAACACCAGCCGGTTCTGGGTCTGCTCGGTGATCTCCTGCCGGTTGATAAAGGCATAGAGCCGGAAACCCAGTGCCTTGGCAAGACCGGAAATTCCGTTTCCCGGCGCAATGCCGTGCCGCTCCATAATCCGCTTTGCCTCAATTGCACTGAACTGCCGCCACGCCTCAGCATCAATCTCAATCGCCGTTTCCATGCCGAACCTGCGCTCCACTCCCTGAAACCACAACCCGTCATGCGCCAGCCAGTTTTTTGCTGCATCCTCAAGGATTGAAATCAGAAAATCCCGGTTAAGTTCTGCAAGCTGGGGATATTTTTCTTTATAACTACTTCCCATAAATTCTTGTCAATTCAGCGGTTGCAATGATATGATTCTCCATCATTCCGGCGAGCCTGCCGGCAGAAATTCCCGGTTCGGCACCGAAAATGGTATCCAAGGCATAAAGCCGGAAAATATACCGGTGCGGTCTGCCGGGTGGCGGTTTGGGTCCGTTGTAGCCGATGTTGCGGAAACCGTTCACCCCCTGTCGGGCACCATTATCCAGCACGCCCGTTTTCGGCATTCCCTCAGGCAGGTGCCGGACATCTGCGGGCAGGTCATATATCACCCAGTGAATGAATGTGCCCAGCGGTGCATCCGGGTCAGAACAGATTAAAGCAAAGCTTCTGGTCCCGGAAGGCACATTATCCCAGCGCAGTTCAGGCGAAACATCCTCGCCATCGCCGGTGAATTTCCGGGGAATCGTCTCCCCATCAGCAAAATTGGGACTGGTGAGTACCAGCACCGGTCTACCTTTAGTCGCAGGCAGATTCTGCTGGCAGGAGGCAGTTGACTTCGGTCCACCACAGCCGGTCAGAAAAATGACACTCAATATTATTACGGGCATCAATTTCCTGCTCATCGTGTTCCTCCTGGATAAGACATAGATTATTCTCGAATGGCTTGGAGTCAAATCCGGCTTTGAGACGGCATAATTGACTCACTCGTACGCCGGTCTAAAATACAAATTAATGCCTTCCCGCTCTGCCCGTGAAGCGGTCAATGCTCTCCTCCTGCTGCTGCCCGCCTTCCTCATTCTTATCGCCTTTCGCATAATCCCGATTCTGCTGTCAGTCCGGATGAGCCTGTATGACTGGGGTATGGCTGGTCCCCGTGCCTTTGTCGGTCTGGGTAATTATCTTGAGGTCATCAAAGACCCAATGTTTTACAGATCACTTATAAACACCGGCTGGTATATCGTTTTTGAAGTCCCGGCAACAATATTTCTCTCCCTCTTCATCGCCCTGCTGCTCAACCAGCGGATCCGCGGCTTGAGTATTTACCGCACCATCTACTATCTGCCGGTGGTCACTTCAATTGTCGCTGTCTCGGTTGTCTGGAAATGGCTCCTCCATCCGGAACGCGGCGTCTTCAATTACCTGCTTTCGCTTGCCGGCATCACTGGTATCCGCTGGCTTCAGGACCCCCGGGGTATCTTCCAGCTGATTCTGGGCAGTCATGGCGATAATCTGCCCTATGCTCTGCGCGGTCCCTCAGTCGCCCTGATCTCGCTTGTCCTGATGGGCATCTGGAAGGCACTCGGCTACAACATAGTCCTCTTCCTTGCCGGTCTGCAGAACATTCCCCAGACCTATTATGAAGCGGCAAGAATTGACGGCGCCTCCAGGTTCCGAACCTTCTGGAGAATCACCTGGCCTCTGCTCTCGCCAACAACCTACTATGTTCTGATTATGAGCTCAATTGCCGCCTTTGAAACCTTCGCCCAAGTCTGGATCATGACCGGACCGCCGCCGGGCGGACCACTGGGTACGACCAAGGTGGTGATGTATTATTTCTATGAAAACGCCTTTGAACTCTGGCGCCTCGGTTACGGTGCCGCAATTGCCTTTATTGCCTTCATCATCATCCTTTGCCTGACCCTCCTCCAGCGGGTGGTTCTGGAGAAAAAGGTGCATTATGGCTAAAAGAACCATCCGCAACCTGCCGGTCCATCTCCTGTTGATTCTGGGCAGTGTCTCCATGCTCCTGCCATTTTACTGGATGGTTGTCACTTCGCTCAAGACACCGCTTGAAGCACTCTTATTCCCACCTACCTGGATACCGGGAAAATGGCAGTTCGGCAACTACCTTGAAGTATTTCGCCAGATTCCGCTCTGGCGCTATCTGGGCAACACCGTGTTCATCACCCTGCTGTCGGTTGCCGGCATCCTCTTCACTGGTATCCCGGCCGCCTATGCCTTTGCCCGGCTGCGCTTTCCGGGGCGGGAGGTCCTGTTTATGCTCCTGCTTGCTCTGATGATGATCCCCCTGCCGGTCTACCTTGTCCCGTCCTATATGATCCTCTACCGGCTGGGCTGGATTGACACCTATGCGGCGATGATCGTTCCCTGGATTGTAAATATCTTCTCCATTTTCCTGCTGCGCCAGCACATCCGTCAGCTGCCGCAGGACCTGTTTGATGCCGCCAGAATTGACGGCCTTTCCACCCTTCAGATCCTCCTCCGGATTATTATTCCTCTTTGCCGGGCGCCGATCGCCACGATCATCGTCTTCAATGTCATCTCCAGCTGGAACTCCTTCTTCTGGCCACTGATCGTCACCAACTCCGATCATATCCGTCCCCTGCAGGTCGGACTGGCATACTTCTCCCGTGAGCAGTCCACTAACTACACCCTGCTGATGGCAGCAACTACGCTGTCAATCATCCCACTCGTCATCCTCTTCTTCATCGCCCAGAAACAGATCATCCAGTCCCAGGCGCGCGCCGGACTCAAGGAGTAAATCATATTGCTCACCGCTGCTCCTTCAGCTCGGATAAGAAAATCTGCACTCCCCAGCCGTAACCGCCCTACCTGATCTGAGCAATTGCGTTCAGCGCCTCTGCAATCCGATCGCGCAGTTCCGAATCATTATCCCGCAATGCACTCATCAGCGACTCAAACGAATTGGCATCCTTCACCGCGCGGAGCACATAGGCAGCACTCTGACGGACCGTCGGGTCACTGTGCCGCATTGCCGTCATCAGCATCTCAACGATCCGGGACCCGAGCTTGACCAGCGCCCAAGCGGCGCGCTCTCGGGCATCCGGGTCCTCATCCCGCAGCACGGCGATCAGCGACTCTACCGACCGGATATCCTTGAGCGTCCCAAGTGCCCAGGCAGCGCTGCGCCGGACCGCAGCATCCTCATCCTGCAGTGCGTTAATCAGTGCATCAACCGCCCGCGCATCACCGATTTTTCCCAGCGCCTCAGCCGCATAACAGCGCACCCAAGCATGCTCATCCTTGAGTGCCGCAATCAGCGGTTCCACCGCCCGCGCATCCTTGATCGCACCCAGCGCCCACGCTGCACTCCAGCGCACATCCCAGTCCTCATCCTTCAAAGCAGCAATCAGTGCATCAACCGCCCGCGCATCCTTAAGCATCCCCAACGCCATCGCTGCGCCACGCCGCACATCCCAGTGAGCATCCTTGAGTGCCTCAATCAGCGGTTCCACCGCACAACTGTCCTTTGCAGCGCCCAGCGCCCACGCTGCGCCGCTGCGCACACACGGGTTTTTATCCCGCAGATTCTGAATCAGTTTTTGAACTTCCTCCATAACTGACTCCCTCCCTTCCTATACAGAAATTTCTTCCCTGATATAATTATACACTCAGGCATGCATTTTGTCAAACAAAATTCAAGGCTGGAATATTACTCGCCCATCAGTCAGCATCTGATATGCGATAAACACCTTCCCCAAACGGCAAATCTGAACTGCCCCAGTAACAGCATATGTACACAAACCCGCACATATAAATAATATTATAAACAATTAAATTTATCTCTATGATTTTATGACAACTATAGTATAACTCCTCAATAGATGGGCATACCCGGGGTTCACCCGGGAGTAACTGGGGAGTTCGCTTTTGCCCGGTCCGGTTCATGCGACCTGTCGCAACTCCCCGCGGGTAATCCGGAGCCGCACTCAGGTTTATCTCTGATTCCGGAATGTCGTGCGATGATACGGTTCTTTTCGTTGTCAGATTTCCCTCCACCTTATCCAACCCATCCCCGCTTCGGGTCGGGAATGCCCTGTGAACAGCTGGACCCGTGAAGGAGGGCGGGTAAGGAGAAGTTGTTGACAGCCGGACTAAAGAAAGGTATGCTCATAAAAAAGAAAGGGGCTGGTTTATGACCTTTCACATCTATCTGGATTCTAATCCTGTTTTCCGTGTGAACATCATCGCCGAAAAGATTGTAGAAGAGGGCGAGAATTATGTCCTCTATGATGACAAGGGCAACAAGGTTGCCGAGTTCAAGAAATCCAAGATTCTAGGCTACGATATGAGCGAGTTCTAATCCGGTTCTTCGGAAAACGGCTCCTCGTTCAGCTCCCCTTCCCGCTCCTCAATCAGCTTATTAATCTTGAGCTCTGCCGCCTGCAGTTTTTCCCGACACTGCCGCGCCAGCTTCACCCCGCGTTCAAACAGCGCCAGCGACTGCTCAAGCGGTAGACTGCCATTCTCCAGCTGCTTGACTATCTTCTCCAGCTCGGCAAGCGCCTGCTCAAAATCAATTTTTTCCTCATTGTTCTTGTTTCCCATTTTTTCCTCCCGGGATTTTTTCCTGCACCCCGCACCTCAACCTGCCGTCACTGAGCAGAACCAGCATCTCTTCTCCAGGTTCCACCTGATTTATCTTCTTGATTAATGTCCCATCCGCGCTGAAACACAACGCATAGCCCCGTGCGAGAATGGCAAGCGGACTCAAAGCCTCAAGTGCGCCGGCAAGACGCGCCAGCCGGGTGCTCAAGCCTGTGACTGTACCGGTAATCGCCTGCTGCAATCCGGTCTTCAGTCCGTTCAGCTGAATCATGCCCTGCCGGATTTTCACTGCCGGATTCTGATGACTGAGCCGTTCCCTCAGCCGGTTGAGGGTTTCATTCCTAACACTGATCAGCCGGCGGAAGACGTCTCTCATCTCCGCCTGCAGGATCTCGGCATGATGATGGAATTCCCGGACCCGGCGCACCACCTGCTCAAATGCCCGGTGCCGGCTGAGTTCATCAATCCGCTGCTCCAGATGAAACAGCAGGTCCTGAATAGTCATTACCAGTTCCTTTTCTGTCTGTTCAAACCGCTGCTCCAGCTCCTGCCAGCCCTGTGCCACTTTCTGAGCAGCGGCGGTCGGAGTTGCCGCCCGGTAATCGGCAACAAAGTCCGCAATCGTGTAGTCTACTTCATGGCCAATACCGGTAACCACCGGAATTCGCGAGGCAGCGATCGCCCGGGCGACAATTTCCTCATTAAAGGGCCAGAGATCCTCAATTGAACCGCCACCCCGACCCAGGATTATTACCTCCACATCATCCCGCCGGTTGAGCCCGGCAAGGGCGCGCACAATCTGTTCGGCAGCACCCTCCCCTTGAACCTGGACCGGATAAAGAAGCACCCGGCAGTGCGCCCGGTGGAGACGCAGCGTCTTGAGCATATCCCGGATCGCCGCACCGGAAGGGGAGGTGACAATCCCGATCACCCGTGGCAGTCTGGGCAGCGGACGTTTGCGTTCGGGGGCAAACAGCCCTTCCTTTTCCAGTTTCCGCTTGAGCTGTTCAAACGCCTGCTGCAGAGCGCCGATGCCCCGGGGCTCGATCGTATCAAGAATGATCTGGTATCTCCCCGAAGGAACATAAATTTCCAACCGGCCATGGGCAACAACCTGCATCCCCTCCTCCAGTCGGAATTTCAGCCTCTGAGCTGAGCTCCTGAAGCAGGCGGCATCAATTTGTGCCCCCTCATCCTTCAGTCTAAAATAGATATGTCCGCTGGAATGATAGTTCAGGTTTGAGACCTCACCGGTAATCCAGAGATCGGAAAAATACTCATCAAGCATCTCGGCAACGAGTGCATTTACCTGAGAAACGGTCAGGATTTTTCTTGCGGGAGCGGTTGCCACTGTCTGCCTAACCGGATCGGCTATTTCCGGGAATAATCATAAAATCCTCTGCCGGTCTTGCGTCCTAGATAGCCGGCAGCCACCATCCGGCGCAGCAGCGGACAGGGACGGTATTTCGGGTCTCCAAGATCCTGATACAGCACCTCCAAAATCGCCAGCACCACATCCAGACCGATCAGATCTGCCAGCGCCAGTGGACCCATCGGATGATTCATCCCCAGTTTCATCACCGTGTCGATCGCCTCCCGGTCCGCCACCCCAGTTTCCAGACAGAAAATTGCCTCATTAATCATCGGCATCAGCACCCGGTTGGAGACAAAACCGGGCGAATCGTTGACAACCACCGGGGCTTTCCCCAGTTCTTTGGACCGGGCAACAATTTCCTCAATAACCGTCCCTGCAGTCGCCAGACCCCGCACCACCTCCACCAGCGGCATCAGTGGCACCGGGTTCATAAAATGCATCCCCGCTACCTTCTCCGGTCTTCTGGTTGCTGCCCCCAGCAGGGTGACCGAAATGGTGGAGGTATTCGTTGTCAGAATCGCATCCGGATTGCAGATCTTATCCAGCCGGGCAAAAATATCCTTCTTCACCGCCACATTCTCGGTGACCGCTTCCACCACCAATCCGCAGTCCCTGCATGCCGCCAGCTCCAGATTCGTAGTAATGCGCCTTACGGTCTCCTGCGCACTCTGGGAATCAATCTTTCCCTTTTCCACCAGTTTGTCGAGGGATTTTTTAATCGCTGCCAGCCCGTTATCAATCAGCCGCTGTTCCACATCCACCAGCACCACCTCGTAACCGTTCTGAGCAAAAACCTGGGCAATGCCGGACCCCATTGTTCCGGCACCAATTACACCAACTTTTTTATTATTCAATCTGCCTCCTTTTCTGTAAAATAACCTTTTTAATGATTAATGTCAATTCTGCCCCTGCCAGTTGCGAATCAGCTCCAAGAACCTCTTCCCGTTCTCTTCGTTAAAACGGAACCTGCCGTCCGGCATCAGCTGAACAAGCAATTGGGGTTCCTGATGTTTGAGCCAGTTAAAAAACTGGAGCCCCTTGCCGATGAGCTCAGCCCGGCTTGCCGGTTCCAGCCGGATGCGCACCCGGTTGATCTTCCCTTCTTCCAGCAGAAAAACCGCCTGATACTGCAGCGGACTGCAACCCAGCAGTTCAAGCCAGCTGTTTTTCTCCTCCAGCCGGCAGAAGACTGAATCCGCTTCCATCCGCAGTTCAACCAGCTTCAACCGGGCTTTCACCACCTGTCCGTAAGCCAGAAAATCGCCGATTTCAGCCCGGCCCTGAGCCACCACACCCAGCCCGGCGATCTCAATTCCGGGTTCACTGGTAAAAAGTCCCAGCAGCCGTGAGGGACGCCTCTGTCCAAAACCCTCGACGAACCGCTCGACATTAACGCAACCCCGAAAATATGGACCTGCACGCTCATCAGCTGGTTCAAGAACAGCGGCACACCCGGCAAATATCAAGAGCCAGTAGCAGTTTTTTGCCACTTAATGTTTTAACCGATACCCGGGCGCAATCAAGCTCAAGCTGATACGGCGTTTTTCCACAATTGACAGTCGCTTGAAACCGGTTATCCTTTACAAATATGGTCCGCGTGTGCGTGCTCTTTGCTGCCGGTATCAACTGCGACGAGGAAACCGCCCATGCCTTTGAACTTGCCGGAGCCTGTCCGGAAACGGTCCACATTAACCGGCTGAAGAAAAAACCCGCTCTACTCCGGAACTATCAGATTTTTGTAATTCCCGGCGGATTTTCCTATGGCGACTATATTGCCTCCGGCCGGGTGCTGGCAAATGAAATTAAACATAATCTGGCAGAAGAAATCGAGCGGTTTCTTGCCGAGGGCAAGCTGATTCTCGGCATCTGTAACGGTTTTCAGGTGCTGGTGAAAAGCGGGCTGTTACCAGCACTGGAAAAACCCTTTGAACCGCAGCGGGTGACCCTTGATGCCAATGACTCCGCACGTTATGAGGATCGCTGGGTTTATCTAAAAACTGAAACGACCCCCTGCGTTTTCACCCGCAACCTGCCTGAGATCGTGTATCTGCCGGTTGCCCACAGCGAAGGCAAGTTCATTGTTGATACACCGGAGACTCTCCGCCAGCTCAATGCCCGCGGACAGATAGTTTTCCGCTATGTCAATGCCCGGGGCGAACGGGCAGGCTATCCTGATAATCCCAACGGCTCAGTCGAAGGCATTGCCGGCATCTGTGACCCTACCGGCAGGATCTTCGGCCTGATGCCCCATCCCGAACGCTATACCAGACGGGAACACCATCCCCGCTGGCATCGGGAAAATTTGACAAAACCGGATGGAATTGTCATATTTGAAAATGCGGTCAACTATGTCCAGGAAAACCTCTGAACCTAAAGAGACCAGAATTACTAATCACCCGATATTAACCTTTAATCGGGGCAAGAAGGTCACTTTTTATTTTGAAGGCAAGCCGATGCAGGGCTACCTTGGGGAAACAATTGCCGCCGCACTGGTCGCCAACGGAATCAAGGTTTTTCGTTATACCGAAAAGCATAAGCGTGCCCGCGGATTTTTCTGCGCAGTCGGCAAATGCTCTTCCTGTCTGATGGTGGTGGATGGAGTGCCGAATACCATGGTGTGTATGGAACCGCTCCGGGAGGGGATACGGGTTGAGCGTCAGCACGGCCGGGGAAAACTGTAAAGGAGGCAGAGTGAAACACATGGAAATCGCAATTGTGGGCGGCGGACCGGCCGGACTGTCAGCAGGAATTGTTGCTGCTCGGCTCGGCGCGCAGGTAACCGTAATTGATGATAACTCCCGGCTTGGTGGCCAGCTGATCAAACAAACCCACAAATTCTTCGGTTCCCGAACACATTACTGTGGAACCAGAGGGGTTGACATCGCCGCCATTCTCGAACAGGAACTGCGCAAAACCGGTGCCGAGATTGTCCTTAACACCACTGTGATCGGCCATTTTCAGCCGAACATCCTCGGACTCGCCAGCAGTCAGCAGTTTACCAAACTTACCTATGACCGGCTGATCATTGCGACCGGTGCCTATGAAAATAACGTTCTGTTTGAAAACAATGACCTTCCAGGAGTTTACGGTGCGGGTGCAGTTCAGACGCTGATGAATGTTTACGGCATCAGACCGGGCAGAAGGGTACTGATGGTCGGTTCGGGTAATATCGGCCTGATTGTTTCCTATCAGCTGCTCCAGGCTGATGTGGAAGTTGCCGCAGTTGTTGAAGCACTCCCCTATATTGGCGGGTATCATGTCCATGCGGCTAAACTCCGCCGCTGTGGTGTACCAATCCTGACCTCCCATACGATCAAAGCTGCACTGGGAAAAGAGTATGTCACCGGTGCGGTTATCTGCAGAGTGAACCGGAAATTCCGTCCGATAAAGGGATCAGAGAAAAGACTTAAGGTTGATACGATCTGTCTGGCAGTAGGACTCTCCCCACTGATAGAATTGTTATCTCAAATCGACTGTTATCTCGTGTATATCCCGGAACTGGGAGGCTTGGTTGCCTGGCACGATGAAAACCTGCAGACCAGTGTCCCCGGAGTCTACGTCGCCGGTGATGTCAGCGGAATTGAAGAGGCATCCACCGCGATTCTCGAAGGCAGAATTGCCGGTGCCCATGCCTTTCTGTCCCTGAAAGGCAGGGACGCCAATCCGGAGGCAGAGGCGATTATCCACGATGCCCGGCAGGAACTGGCAGTAATTCGCCAGGGTCCATTCGGAGAGAAAGCCGCCCGGGGCAAAAAACAGCTGCAGCAGTATTCACCAGCTCGTCCGGTTATACCGCAATGAAACGCCGGAGCCGCGGATCTCCGGTCCGACCATCAATTCCGGTCAGAAACACCGGTTTGATCCGGAAATTCTTGCCCTATCTGATATTCAGCCTTGCGGTCTTGGTCTATTTCTGGAACATTCTTAATGGCAGAAGTTTTTTCTGGGAGGATATTCTTTATCAGTATTATCCATTTCACTACTTCCTTTTTAACCAGCTGCGCCAGTTGACAATCCCGGTTTGGAACCCGTACATGTTTAGCGGAATGCCGTTTCTTGCCGATATTCAGACCCAGGTATTCTATCCTCTGAACTGGCTGTTGGCATTTCTTTCCAGCAGCAGTCAGCGCCTAGTCTTCTGGTTCGTGGAATTCAAATGTATTTTACACATCCTGCTCGGAGGAGTTGGATTCTATCTCCTGATGCGGGAACTCCGGGCATCACCCCTTGCCGGTCTCGTCAGCGGAATGACCTTTGCCTTTTCCGGCTTCATGATCATGCATATCATCCATCTGACTCTGATCAGCACCTTTGCCTGGTTTCCGCTGATTCTGCTGTTCTTTTACCGGACGCTCAGTTCGCGGCAAATCAGAGATGCACTGGTAGATGGAGTACTTCTCGGCATCGCCAATCTTGCCGGTCATCCCCAGATGACATTACATATGGTATATACTCTGGGATTTTTATTTCTGCTTCACATTATTTCCAGCTGGCGTGTTGAACGCCGGCTTATTCTCACCACTCACCTGCCACTGTTCCTTCTGAGCATTCTCACCGGCTTTGCCCTTGCCGCCTGCGCCTACCTTCCCTCATACCGGTTTTCTTCCTTTACAGTGCGAGAGCTGATGACCTATGCAGAATCTGCTGAACTGTCCCTGCCGCCATCATTTTTTATCACAATATTCATACCCAAATTCTTCGGAAGTATTACCGGCAGTGGCACCGATACTGTAGAATTCTGGGGCAATCCCGCTGCCTACAGCTACTGGGAAACCGCTGTTTATTTCGGCATTATCCCTTTCTTCCTGGGTATTCTCGGTATTGCCTTCAGTAAACACCGGCTTCGCTGGCACTTCGCCCTGCTGGCATTGGTCGCCCTGCTGTTGGCACTCGGAAAATACACCCCGTTTTACCGGCTGACTTTTGAACTCCTGCCCGGATTTAACCGCTTCCGAATACCGGCACGGTTCATAAATCTCTTTACTGTTGCCTTTGCTTTCTTTGCCGGGCAGGGAATCGACGTGCTTCTGAATTCAAAACTGCCGGTTAAACGGCTGCTGACGCCGGGTTTCGGTCTGCTGGCGTGTGCGATTGTCTTCAACCTTGCCCTCTTGGCCGGCACCTTTAACCGGATATTTCCGGCACTGAATGAAACTTCTATCTTCAGCAACGCCATCAAGCAGTCACTATTGTTTGTTCTGCTTGTCACAGCAGCGCTTCTCTTCAGCTGGCTGACAATCCGTAACCGGGAAAAAAGCAGCGGCTTTGCCGCCATTCTACTCGTGGTGAGCTTTCTTGACCTTTACCAGTTCGGACACCGGTTTAACCAGAGCTCAGTAGGACCGGAAGAGTTCTATCCCCGACGTCCATTCATCGACCAGCTGGTTCAGGAATCCCGTACTTCCCCCTTCCGGATCAATGCCCGGGCGGGGCAGTATATGATCCTGCAACGCAACGAAGGCCTGCTCTGGCAACTGGAACTGCTGGAAGGATACACACCATTAAAACTCACTGACTATGTAACCTTTGACATACCCCAGCAACGTAAGAACAACCTGCTCAATGTCCGGTATCAGATAATGGTAGACTCAGTCAACCGTACTGCCGGATTAGTGCCGAATTCTGATGCCCTTCCCCGTGTCTGGCTGACCGATACCTTTGTAGTGGTAAACGACCGTCGAGAGATTCTGACCAGACTCAGCGAACCGGATTTTGATTACCGTCGGATTGCTGTACTGGAAAAACCCCCAGAACCGCTGCCTGAACCAGACAGTTTACCTGCCGGTTCAATCACAATTGTTCAGCGTCAGCCGGAAAAGCTGACACTCCGCGGGGAACTCAAACGGGCGGCACTGCTGATGATATCCGAAATATTCTATCCGGAGTGGCGCGCGACCATTGACGGTCAGCCGGCAGAAATCCTCCGGGCAGATTACTGTCTGCGCGCATTAGCTCTTCCTGCCGGAACTCATACAGTTATTCTCTACTACGACCGGGGGTTGCTCAACATCGGAATCCTCATCAGCATCCTGACTCTGCTGGCAGTAGCTGCAACTTTATTTATTTCTTTCCGGTTCAAAAATAAAGGATCAGCACCACGCTTATCATCCACAAAAGCACATCAATGATCAGTGGCAGATCGGTAAAAAGCACCTTCTCCGGTGCCCCTCCTTCCTCCCGCCGGTAAACCAGATACAGATACCGGTAAATACCATAGAGTACAAATGGCATGGTCAGAATCAGGTTGTGGGTACCGAATTTATGCACGGTTTCGGGTGCAATGGTATAAAGACAGTAGGTAATTACCGTGGCTGAAGTTGCCACGGCAATCATCTGATCCAGAAGCGTCTCTGAATACTTGCCCAGCACACTGCGGTGGGAAATTCCCCCGCCTTCCAGAAAGAGCAGTTCGTGCCGTCGTTTGGCAAGTGCCAGAAAAAGAGCAAGGAGAATAGTACAGACAAAAAGCCAGGGAGAAATCTGAACTGCAATCACATAAGTACCCGAAATTGCCCGCAGGGCAAACCCGGCTGCAACCACCATCACATCCAGCACTACAATTTTCTTGAGTACGAATGAGTATGCCAGCTGGAGTAAAAAGTAAATAGCAATCACCAGCCCGAACCGCCAATTCAGGTAAAAACCGCCCCCGACACCAACTGCAACCGCCAGCACCGCTGCCATCAGCGCGGGCAGGATTGGCAATTCTCCAGCAGCGATCGGCCGGAGACGCTTCTTTGGATGAGTACGGTCATTCTCACGGTCAACAACATCATTGATAATATAAACCGCACCAGATACAAGGCAGAAGAATATAAAGGCAGCTGCGGTCCGCATCACCTTATCCCAGACAAGCAGATTTTCAGAAAAGATCAGCGCCGCAAAAACCAGCAGGTTCTTCACCCACTGCTTCGGACGCATTGATTTAACAATGTGCTTGAACATTACACACAATAACTACTGATAATCAAAGTAATGTCAAACAACTCCTCAAATTTTTTTCGATAACAGGTTGACAATCAGCCGGGCGATCCGCCCGGTAGCACCTGCAGGTTCAAGTTTCCTTCTGACTGCCTCCAACTTTGCAATTACTGTCTGACGATAATCGCATTCATCAAGCAGTCGGGAAATCTGGCTGATCAACTGTCCCTGATCCGGGTTCAGATATTCCGGAACAACTGACTCCCCGGCAATGATATTGGGCAGTGCAAAATAAGGAATTCGGACGAAAAGCCGGACAAGAAACCTGCTCACCGTCTCCAGGTGATAAGACACCACCATCGGGATCCCCAGAATCGCCAGTTCTGCTGTCACTGTACCCGAGACTGTCAGAGCTGCCCGGGCTTGGGAAAAGACATCATAACGGTGTTGCGGTCCGGCCTGCACTATACCCGGTGGCAATACGCTTTCCCTGCCACCCACGATGACACCATGAAGTCTCGGATGCCTCGTTTGTAAATGCTGAAATGCACGGATAAAGAGCGGTTGATGAAAATCTACTTCATCCTTTCTTGTCCCCGGCAGTAAAATGATATATTCTTCCCCTTCCGGAATTCCCAGCGTTTCGTATACCTGCCTTCTGCTCATCTGCAACTGCAATGCGTCGTAGAACGGATAACCGAAATATACCGCTTGTATACCAGCCCGCCGGAAAAACTGTTCTTCAAACCTGAATAAACATATTACCTGATCTGCAGCCTGCTGCAGCAACTTCGCCCGCCATTTACCCCACGCCCAGCATTGAGGCGGCCCAACGATTATTGTAACCACCCCCGCAGCGCGGAGTTTCTTTCCCAAAGGCAGGTTAACACCGGGGCAGGATATCAGCACTGCCAAATCCGGGTGAATATTGCGGACTGATGTCAGCAGCTGATTAATTAATCTCCCTCCCTGAAGCAGTTTCGACAGTACCCTGGGAGTGAATCCGAAGGCATCACCGGCTACATCAGTGAGATTAAGGTAGCAAATTTCAATCTCACTACATATATCTCTGATTTTTTGGCTGAGCAGATCTGCAAGCACAAACCCTGACTTTTCCCCCGCAGCTATCAGCACGCGCATATCAAAAAACTAACGATTGACTGATTCAAGTCAACGCCGTGCCGACATTCAATCTTGACCATCTGCCTTAAAAATTTAACATCATATTAATCGGTGAATTTGATCAATTATCTGAGTGACGGGACTATTAATCTTTCTGTTATCCGGCAGATATCAGAAGTTGCCGGTTTGCTTCACCGTTTGAAATGGGCGCCGTCTCATGCCGGCAATTTTTCTCTGCGTCTTGGTCAAGTGTTACTAACCAAAATTTCCGGTGCTCGAATGCAACAGATTTACCACAATCCTCTGCCCTATCTCTGCCTGGTCTATCCGGCACACACCGGCTGCCGTTTCACCGTCAAACCCGCAGATGCGTTGCCCACTGAAGAAATCTGCGCTCACATTCTCTCCCAGCGGATTATCGCTCGATATCGCCCTCAGGAAAAATGGATACTCCACTCCCACCCCGGAGCTATAATCAGATTTTCTCTTGAACACACCCCCGTCACAGTGGAGTCGGTTTTAAAACGGCAGCGCGCGCTCGCAGTATCCGCAATTCCCTTCTTTCCAGCGGGCTCAAAACAGCTTGCCCGTGCCACCGCGAAGGCATTCCGATACGCCCGAGTAATCATCTGGTGCGGTCATGGTGCCATTGCCTCTGGGAAATCTCTGCATACAGCTTTTGAACGCATCAAAACTGTTAACGAACAAATCAGGAAGGTAGCTGCCAGTGGAAAATAAACACCCGAAACATCTTCCTGCGCCAGACGGAATTGAAACATTCTATGAGGTTCGGTCCCGCGATTCTAATCTGCCTCAGGAAGAGTTTCTGCGCTTACCCCGCCGCCCGGTTTACATTGTTCTTGACAATCTCCGCAGCGCCTTTAATGTCGGGGCTATTTTCCGACTGGCTGATGCCACCCGCGCCCAGATGGTAATTACCTGTGGTTACACTGCACATCCGCCGCATCGGAAGCTGGCGCAGACTGCACTGGGAACCATCAACACCGTTCCCACCTGTCACTATGATTCCATCACGGAGGCACTGCAGGAATTGAAACTGAAGCAGGTACAGATCATCGGGCTGGAAACCGTTGTCGGTGCCAGACCATACTATGCAGTCACCTATCATTTTCCCGTAGCAGTCGTCTTGGGCAATGAGGCGCTTGGTGTATCTCAGCCGGCGCTGCGCCTCTGCGACGAATTAGTAGAAATACCGGTGTTCGGCTTCAAGAACTCACTCAATGTTGCCACTGCTGCTGCGGTCATGCTTTATGAACTTCTGCGCCAGGGTAACTGGCTCAGTCCACCGGTCTGAATCTGGGAATACAGGACTTCAGCACCGGCCGCTTGTAGATACCGACACCAATGATAAAACTCCGCCAACTGATAAGCACAAAACCGTTTTCCACATCGGCAGCAGTCTCTACCGTTCCGCCATTGATCAGCTGTTTTGCCTGTTGTTCGTCAACTTCGATCTGGTTGGCAGTCGCTTTCCGGCCAAGAAGCTGCATCGCAAATGTTGTTGGCTTGACGGAATGCGGGAAAATCCGGCACAGACGCAGACCCCGCCGCAGCGGCTTCACTACGTTAAACCTGATTACTTCCGGTGTCCCGATAAAAACTGTTGCCTGTTCTGTAACGGTTTCAAGACCCTGAAGCCATTCTTCCGGGAGACCGAACCGGTTGCGCAGAAACTCAACTGGCGACATCATCAGGTTTTCTGATTAACGCAACGAAGAACGCCTCGGTATTATTATCCTGAGGGAGAATCCGGCGACAGCGTCTTATTGCTGATGGAAAAGTATCTCCCTCCCATTCTGTCAATGCCGGTCTCATGACGAAATTATCAAGCTCTACGGGCAGAATTTCGGCTTCGGGAAATCTCTTCAGCAGATAAGCAACCACCGCTTCGTTTTCCTCCGGTGCGATTGTGCAGGTCGAATAGACCATCTGTCCGCCGGGTCTCAGGGCCTGATATCCAGCACAAATCAACCCCTTCTGCACTCGGCTGAAATTCGCAATCCCCTGCACCGACCAGCGTCGCAACGCCTCCTCAGTCTTCCTGATCGTTCCTTCAGACGAACACGGTGCATCTACCAGGACGCGGTCGCAACTGGCGGTAAGCTTCCGGCCAAGTACAATTCCGTCCGCCCGACAGACCACAACATTAAGACAGCCCATACGGTCAATATTTCCGATCAGTCCCCGAAGCCGTTCAAGAGAGAGATCATTGGCGATAATCAGCCCCCGATTTTTCATCAGCGCCGCCATCTGCGTAGTCTTTGACCCTGGAGCAGCTGCCAGATCCAGAACCTTGTCACCGGGCCGAGGATCAAGAACCACCGGTGGAATCATTGACGCCGCTTCCTGAATGTAAATCAAACCCAGAAAATGCGCCAGCTGTCTCCCCAAACCCCGGCCATTCCTGACCGTATATGCAAATTGCAGGTAAGGCAGAGGCTCGGGATCAAGCTCCGCGAGTAACGGCATTACCTCCTCCGGTTCTGCCTTGAGTGTGTTAACACGGAAAACCTTGGGTAATGGGGTAAGCATCGCCTCCAGAAATAGATCGAAATCGGGAATAAACTGTTCATACCGGCGGCAGAACTCATCCGGAAAAAACTTTCGAACTCCGTTCATATCGTCTTCACCAGCATCCTTGACCACTGCTCCAGCCGTCGTAGTGCCTCCAGCTTTTCCCGGCGCCCGATTCGTGCTTCCTTTATTCCCTTCTCTAGAAATAAAAGAGACCGATCATATTCACTCCGGTTTACAGGATAGGGATAACCATCCTTACCACCGTGGGCAAAGGTATAGGTTACCGGATCCCGGAAGGACAGCGGGGCGCCGTAAATCACATCGGCAACCAGTGCCAGCGCCCGGACGGTCTTCGGACCCACACCCGGAACCAGCAGCAGTGAGGCAAAATCGGCTGGTGGCTGTTCGTAAGTTTTTATCAGCACCTTTTTAAGATAATCGGGCGAAATATCCTGGATCGAAACTGGATGCCGGGCTGGCAGTCTTATCTGCATGAATTCTTTAATCGTCTTGCCGGGAAATTGTCGGGCAATAAACGTCGCAGTTTCCCGGGCAGATTCTGCCTCGCGTGCGGTCAGATTCAGCACCGTGCCTCCGGCAGGGCCGGCAATGCCGGTATGGGGTTCGACGACAAAACTTTCCAGACCTTCCGAAAACCAGTGGTAGCGTCGTGCCCAGCCCGTTACCTCATTCATTCCCTGCTGGATCACCGCCCAATTTCCATCAATTGTCCCGATAAAAAGATGATGGTAAATCTGATACCCGTCCTGCAGGGCACTGCTGTCTACTTTGGCTACCAGCCTGCTGGTCTGAATCAGTTTATCACCATCGAGGCTGAACTGCTCAGCAAAAAAGCCGATCTCCTCCGGGGTCCGGCGTGATGCCCGCCCCTTGCCGCCACAGACAAAAACTCCCAGCTCCCGCTCCATTCCTCTGATCCCCTCCTTCAGCGCACCACACACCGTTGTCGTCAAACCGCTCGAATGCCAGTCAAAGCCAGCAACACATCCCAGACTCTGAAACCATACCGGATCAGAAAGGCGGCGCAGAAGCTCAAGCGCCCCGAACTCAAGGACAATCGCTTCCGCCACACTGCGCACCAGCCGTTTCATGCGCTCAAACAGCCAGCCCGGAGCGTGGCCGGAATGCAGAGGCAGATCAACGACACCCCGGCGCATACTAAATTTTAAACTGCACTACCTTCAAATCAAGACGGCTGTTATACCGAGCAAAATCAAGATTGATTAACTAATCATAAATGGGCTGACGGTCACGAAACCGGGCCGGCTTCATTCCGGAACTTTTCAGCAGCTGATAAGCGCAGTCTATGCCATCGCCCAGCTCCTCCGGGCGGTGCGCGTCCGAACCGAGGGTAAATACCCGGACCCCCAGCTTTACTGCCTGCCACACGATCGCCGCTGCCGGATAAGGTTCACTATCTCCCCGACGCAATGCGGAGGTGTTAATTTCCAGCCCCACACCGCTCCGGACAATCGCCTCGAGCATCGGGGTGACCCACGGTTGAATTGCAGATTCAAATTCAGCACCGATCCCGGAACTGATATATTTTCTCCAGATATCAAGATGGGCCAGGCAGTCAAACAACCGGGAACCGGCAGCTGCCCGGACATATTCAAAATAGCGCCGGGCAAGATAGCCGGCACCAAGGGGTTTTAAACGCATCTGGAAATCATCAAGTTCCTTCCGCGATGTAATCGCCACATGATCAAGACAGTGTATTGCCCCCAGGACGAAATCAAACCGGTAGCGGCTGAGAAAGTCGGCAATCTTTCCCTCCAGTCCCAGTTCATAGCCCACCTCTACGCCCGAGACAATTGTCAACTCTGGAAACCGCCGGCGACACCGTTCAATCTCTTCCAGGTAGCGTTCGGGCCAGTCAGAATCAACCGCCACCGGATTACCCTGAACAATGACCCGCTCAATCCCTGCCCTTACGGGGTCCGGCTCATAATGAGTAGTAAAACAGACTTCCTGCATTCCGATCGCTACCGCCCGCCCGCAGAACTGCTCGATACTGCCCTGAGCATCAGGGGAAAAATCGGGATGAATATGATAATCCAACATCCTAATTCAGTAACTCCAGCTGCATTGCCCAATCCTGATCCCAGCATCGGTGATGTGTCATTCCCAACTTGATTGCCAGCCTCACCGTTCTGCTCAGCTTTATTCCTGCCGCCAGTGCAAGCCTCGTTGCGGAAGAACGAAAATTGTAACTTGCCTCTGTGTACGTCACACCGGGGTCAGGAACTGCAAATGTAATTCCCGTGCCGCGAACCGAGCTAACAGCGCCGGCCAGCCGCAGATCAACCGGATTCAGATTCAATTTCAGGTTGATACCGGCGACGCGGGCACGGGAAACAGAATAATCATGATATTCATCACCACCGTAAACCGACACCGCGAGTTGACGCATCTCAAACTTCAGCTCAAGGCGGGTCTCACGGAAGCGTTCCTGTTCCAGGCGGAATTTTCTCGCTGTTTTGATATCAAATCCAAATCTCCCGAACTCGTATCCGGCAGCAATCTCAAACCGGGCAGGAATCGAATCCATCAGATAGTCATAATAGGTATTCCCGCCCACCCGCAGGGTCAGGCCTCTGTTTCTCCAGCCCAGACGGCCGGTAAGTTGACCTCTTGCTTTCCGGTTTGTCAGTACGGGGCTGCGCCCTGCTGGTGAGAAAAACCGGTCACTGGTTAAGAGACCGTTAAGCACTACATTCCAGCCCTGCTCGTGGAGATTGACCCGGACGGCACCGGCGAAACCGCCGGGAAAGGAACGGGCAAACTCAATCTCGCCGCCGCGCCGGGAGCTGCCGAGCGCACAAAAGATACTTCCTGCGGCCAGATTCTGTCCGGAAAATGAATAAAACGTATCCCCTGATACCAGCATCCGATCATAACGGGTGCCATTTACCGCTACTCCTGCCCGACAGACATCACTTAATTTCAGCTGCATAATCACCCCGGTTAACAGCTGACCGGTACTCCCCTTTGCGGCAACAGCCGCCGAATCCCGGTGATAACCGGAAAACAACAGTTTAGCAACCGTGCCATCCGGATTCAGTTGAGCATCGCGCCGGGTGTAACTGCCGGCAAATGTAAATAGAAACCGCCCTCCAGTCTGATAATCTACTCTCAGTCCACGCCAATTACGATTCTCCTGGGCTGAACGGGCGAGGACATCATCGCGGAGCGTCTCCAGCTGAGCGAAACCGGAACGAACCCCGGGGCCAGCCAGAATCAGTCCCCGGCCAAAGTTCAGAACATAATCGCCGGCAGTAAAACGCCACCGGTTATGTCTGAATGTCAACCCAGCACCCCAGAAATCGGCCCAGCCGGTTTCACCGGGATCCTTTTCTATGACCACAACCCCAGCACAATTTTCCCGCTGCAGTTGCAGCCGCAGAAAACTGCCCAATGACAACGGTGCTTCCGCAAGTGATTCTGTCTTCAGACGCCAGACTGCACGGTAATTGTGCAACCCCGCGCCAGGCCGTTTTTCAACACCGGCAATACTGTCTTCAACCAGCTCATAGATTTCATCATCATCAGGAGTAACAGGCCAGTCCGGAATCAGCTCCGGAGAAATAATTCCCCAGCACAAAAAGATCAGAATTAATTCCACGTGTAATTAACACCGATCATATGCGTGCCCCCAAGCTCCGGCAGGTAGTGATATCCATAATCTATCCCCAGATGCTTGAATTTCAGCCCACACCCCGCACGGATACACCAGGGTGCGGTTTCCATACCGGCTCGCAACTTTAATTCAGGAAAAATACGGACTTCAATCCCCGCCAGTAACCGCTCGCTTTCGCCCTGTTTTCCAAAATCTACCGCCAGCAGCAGCGGTTCCACCGGCTCCCAAGCAACCCCGGCGCGCAGCCGGGGTAGCACCTCATCGCCATTATCAAACTTGGGCCGGTTGAAATTCTGAACTGCCGTTCCCAGGCGGAACTTGGATATTGACCATAAAATTCCCCCGTCAAAAGCGGGCACAAACAACCATCCTGCAGTCGGCATCCTCATCAGCAGTCCGTGAACCGCAACTCCGGTGATCACTTCATCTGTTATCGCCAGCCCGAGCCCCACCCCAAAATCATACTCCCCATACCCTTCAATTCCCAGCAGCTGCATCCCGGCATTCAGATTTATACGGTTGATGGAGTATCCGGCGCCTAACCGCGCACAGTTCAACTCCGGCACGCCATAAGGACGGGCATAGACTATACTCAGTCCTGCCCGCTCGGAAGGCATCGTCTGTGCCGGATTATATATCAGTGCCTGTTGCCAGTCGGCAACCCCGGTGCCCGCACCAATGCCGCTGGCAGTTCCGCTGAGCAGAAGAAAATCAAATGCATTGATAACAACTAACAGAAGAAAATGTACCACTCAGCTGTGATAGCAGTTATTACTTAACCCAGTACAGAAACCGTCCGCAGTTGGGACAGGTGACCAGTTCTGTCCGGCACCTGACCACCAGCTCGGAGGGAAGCCGGATATAACATCCGCCACAGAACTCCCTGATCACCTGCACCACTACCCGGCCCCCGTATCGTTTCATGATCCGCTCATACTGCGCCAGCACCTTCGGATCGATCTTTCTGGTGAGTTTTGCCCGCTCCTTTTCGGCAATCTTGATAAACTGCTCTGATGCCTTCAACCCCTTGAAACTGTCATCCGGATATTTATCACTTTCAATATCCCGCAGAATATGATCGAACTCCTCGAGCGATCGCAGCGCCTCGATCTTGGGGTTCATTTCACCTTCTCCTCAAGACTGCGCACCAGTTCGATGAACTCCTCCGGAGTCTGCGGATCAAACAGCTGCCGGCGTTTCGTCAGCTCCTGACACACGAGGGCGATCCGGCCCAGAGTAATGAGATACTGGTTGCCGGGGTCCTGCGGTGGTGCCATTACCAGAAAGAAGAGATGAACCGGCTTTTTGTCAATTGCATCAAACTCCACTCCCTTTGTTGACCTGCCAACCGCAATCTCCAGTTTATCCAGCAAGAGCGACCTGCCGTGGGGAATGGCAATCCCCCTGCCGATCCCGGTTGACCCCAGCTCTTCACGCTTCTGCAAGGTCTGCAGCAGCTGCTCCGCGGTATCGCCACTGCGTATCATCAGCACCAGCTCCCGCAGCACCTCCGGTTTCCTTTTACTCTTCAGCTCCAGATTAATCCGGTCCGCCCGTAACAATGATGTTAAATTCAAATCACACCTCCTTTGAAACTCCTGCCCATATCTCCGAGCCTATCTTTTCCGGTTATCCAGCCTTTTCTGCGGCACATCACCCCACAGCCGTTCCAGCCCGTAAAATTCCCGCACTTCGCCGAGAAATATATGAACAATCACATCAAGATAATCAATCAGAATCCACTGCGCCGTGTCCATTCCTTCCACATGATGCGGAGAAGTAAAACCGCGGCTTTTGCTCTTTTCCAAAAGCGCCCTGGCGATCGCTTGAGCGTGAACCGCAGAATTTGCAGTTGTGATCACAAAAAAATCAGCCAGTGCCGATGCTGCCCGGAGATCCAGAATCAGAATATCCTCTCCCAGTTTCCGATCAATCAGCCTTGCCAGCCGCTCGGCAAATTTCATTGAATCTGCCATCAGTATAGAATCATTGCCTGCGGGAAAAACTGCCGGTAATCCCGGCCGAGAATCAATCGCACCTCATAAAAACTGCCGGAGTCAACCGCAACCCGGACGAGCGGAAGTTTCACCTCCGGCTGATAAAACCAGAAAAGCTTTCTCCGTACCGCCAGCGCCGCGGCAATGGCTTGGGCGTTCATTCCCTGTGGGTCCCGCAGATCCACCACCATCGTCTGTTCATAACTGCTGTCAACATCACCTACCCGATAGACATCGAACCCTCGGGCGAGCAGCTCCCGCTCCACTGCCCGTCCCAGACGGTGCACTCCCGCACCATTAAGCACCTCCAGCTTCACCTTGGGAACCTCAACCTCCGCCTTTGCCGAAGAAGGCCGGCAAGCCGAAACCGCAAAAAAGAGAGTAATTATCAGAACAAGTATAATGGGATAATTCTGATCAATCAAGCAAATCAGGGGAGCGCAATTCCCCTTATTTGCCATCAGCTTCCTCTTTAATGATCCGGTTGTTCTCGTCAACCTTCACCCGGACGATCCGGTGCCGACTGAGTTCACTCTCCTCAACATAAGCCATACTCATCACAATCACCTGATCCCCAACTTCACCCAGCCGGGCAGCGGCTCCCTTGAGGCAGCACACCCCGGAACCGGCGCCTGCCGGAATCACATAAGTTTCAAACCGTTCCCCGTTATTTATATTAACAACCTGAACCATCTCTCCCGGGACAATTCCGGCAGCCTCCAGCAGGGCTGCATCTACCTGCAGACTGCCTTCGTAATACAGCTCCTTACCGGTAATCCTCAGCCCCTGAATCTTTGACTTCAGCAGTTTACGCTGCATCACCCGGCCCGGCTTATGCTGACTCCTTCTTCTTTGCCGGTTTCTTCGAAGCGCCCTTCGCCTTTGTCTCCCTCTGCTTCTTCGGCTGTTTCTTTTCCTTCTCCTCCGCAGCCGGCTTTTCCGAACGCACAACAAACTCAAGATACGCCATCTCGGCGGAATCGCCGGGACGGTATCCAAGCCGGTGAATCCGCGTATATCCACCCTGACGGTCCGCCAGCCGCGGTGCAATCTCATTAAACAGCTTGCGCACCAGCGCCGGTTCGGAAACCATTCTTGCCACCTGTCGCCGGTCTGCCAGTGTGCCGGATATCGCAAACCGGACCAGCCGCTCGGCGTGGCGGCGTGCCTCCTTCGCCTTCGCCACCGTAGTCCGGATCCGCTCATACCGGATCAGGGCGGCAATCAGATTCCGCATCAGCGCCCGCCGGTGCTCATATTTTCTGCCTAGTTTTTTCACTCGATCACCGTGTCGCACAGCCGCTCCTTTTACTCCTGCTCTTTCTCTTCATTCTCCCCGGTTGGAGTCCGCACGGGGATACCGGATATGTCCATTCCCAGCGTCAACCCCAGATCCTCAAGCACCTTCTTCAGCTCCTCGAGTGACTTCCGGCCGAAGTTCTCAATTTCCATGATCTCCCGTTCGCTCTTCTGCACCAGATCGGCGACGGTCTGGATTGAAATCCGCTCGCCGGTCCGCTTCGATCTGCCCCGCTTCAGACAGTTGAGCGCCCGGTTAGACAGCTCCAGTTCATCGATATCCATCCCCAGCAGCTCTGCAAGCCGGTCCTGATCTTTCAGAACCTTCTCCTCCTGAATGAACTCCGGCTCCTTCTCCTGCGGGATCAGCGCCGCCATGTGATTCCGCAGAATCGTTGCTGACTGAATCAGCGCCTCCTCCGGGGTCACAGTAGCATCGGTCCAGACCTCACATATCACCCGTTCAAAATCGGTCCGGTCACCGACCCGCATACTCTCAACCCAGTAATTCACCCGTTTCACCGGTGAGAAGAAAGCGTCAAGAAAGATCGTGCCTTCGGGCGCGGTCCGTCCCCGCTTCAACCGCTCCGCCCGGACATAACCCCGGCCATTCTCCACCATCATCTCAATCGTCAGCGACTTCCGGCTGTCGGCAATCGTGAGAATCTTCTGATCCGGATTGGCAACCACCAGCTCCGGTGGCACGGTCATATCCCGGGCATAGTATTCCCGCTTCCCTTTTGCATAGAGATGGCACAGCTTCGGAGTTTCGGACCAGAGTCGGAACCGGAGCTTCTTGATATTCAGAATAATCTCCGGCACATCCTCCACCACATCATCAATCGTGGTAAACTCATGCGACACCCCGTCAATCCGCACCTCAACAACCGCTGCTCCCTGGACGGAGGAAAGCAGTGCCCGGCGCAGGGCATTTCCGATCGTTGTGCCCCAGCCCCGTTCCAGCGGCGCAATGATAAATTTCCCGTAACTGTCGGAAGCGGTAGCGGCTTCCAGCTCATACTTTTCCGGCATGATAAAAGGTTTCAGTCTCATTTTGAATAAAACTCCACGATTAACTGCATATTACATGGAACATCCTTCAAATCCTCCTGATTCGGCAGTCTGAGAACCTGTCCGGTCAGCTGCTGATGATTTGCGCTCAGCCATGGTACCACTCCTGGTTCCTTGGCGGCGACAATCGCACTCACCAGCTTTTTTCCCTTTTCACTGCCGACGGCAATCACCTGACCGGGTCGCACCTGATAGGAAGGAATGTCTACCCGCCGGCCGTCAACGGTGATGTGACCGTGGCGCACCAGCTGCCGCGCCTGAGCACGGGAATCGGCAAACCCCAGCCGGAAGACCACATTATCCAGCCTGGTCTCCAGCAGGGTCAGCAGGGCGGCGGCGGTATTCGGGCTCTTGGCTGCCCGCTCAAAATAGTTCCGGAACTGAGTCTCCAGAATGCCATACATCATCCGCAGTTTCTGCTTCTCCCGCAGCTGAATCGCATAGGCAGAAATCCGGCGTCGCGCCGCACCCTCAGCCTCCTCTCCGCGTTTCATCAGCACACAGCTATCCGAAATACACTTGTTGCCGCGCAGGAACAGCTTCTCCCTTGCCCGGCGACAGCGCTTGCATTTAGGTCCTATATCTCTTGCCATAACCTGTTTGTGATTATAATCCTTTCCACCTGACAGTCAATTAAACCTCACACCCGGCGCTGCTTCGGCGGCCGGCATCCGTTATGGGGAATCGGGGTGACATCGCGGATGGATACGATGTCCAGCCCGGCATTCTGCAGTGAGCGGATCGCCGCCTCCCTGCCCGGTCCGGGTCCGCACACCTGAACCTCAACCTTGCGCACCCCGAGTGCCACTGCCTCCTTGCCGGCGCTCTCTGCCGCCTGACCGGCAGCATAGGGTGTCCCCTTCTTCGCACCCTTGAACCCGACCTTGCCCGCCGACGACCAGCAGATCACCGAACCGTCCGGCTCGGCAATGGTTACAATTGTATTATTAAATGTGGTATTGATATGCGCCACACACACCGGTGACGCCCGTTTCCTTGAAGACTTCCTTGCCACCTCTTACTCCTTCGGTGCACTTGACTTTACCTTGATCACGCCTGAAGTCTTGCGCGGTCCCTTCCGGGTCCGGGCATTGGTCCTCGTCCGCTGACCGCGCACCGGCAGGCGTGCCCGGTGCCGCAATCCGCGATAACAGCTGATCTCCATCAGCCGCTTGATATTCGCTGCCACCTCTGCCCGGAGTTCACCCTCAACCTTGAACCGGCTTTCGATCTCCTGCCGCAGCCTTGCCAGTTCCTCATCGGAGAGTTCTCCGACCCTCTTATCCGGGGCAATGCCGGTGGCGGCTAACAACTTCCTTGCCGATGACAGCCCGATCCCGTAGATTGCGGGCAGGGCATAAAGCACCTTCTTGCCATCCGGCAGATCAACACCAACAATTCGTGCCACTTATCCTCCTGAAAAACAGTTAAACTTTCCCTAAAAGTGAAAATTCAGCAAACAACAACAATTATACAAAATTTACTGATGGTCTGTCAACAATTGCTTAAGATAACCGGCGATCAGCCGGTCATACTCACTTGTCAACGCAAACGCTGCGCCTGCCAGCTCCAGCCGCACCTGGCGCCGCACCTGCCGGTTCTGTCTCAGCTCCTCAATCACCCGCGGATAATATTCCGGTGCCGGCACCGGCGTCACAAACTCCCAGTTCTTGGCTGCGGCACGCAGGAGTGTCACCCCGCCGATGTCAATCAGCTCCACCATCTCCTCAACCTTCAGCCCCTGACGCAGACCCTCAGCAAACGGATACAGATTACACACCACCACATCCACCGGCTCAATTCCGGGCTCGGTGCGCCGGCAGAGAATCCCGGCCGCCACCTTCGGATGGAGCGTCTTGACCCTTCCCCCCAGAATCTCCGGTGCACCGGTCCACTCGGCGATCTCGGTCACCGGAATACCGGCATCCCGCAGCACCACTGCGGTCCGTGCGGTTGACAGAATCCCCAGCCCTGCCTCCTGCAGTGCCTCTGCCAGTTCCTTCAGACCGCGCTTATCCCAGACCGAAATGAGCGCCCAGTGTTTCAAGCTAAGCCCCGAACTTCCCGAACCGCTGGGCATTTGCCATAAGCAGCGGCATAATCTCCACACCGAAAATCAGCCCGATACTCCCGCGGATACATGCCCGTTCCCCGAACTCCTCGGCATAGGAATGGACCCGGACCCAGGGTGAATGAATCAGCAGCGGCACCGTATGCCACGAATGCCCCTTGAGCACTGCCGGCGTGGAATGATCACCGGTAATGCACAGCACATCCGGATTCAACTTCACCAGCCGGGGCACAATCCGCTCATCAAACTGCTCCAGCAGCTCCACCTTGCGCTCAAAATCCCCGTCCTCACCCGCCTGATCAAACTCCTTGAAATGGATATAGAAAAAGTCGTAATGGGCATAGTTCTTCTCCAGCGTCTCAATTTCCGACTCCCAGGTCTCCCCGCACGGCAGAACCCGCATTCCCACCAGCCTTGCCAGACCCCGGTACATCGGATAGGCGGCGATTGCTGCCGCCCGCAGCTGATAGCGCTCCTGAAAATTGGGCAGCCTTGGTGGCAGTGCCAGCCCGCGCAAAAGCACATAATTCGCCCTTTTCCGTCCTTTCAGCACCCCGGCAGCCAGCTCAATAAACCGGTTGGCAACCTGCGCCGACCTCGCCGCCTCGGGCTTCAGCGCCTGCACCGGCAGAGGTGCCTTCCCTTCCTTCCCCGGGTCGGAATCGCTCAGACCATCTGCCAGCCCCGGACCGGAAAACATCACCACAAACCGGTGCCCCTTCCCCGGCACAATCGTTACCTTCACTCCATCAATCTCGGCAATCTCCTCCTGCAACAGCTCACACAGCTCCGCACACTCCTGATCCCGCATCCGCTCCCCGTTCTCCTTTGCCCGGCGGTCGGTAATCACACCATTCTCATCCACGGTGGCAAAATTTGCCCGGGCGCACAGATCCTCAGCGCCGGGATTCAAACCGCACCCCAGCGCCTCCAGCACCCCCCTGCCAACCGGATACTGCACTGGATCATACCCGAAGATCGCCAGATGGGCAGCACCGGAACCCGGGGTCACACCGCGCGCAATTGGCACCATCTTGCCCAGCGCCGACTTCACCGCCAACTGATCCAGATTCGGCACCCAGGCGGTCTCCAGCTCGGTCTTATCCTTCAACGGCAGACCACCCAGCCCGTCCAGAATTACCAGCACAATCTTTTTGTCATTCGGTTCAATCGGCACCAGACGGTAATCAAACATAGGACATCATACCTCCGTTGATTAAATTGTCAAACATCCTGAAAACTCCAACACCCGCATCATTTCAGCCCCTCAGCCGCGGAGCGCAACGCTGCCTCTGCCCGGTTGAGCCGCTTCTGCCGGACATCCGACTTCCGCTCGTAGGCGCCCGCCACATTCATCTTGATCTCAAACTGGGCGGAGTCATTATCGCCCAGCGCCCGGATCGCCTGCTCATAGCTGTCAAGCCAGCCCTGCCGGTCGCCTGCCTCCTCGCTTATCAGACTCACATACTCCCGGGCAGCCGCATAGGCGGCATTAATCCGCGTCCCCGCGACCCCGGAAACCCGCAGCAACCCCTTCAACTGCTCCAGCGTTGCCTCAGCCTGCGATAGCCGTGCCTGCGCGCTGTCTGTTATCGCCCGGGCAATTCCAATCCGCTTCAGAATCTCCGGCACATTCTCCAGCCGGACCGTGATTGCAGTAACCATTACTCCTGCCCGCATCCACTGCTCCCGCGCCAGACTTCCACAGGAATCAACTGTCCGCACCAGCCCCCATGCCTCAGCCTGCGGATCTGCCCTTACCGGTTCTCCTGCCGGCGCCCGGCTGACTGCCGGCGCGGGAATCACCGCTGACGGCTCATTATCACCGGCGGAACGGGCGACCGGTGCCTGGGAAACCGGTTCTGACTCCGGTAGTGCCGTCCCCTCTCCGCTCATCACCATCACCCTTGACGGCATTAAAAGCACCAGCACCAGTGCCACCACCATCACCCCGAGCGTGCTCAACAGCACAATCCGGCGGAAACGGGCGAGCCGGGCAAGCCGCTTCTCATCCGGCTCAAACCTTAACGGCTGAGGTTCAAGTGGGGATTGAAATTGATTCATAGACCGGGCCTGTCTAAATAAGGATATTGACGCCAGACCTGCTTGTCAAACCTGACCTTGCACTCCGGTCCGGTGTCACCGGCACCACCATAACGGCAAACCCACCGCCATCATCAATTACCAGCATCTTCCCTGCCCGCACGGTAAGGGGAACTGCCCGGGGTATAGCCTCTGCTCTTATCCGGTTTTAAAACTTACTCGCCAACCCCTTGCAAAAAAATCACTTACGCAGAAACCGCCCTTTCTGCCCCACTGGGGGTAGTGAAATCAGTGCTCAAATCGGACTCTAAATTAACGGGGTATATCTGTCCGATATCGCCCATCAGCCATGTTTGCCGGAGCGGTACCAACCGCCACGGTTTAATGGGTAAACCGGCGTGCGCACCTTCCTCACACGAACATGTGTCATAAATATCGTTGACAATTATCCCTATTTGGATAACTTGAAAGAAAACATCATGTACGGAAAATTAATCGCTGCGCTCCTGTCCGGGTTTTTATTCGGCTCGATTCCGTCCGGCTATCTTGCCGGCAGGCTGAAGGGGATTGACATCCGCAAACACGGCTCGGGCAACATCGGCTTCACCAATGTCCAGCGGGTGCTGGGGCTGGGCTGGGCGGTTCCGGTGCTGGTGCTGGACCTTGCCAAGGGAATCGTGCCGGTCCTGCTGGCAGAGCGGTTCGGTCTTCTGCCGGCAATGGTCGGGCTGGGCGCGATTTGTGGTCATATCTTCTGTCCCTGGCTCGGGTTTAACGGCGGAAAGGGGGTCGCCACCACCATCGGCGTAACCGCGGTTCTGTGTCCCCGTGCCTTTCTGCCCGCAATTGCGGTCTTTCTGCTTGTGCTTCTTGTCTCCGGCTTTGTCTCACTTTCCTCAATCTCCTTTGCCATCAGTCTGCCGTTCCTTACCCTGCTTTTCTACCGGTTTGACCGGACCCTGCTGATCTTTACACTGTTAACCGGTATGCTCATCATTATCCGGCACATTCCGAACATCCGGAGGCTGACCGCGGGCACAGAGCCGAAGTTCGGGCTGTGGCTTAAGCTTTTTCGCAGGAGGACGGAGTGAACCTGCTGGGCTGGTCATCGGGCAACCGTTTTTCTCCGGTCATTTCGACCGGAGCGCAGCGAAGTGGAGAAATCACTCTGCTTTCCGAGTTGAAAAGGGATTCCTCGACTCCGTTCGGAATGACCAATAGAAGAAAAATGACAGACCAGACGGTGAGGGCCGACACAAAACCGACTGGAGGCGCCCGATGAAAGCAGGATTCATCGGGGCGGGCCGCTGGGCGCTGGCGCTGGCGCTGAAACTGCACGAAAAGGGGCTGACCGTTGCCCTTTATGAACCGGACGGGCAGGCGCTTGCCCGGCTGCTGGCAACCCGGCACCATCCGGACCTGCCCGAATCGGTCCCGATACCTGATGCCATCACCGTCAGTTCCGACCCCGGAGTTGTGCTTGACCGGAGCGATACCATCGTCTTTGCCACCCCTTCCCGGGTGCTGGCAGAGGCAGCCGAAATGGTAAAAAAGCTTATCCCCTCAGACTGTCAGGTGCTCGTCTCAGTAACCAAGGGCATTGACCCGGAAACGAAGAAACGGCTCTCAGTGGTGCTGAAGGAACATCTGCCCGGACCGCCGGTCGTGGTGCTTGCCGGTCCGGGAATTCCGTATGAGGTGGCAGCCGGGGATCCGACCTCACTCGTAGCGGTCAGCGAGGATGAGTCTGCTGCCCGGCTGGTCCGGGACACATTTACCGTGCGTAACCTGCGGGTCTATTCCCATACCGATGTAACCGGTGTAGAGATCGCTGCCGCATTCAAGAATGTGATTGCGATCGCTGCCGGCATTGCGGACGGCATCGGTCTGGGAATCAATGCCAAATCAGCACTGCTGACCCGCGGTCTGGCAGAGATCACCCGGCTCGGTCTGGCACTCAACGCCAATCCGCTCACCTTTGCCGGACTGGCAGGCATGGGCGACCTGATTGTTACCGCCTTTTCCGAGCGGTCCAGAAACCACCGGCTGGGAATGGCGATCGGCAGAGGCATACCACCCGCGACCGCACTCGATCAGCTCGGCGGAGTTGCTGAGGGCTACTGGACCGCACCCGCCGGTCTGGAGCTTGCCCGCAAACTGCGGATTGACTTGCCAATAACTGAAGAAGTTTATAAAATACTTTATCAGGGCGAAAAGCCGGAGAACAGTATTGAACGGCTTTTGAAAAGGCCGGTAAAGAAGGAGTTTTACTGATGAAGGAGAAAAAGTTTTATTCCCTGTCTGAAGCCTGCCGGATTCTGCGGGTGCCGGCATACACCCTGCGCTACTGGGAAAAGGAGTTTGAGTTCAAGTTTGAGCGCAACTCTGCGGGCAGACGGATCATCTCCGATGAGCAGTTGAGAAAGCTGGAGCTGATTCAGCATCTGCTCCACCGGGAAAAGATGACAATCAAGGGAGCAAAGAAGAAACTGCAGGCGATGAACAGCCGGAGCGGTGAGGTCCCGCAGGCAAAAGACGGACGGGAGGTTCTGCTCTGGCTCAAGAAGGAGCTGATTGCTCTGCGGACAACGCTGGAAGCCGGTCCTTAGGCTTCAGGAGAGTCCGACAATCCTGCCGTCATCCATGATGTCAATCTTGAGCGCATTCGGCTTCTTGCCCAGTCCGGGCAGAAGTTCCATCTCGCCGGCGACCGGCACCAGATACCCGGCACCGGCACGGATGTGGATTGCGGAAATGGTAATCTTGAACCCGCTGCAGGCGCCCAGACATTCCGGGTCATCGCTGAGCGAAAGCGGAGTCTTGGCGATGCAGATCGGCAGTTTGTCATAACCGAGCTGGTAAATCCGCTTCAGATCGCGCTCGGCACGCGGGGTATAGACCACCTGTCCGGCATGATAAACCTTCCTTGCCACCGCCTCAATCTTGTCCTCAACCCGGCTGTTCCAGTCATAGACCGGCCGGTTGGCACCGGGCTTCTGCTCCGCCTGCTCCAGGACCGCCTGTGCCAGTTCCTCACACCCCCTGCCGCCCGCACTGTGTGGAGCACAGATCACCGCCTTTGTGCCCTGCTCCTCACACGCCTTGAGCACCAGTTTCAGCTCATCGTCAGCATCACCCTCAAACCGGTTGAGCGCCACCACCGGTTCCATACCCAGAGTCCGGCAATTCTCAATGTGCCGGTGCAGATTCTCCAGCCCGAGCCAGAGATGACGCAGCATCCCTCTGCGGGCATCGGGCGCCCCGCCCTGATGCTTGAGCGCGCGCAGGGTGGCAACCAGCACACAGCCCTCAATTTTGAAACCGCCCAGCGGTGCCACCAGGTCAACAAACTTCTCTGCGCCCAGGTCCGAGCCGAACCCGGCTTCAATCACCGTCCAGTCGCAGAGCCGGAGTGATGCGTTGGTGGCGATGATGCTGGCGGTGCCGTGGGCGATATTGGCAAACGGACCGGTATGAATCAGGGCAGGCGTATTCTCGGTCGTCTGGACCAGGTTGGGCTTGATCGCATCCTTGAGCAGTGCTGCCATCGCACCGGTAGCACCCAGGTCCTGAGCGGTAATCGGCTTGTCGTCGAAGTTGAGCGCCACCAGCATCCGGGCAAGCCGCTGTTTAAGATCCGCCCGGCCGGTCGCCAGCCCGAGAATCGCCATCACCTCAGATGCTGCGGTAATAACACAGCTGTCCTCGCGCGCCGGACCGTTCGCCCTGCCGCCCAGCCCGACCACCATTGAGCGCATCACCCGGTCGTTCATGTCAATCGTCCGGGGAAAGAAGATCTCTCGCTCATCAATCCCGAGCGGATTGCCGAAATGGAGCGAGTTGTCCAGCATCGCCGACAGCAGGTTGTGTGCCGAGCTCACCGCATGGATATCTCCGGTGAAATGCAGGTTGATATCCTCCATCGGCAGCACCTGCGAATAACCCCCGCCTGCTGCCCCGCCCTTGATGCCGAATACCGGTCCCAGTGATGGCTGACGCAACACCACAATTGACTTCTTGCCCAGCCGGTTGAGCGCCATTGACAGCCCGATGGAAACCGTGGTCTTGCCCTCACCGAACTTCGTCGGGGTGATGGCGGTGACGAGAACCAGTCTTCCTGTCGGTCGCTCCTTGAGCTGTTCCAAGAGCCGGACCGAAAGCTTCGCCTTGTAATTGCCGTTGGGCAGAATCAGGTCCATATCGGTAATCCCGAGCCCCTTGGCGATCTCCCAGATGGGCAGGAGTCTGATACTCTGAGCAATCTCCATATCTGAAGGCATCAAGCCCCCTTTCTATTCACCGTCCATGGTAATAAACATCACACTGCCGATCATCGCCGCCGCAATCACTGCAGTTACACTGAAAAAGGTCAGTGCTGCGGTGCCGGCATGGCGCCGGTAGGTCTGCGCTATCTCCTGGCGGGAAACCCGGACTGCGATTGTGTCCTCGGGCAGGACACTGACCCATTTTGTCCCTGTCCGGACCGCCTCCCGTTCATAACTGGACATCAGGGCATACCGGTCAACCTGGAGCCCGGGTGCAATCCGCTGCCAGAAAACTGATGGTGTCTCATCCCGGAACGCCAGATAAACATCCCGGACATCAAACAGGCTCAGATAATGTCTGCCCTGCTGGACCGCAAGCAGCTTGTCCTGCCGGTCAATCAGCACCCGCCTGCCGTCAAGGAAGATGGAATCTGGCACCGCATCCGGCTCAACCACGAGATAGCCGATTCCGGCACCGGACTCCTCAAACAGCCCGGACCGGTCTGCCGGAGTCTGAGGCTGAACCTGACGGACCGTATCCTCCTGAGGTGTCGTCACCGGTACCTCAATCCGGAACTCGCCGCCCCCTTCGTCAATAATACCGGCACCACCATCACCCGCTGCCTGCACCGGTGGTACGAGCAGCAGTCCGGAAAGAAGTAGGGCGACCGTTTTTCTCAAATCCATAAATCAGCCGGCAACAATTTTAAGCTGGCGGACAAACCTTTCAACCTCCTCCTCAGTATTGTAGAAATGGGGCGAAATCCGCAGCCAGCCCTCCCGCACCGCACAGACAAAACCTGCGGTCTCCAGCTGTGCCCCGATCCCAGCCATATCCCGGTCCGGCTTCCGGCAGGTGATGATGCCGGCGCGCTTCTCATCCGGCGCCGGAGTCATAATCTCAAACTCCGCCCCTTTCAGCAGTTCCCGCAGCTGTCCGGTCAGCTGGCGGACCCGGGCTTCCACCCTTTCCGGTCCGAAATCAAGCAGCAGTTTGAGCGCCGCACCCAGGCCGTAGATGCCGATGTAATTCTTTGTTCCCTCCTCAAAACGGGCGGCGGTCTTCTTCAGGGGTTTGGGGGTAAAAATATCGTTAAACTCCTGCCAGTTAGCGGAAAGCCAGCCGAGATTAAAAGGCTTGAGCCGGGGCAGTTTTCTTAAATTAACATACATAATTCCGATCCCCTGCGGTGCCAGCAGCCATTTGCCTCCGCCGGCAACAACAAAGTCGGCACCGGTGGAACTGAAATTGTGATTTACCGCTCCCAACCCCTGAATCGCATCCAGAATAAAAAAGATATTGTGCTGCTGGCAGAAGGCGCCGATCGCATTGATGTCAAACCGGGCACCGGAGAGAAAATGGACCCAGTCCAGCGCCACCACCCGGGTCCGCTCATCCACGAGCCTGAACACACACTCTGGACCTTCGGTCAGCTCCAGTGCGGTCACAAACCGCTTCTCCACCCCCGGCAGCAACAGCTGATAGGGATAGGTGTTTGCGGGAAATGCGTCCTTCATCATGATCAGGTTGTCCCCATCCTCCCAGGGGATGGAACCGATGGCGATAATGATACCGCTGGTAGTATTCTTGACAAAGGCAACCGCTTCCGGCTTCACCCCCAGAAGCCGGGCTGCCATCATGCGGGTATTTTCCACCACCCCCTCCGCCTCACTGTAGGCGACGCATCCCTCCTGCACCGCCTTGCGAATGAAACCGTGCATTGCCCGCACTGCGGTTGAAGGCAGGGGACCGGTACCCGCATGGTTGAAATAGACCAGCCGGCGTGTCACCGGAAACAGCCGGCGCACCTTCTCCAGCGTTAACTCCCGCACAAATGATAATTCTGCCGGCAAAAGTTGCCCAGTCAAATGAAATTAATTGTTGACATCGGTGCCTGCCGGGTGATAATTTTATATTGTGTCAGTTTGAACCAGGCTCGGGCCTGCTTTATGACACAGAAAAAAACGCTGTCAGAGCAAAAAGGAGGTCAAGTGAAGCGTCTTGTATTTCTGACGCTCTCTGCCTGCCTGACCATTGCCCTGGGCGCCAGCTTCACCCGGAGCTTTGAGTATCCGGCAGCTGCGGTCCAGCTCGGCAGTCAGGACGGCTATACCACCGTGGACTTCGGCATGTCCGCCCATATCAGCAATCTGGGCGAACCGGATCTGCCCTGCCTGCCCTATCAGGTGGCAATTCCGGCAGACGCCGAAGTCACCGGTCTGGAAATCGTATCGTTCAAGGAAGAGGCACTTCCCGGCACTTACAAGGTCCTGCCCGCTCAGCATCCGATCCCCTGGAAGAAGAACTACGAGCCGAAACCGTTCGTGCCTCCGGATCCGCTCGTCTACAGCCAGAACAAAATCTGGCCTGAAAACCCTGCCCGCTTCGCCCATGTCGGCAGTATGTCCGGTTACCGGATTGCCAGTTTTCTCATCTATCCGGTCCGCTACAATCCGGTTGAAGGCAGACTGTATCTCGTCTCAGAAATCACCGTCCGGCTCAATTATGAAACCGGCCGGCATCACACCCCGGCATACACCGAAATGCAGCTGAAGATGTTCGGCGATCAGGTAAAGCACCTGGTGCTCAATCCTGAGGATGTTGACCGTTTTGCCCCGCCGAAGCGAACCGGCAGTTTCGGTTCCCGGTTCCTTGAGCCCGGCAATTACGAGCATGTCATCATGACCAGTCAGCAGTTTGCCGACTCGCTGGTCTGGCTGCGGGACTGGCGCACCCGGCTCGGCTGGCGCTCAAAGATTGTCATTCTGGAGTCCATCTGCGCCACCTATCCGGGACGGGACAATGCGGAAAAGATGCGCAACTTCATCAAGGATGCGGACACCACCTGGGGCACAATCTTTGTCTTCATCGCCCGTCCTGACTATCCGGCAAACTACTACCGGGTTGCCCGCTCCTATGGCTATGACTTCTTCTCCGATATGTATTTCTCGGATCTGGATGGCACCTGGGACCGGAACAACAATAACATTTTCGGTGAGCTCGCCGATTCGGTTGACGGTTATGCCGATGTCCATGTCGGCATGATGACCCTGAATCAGTTCAGTGAGATCGCCAATGTCCGGAGCAAGATTATCCGCTACGAGACCGCACCGGATACAACCGGCGGCTGGTGGAATAAAATCCTTCTGCCCAACGGTGTCACCTTCTCAGACAATTACAACGACTCGATCGCCAATGCCTCGCCCACCCCGCCCTGGTTTGACCTGAAAATGTATTACTCCGGGAACGGCCAGGTCCAGCCGACACCCCAGCGCTACTGTGATTCGCTCAACTCCGGCTACACCTTCAACTCGGTGATTGCCCACGGCTCCCCCGACCTTTATGACCTGAACGGAAGTGTTACCAGCCAGATGATGATCAACCTCACCAATACCAACCGGCTCAACTGCATTACCGCGGTCTCGTGTAATGTCGGCCAGTGGGATCTGGGATCAACGAATGGCGACTGCATCGCCGAAAACATGTTCAACCACGCACCCAATGGCTTCATCGGTGTCATGATGAACTACGAGTCCGGCTGGGTGAATGTTGCGGAGAAGCTGAACTATGCGATCGGCTACGGCTTTCTGGGATTCCGCACCGCCCGCAAGATTTATCAGGGCGAGATGATTTCCTATGGCAGAAACTACTGGGTGCCGGTAATTCTTGATTCCCAGAAATACCGGATGGAGATTATGGAGCGCAACCTGTTTGGCGAACCGGCAACTCCGATCTGGCGCGCCCGGCCGTTTGTGCCCGTGGTCTCAAAACCCGGTGCCATCAACATCGGCAACAACATCCCGGTTACGATCACCGTCCAGACTCCGGGCTTTGCTCCGGTGGAATCGGCGATGGTTGTGCTCCAGAAACCGAATGAAACATTTGTCCGCGGCTGGACCAACGCCTCCGGACAGGTAACCCTGCTCGTCTCCTGTCTGACTCCGGGCTTTCTCAAGCTCGCAATCAGCGGTGCCAGTAATATCCCCTATCTTGACTCCATCGTTGTGATGTCCTCCGGCAGATATGTTTCCTATCTCCGGCATTACATCAACGATGCACCGCCGGGTGGCAATGGCGACAGCATCATCAACCCGGGCGAATCGTTCCGGATTCCGATGTGGGTCAAAAATTACGGCAGTCTGACTGCTAACAGTGTTACCGCCCGACTGCGCACTCATACCGCCGGTGTCACGATCACCGATTCAGTTAAGGCTTTCGGCAACATTGCCGGCAATGACTCCGCATTCAACGCCCAAGGCTTTGCCATGACCGTTGCCTCAGGTCTGCCCAACCGCTATCCGATCAACTGCTCACTGGTCTGCAAGGATGCGCTGGACTCCACCTGGATATCGCTTTTCACACTGTATGTGGGCGCACCGAGCATCGTCTTTGTCAACCATGTGGTCAAGGACTCAACCGGTTCCCAGCCAAACGGCCGACTGGACCCGAACGAAACCGCGGATCTGGAAATAACACTCAGCAACTCCGGACTGGGCAACGCCTATAATGTCCGGGCACTCCTGCGCTCCGGTGATCCGAGAATGAGCGTCACCGATTCGGAAGCGGTCTATGGCAATATCCCGGCTGGCGCCAGTGCCACCAACTTCAGCGACCACTTCACTGTCTACGCCTCCAGCGCAATCCTGCCCGAAACCCCGATCCCCTGCACACTTTGCATCTCGGCAGACAACGGCTACGCCAGCACCGCCGCATTCACAATCATCGTCGGCGAAATCCGGCAGGTTGACCCGGTTCCGGACAACTCCGAACCGCCACTCTACTGGGCTTACGATGAGGTGGACATCCTTTATCCTGAACATCCGACCTTTGAATGGGTGGAAATCTACGGCATCGGCACGAGACTGTCGCTCACTGATGACCAGACCGTGCAGATCAGTCTGCCACCCGCATTCGGTCCCTTCATCTTCTACGGCCAGTCCTATAACCAGATCTCAATCTGCTCCAACGGCTGGATCGCACCGGGTTATACCACGGTCAGCACCTGGTCCAACACCGCCCTGCCGAATACCGAGATGCCACCACTGATCGCCGCCAACTGGGACGACTTGTATCCACCCTATGGCGACAGCGTCTGGTATTATCACGATGCCGCCAACCACCGGTTCATCATTGAATGGGATTCGGTCCACTATTTCAGCAGCTCAGAGTGGGAAAAGTTTGAAATCATCCTCTATGATACCACTTATGCGGCCGAGGACGGCAACTCCAAGTTTGTCATTCAGTATCTGACCGCCAACCGCGCCGGCAGTTCTGCCACCGTCGGCATTCAGGACCACACCAAGACGAAATACATCCAGATGCTGTTTGACGGCACCTATCACCGCGGTGCCTCACCCTGGGTTCCGGGCCATGCAATCAAATTCTCATCCGACAATCCAACCGGCATAGCCGAAGATTATGGCGCAACCCTGCTTAAAGATGGCAGAATTCTCGCGGTTGCCCCCAGTCTGTTCCGACGCACGACGGTAATCCGTTACCAGATTCCTCAGGACGGCAGCGCCGAGCTCAGGGTGTTTGATGCCAGTGGCAGAATTGTGCGGACACTGGTTAACGGCAGAATGAAAGCTGGCACCTATACCGCCAGCTGGAATGGCACCGACGACAACGGCAGCAGAGTTGCCAGCGGTATCTATTTCATCCGACTCACAACTCCGGAAACCTCAGTCAAGGTCAAAACGGTGCTGAACCGTTAAAAGAGGAGAAACATCCCGAGGCGGGTCACCTGACCCGCCTTTTTTATTCCATCAGCCCGAACGCCCGCTCCAGCTCCCCTGCTGCCTGCTCATTCTGTTCCCCGCATGCCCGCAGCAGTCTTGCGATCGGTTCCGAATTCTGCCTGACTTCCGCGGGACTGGAGGCAAGCTTTCCCGCCTGCTCCAAGTTGTGAAATGAGTTCTGAAAGCAGTGCGCCGCATTCTTCAGATCAGGTGCTGCCTGCGGATGTTTTTTTGCCAGCCGGACGCAGAACCCGGCTGCCAGCAGCTGGAGCTCATAATAGCAGAGCAGATTGTAAATCAGCCCCTCATAATCAGCCCTGCCCCGCGCCACCGCATCACCCCAGGCAGAAAAGGCACGGACACCGGAAAAGTATTCCGCATCAAAGCAGGCAACGGTGCCGTGCAGCAGTCGCACCGCCCGCACCACCGCCTTGCGCTCCTCCCGCCGGTATTCAGGCTCAAAACGCTCCCCCGCGAATATAGCTGCAATCCGCCAGACCGCCTTTAACTGGTCATAGTTGATCTCCTCCCTCTTCCCTTTCGCACCGGTAACAACATAGCGATCCTGCCGGTAACCCGTGACCAGACCAAACTGGGGTCCGTCGCCCGCACCCCAGACAATACAGGGACGCCCCGCCTCAATCTCTTCGCGTACCCGCTGAAACAGCTCGGTAAAATTGGCTTCGTCATTATCTCCCCTTGCCACTGCTACCAGCTCAACCTCAATCCCCAGTGCCCGCGTCCCCTCGATCAGCACCTCCCAGTCAAATGCCACCGGTCCGGTCGGCAGCAGCTCTGGATGGATATTGATGATAAAGGCATAACCGCTCATCCCGGCAACATCGGTCAGATCACACTTGATTCCCCGGTTGCGCAGGAGGGCAGTCACCGCACCCAGATAGCTGATCAGGCAGTTCGGCGGTGAAAAATTTAAATCAATAATTCTCTCCCCAAAAAACTCCACTGTCATCCCCTACCTCTTTTCCAGCCAGTCCTGGGGATCAACCGCCTTGCCGCCGATCCGGAACTCAAAATGCAGTACCTCACCGCTAAACCCCAGAACTTCGCCCTTTTTTATTCTCGCCCCCGGCTTCACCCTGATCTCACTCAGCCGGCTGTAAACCGTGTAATAACCGCCACCATGTTCTAAAATCACCATCAGCCCCTGCCCCATGAACACATCCGCATAGGAGACCGTGCCTTCCCAGACCGCCCGCACCGGACTGCCCTTCGCACAGCTGATGTCAATCCCGGAATTTTTCACCCTGGTGCCGTATTTCGGCTCCACCTGCACGCCAAATCCGGAGATCACCGTTCCGGACACAGGCCAGGCAAGCCTGCCCTTGTAGACATCCATCGGATGTCTTACCGGTGACGGTGCAGATGGTGCAACCGGTCTCTTCCTGACGACCGCTCGACCCCGGCTGAAACGGGGCTGGGTGGTGTACAATGAGCCACAATTAAGGAGCACACCAGTCATAACTGCACACACAATCTGGCACGAGAACTGCATTTATTCCTTGTATAACATTCTAATCGCAAGTCAACCCGACTCAAAAAGCGTGCGTCCGGGAAAACCCCGGACGCACCGTTCCCTAAAATGATCGGGCAAAGGGTATTACGGGAAAATACCCCTTTCCTTGTATACCTTTTCCAGTCGTGCCAGCGCGACGATATACGCCGCGGTCCGCCAGTTAACCCGGTACTTGCTGACCGCCTCCTTTACCCGCTGGTAACCCCCAACAATCTTCTTGTACAGCTTGCAGTCAACCTCCTGAAGATCCCAGAATTCACTCCGCTTATTCTGCAGCCATTCGAAGTAACTGACGATCACGCCACCGGAATTGCAGAGAATATCGGGCAGCACATCAATACCCCGCTGGCCAAGGATTGCATCTCCATCCGGATCGGTCGGTCCGTTAGCACCTTCCGCCACCAGCCGGACATTAAGCAGTGGCGCGGTTTCTGCGGTAATCTGATTTTCCAGCGCTGCGGGAATGAAGATGTCAGCCCGGGTGCGGAGAAATTCAATATGCGAAATCGGCTTTGCTCCCGGGTACCCCTTGACACCACGGTTCTCAAGCACATACCGGGTCAAATCTTCCGGATCAATGCCGTCCGGATTGCCAATCGCACCGGTAACATCCTCAACCGCAATCAGTTTTGCTCCCAGCGGTTTCATCAGCCGGGCTGACCACGAACCGACATTGCCAAACCCCTGAACGGTATAGGTCGCCTGCTTGAGATCAAAATTGTGGTCCTTTGCCCACTCACGGATCAGAAAAACCACACCCTGACCGGTTGCCTTGTCCCGACCGACACTGCCACCGGATTCAATCGGCTTGCCGGTAACGACACCCAGACAGCGGTGCCGCTCAAAGGCGGGCATCATCGACTGATAGGTATCAAGAATCCACGCCATAATTTGGGGATTGGTATTGACATCGGGTGCAGGTATGTCATAATCGGGACCAATCGTATTACCCAGCGCATAGGTGAACCGCCGGGTAATCCGCTCCAGCTCAGCCATGGAATAATTTGTCGGATCCAGCTGGATCCCGCCCTTGGCACCGCCAAAAGGAATATTGACAATCGCCGATTTCCAGGTCATCCAAGTTGCCAGCGCCCGCACCTCATCAATATCCACTGCCGGATGGTATCTCAATCCGCCCTTAAACGGACCAAGTGCGTTGTTGTGCTGGACTCGATAACCGGTAAACACCTCAATCCGCCCGTCATCCATCTTCACGGGAAAATGGACCACCACTTCGTTCATGGTCGTTCCCAGTATCTTCCGGACGCCGGAATCGAGATTCATGATATCCGCCGCACGGTTGAACTGACTGACTACATCTTCATAAACACTGCGGCGTTTCTTTTCGGGAGTGACCGGCTTTGACACCGGTTTAATACGGACTGAACTTCGTGTACTTACTGCCATCCGTCCTCCTTAGCGATATTCTTCACAGTGCCAGACACCGATTTCGCGGTTGCGAATCACACAATCGGTGCGATTTTCACAGTTCACACATAACCCCTTGAACTCTTCCCATTCCCGGATCGCTTCCGCAGTAGGATACGACTCTGCCGTAATCGACTCTTCAACTGTCGGCACACTGGAATCAAACTCCTCGCAGAACAGAACCGGTTTACTGTTGTGCCGGCGAAAGACACATGCCACTGCATGGTTGCAGGTTATACATAAACCTTGAACCTCATCCTCAGTCTTCCTGATTTTTTGTGCTGTTAACTGCCTCTTTTTTAAAGCCTTTTTGGCAACCTTAGTGGATACTGCCATAATTGTTCCTCCTTTTTTAAGTTTCAGTTCCACTGCTTAATCCATAATCGCACTTTATTAATATGCACGATGTATGCCGGAGACGCTCAGAAAATTGTTAAATTCGCATATTGATGTAAGCTATTATTTAACAGTGGGATAACGATGCGGGTTCGAATTAAAATAAATTTTCAATGGTTTAATTTCAGAATCAAATTCGGGGTAAAAATACCCGCAGGGTAATTTTTCCCCGGTCTGAATATTTTATGCGGGCGTGCTGCCTTTCAGTTTATTTCTAAGGGTTTTGCGGTCAATCCCGAGAATCTGGGCAGCCCGGGTTAAATTACCGCCGACGCTTTTAAGGACCTGCAGGATATATTCACACTCTACTTCCTTTAAAGTCCGGCTCAGGTCAACTCTGGCAGCAACTGAAAACCGCATATGTGATGGCAGATCGGTGATATCGATCTTGTCCCCATCAACCATAACTAGGAGCCGCTGAATCAGATTTTCCAGCTCCCGGACATTACCGGGCCACTCGTAACGGCGCAACGCATCAAGTGCCTTATCTGTAAAATGCGGGACTGAACGCCCCATCTCCCGGGCAAACTTCTCAACGAAGTAGCGTGCCAGCAGGAAGATATCCTCACCCCTTTCCCGGAGCGGCGGAACGGAAATATTCAGCACATTCAGGCGGAAGAACAGATCCTCACGGAACGCGCCCTTCTGAACCAACGCCAGTAAATCCTTGTTGGTAGCTGCCATTATTCGCACATCAACCCGGTAAGCGCGGGAGTCTCCCAGCATCCTAACCTCTTTATCCTGAAGCACACGCAGCAGTTTTACCTGCATCGACGGACTGGTCTCGCTGATTTCATCCAGGAATATTGAGCCGCCTTCTGCGGTCTGAAAAAATCCCGCACGGGTCTCAGTGGCGCCGGTAAAAGCCCCTTTAACATAACCGAACAGCTCACTCTCCAGCAGAGTCTCGGGAATACCACCGCAGTTAACCGGCACAAACGGAGCTGATGCCCTCTTGCTCGCATAATGGATTGCTCGCGCCACCAACTCCTTGCCAGTACCGCTTTCGCCGGTAATCAACACCGTTGCCGATACCTGTGCTGCCCGCTCGATTGCATTGAACACTTTTTTCATCGCTGGCGATTCACCCAGAAGCCCGGGATAAACCTTCTGAATTGCAATTCTGCTAGCTTCAGCTGCCCGCCGCATTCTGAGTTTTTCCAGCACCCTTCTTACCGCATTCAACAGTTCCTCGTCGGTGAAGGGCTTGGGTAAATACTCCTCAGCGCCAATCTTCACCGCCTGAACCGCACTTTCCACCGTTGCATAACCGGTAATCACCATCACCTCGGTATCACTCAAATTTTCCCGCACATATTTTATCAAATCCAATCCTGATGCCCCGGGCATTTTCATATCGGTGACCACGACATCAAACTGCTCATTCTCCAGCAGCTTCACCGCATCAGCAACATTCACAGCGGTTTTGACCTGATAATTGGCAGCTTTCAGATTGCGTTCCAGTACTTCGAGCGTTTCGACATTGTCATCGACCACGAGTATCGTCGCCTCGTAATCTTTTCTCATCTACCCTCCTGAGACTCTCTGGGACCGTTAAGCGGCAGGAGCACCTCAAACCGGCTGCCTTTTCCAGGAACAGATTCAACATTTATTCGCCCGCCATGGGCAGTGATAATACCATGAACAACCGACAGTCCGAGACCGGTCCCCTCACCAGCCGGTTTTGTCGTGAAAAAGGGCAGGAATATCTGAGCCTTAACCTCTTCACTCATGCCGATACCGGTATCCTCAACAATCAACGCAATAAATCCATCTTTTTTCCTCGTTGCCAGAGTCAGTGTTCCCCCTCCAGGCATCGCTTGAATCGCATTCACTGCAAGATTAATAACTACCTGCTGCAGTTGAGTCGGGTCAGCATTAATCATCGGCAAATCAGGCGCGAGGTCATATACAACCTGCACCCCGGCCTTCGCACAGCGGCTCTGGACAAAATACATGCTTTCAGTAATCAGCTGATTCACTGAGATGGACATCTGCTGGGGCGGACGCGGACGGGCAAAAAACATCAGTTTACTAATAACTCCGCGGGCATGCAATGTAGCCTTGACAATCCGCTCGAGGTCTCTTACTGCCTGCTCCGGCAGATCCGGCATCTTCTGCAGCAACTGGGAAAAACCGAGAATGCTGGCTAAAGGCTCGTTTAATTCGTGGGCAATTCCTGCTGCCAGCTGACCGATGGTCGCCAGCCGGTCGGCATGACGCAGCTGCTGTTCCAGCTTTTTTTTCTCCTGTTTGGCTTCCCAGCGCTCAATAAACCGTCCGATCTCGCCCGCAACCGCTTCAATCAGGTTCCGCTCCTCCTTCAGGAAAGGGCCCTCATCCAAGACTGGCCGGGGTTCACGGTAAACCACTTCAACTCTGCCCCGGTGAATACCATGAACGCTGATGACTGCCGACTGCCGGTGCACAGCGTTCTCAAAACCGGGGGTCTCATACCTCATGCCATCCAGTTCAATACAGGCAGCGGCGATATCTGAATGCAGCCAGGCGGGGGGCAGCTTTTTCACTGCTGCTCTCATGATTTCACCGAGCTCCCCTTCCTCCCGGCTCAGAACCCGGTCCAGCTCGTAAAGACAGGTAAGTTCCTTAACCCGCTCCCGTAAGGCCGCCTGAGCACGCCGGTCGGCAAAAGCGACTCCCAGACTCTGAGCAACACCCTGATAAAACTCGACCTCCAGCTCCCGGAAAAAACCGGGCTGACAGCTCTTAAGAATTATCAGACCGTGACTGTTATCAGCAATAGTAAACGGCAAAATCGCCAAGGACTGATACATGGTCCGGATATTTATCTCCCGGCCCTCGAATCGGACAGGGTGGGAACAGTCGGTTATCAGAAAAGCTCCATTAGTTGTAAACCCCGGCTGCTTTGGATCACAGTCGCCCGTAGCCAGCTTCTGGAACATCATCGTAACATCGGGATCTTCTGATTCGTCTCCCAGAAAAACCTCCTGCGCTTGCGAACATTCCTTTGTTTTCAGTCTGAATTTGAATTTTCCATCCGGTCCGGTTTTTAAAACTCCGCGATAATATCGCGACCCTTCATTTACCCGCATTTCCACCTCATCGCAGCCAGAAAACTCAATGAACTCACTCAATACCATTCTCGTAAATTCGTCCCGGGCAACACCCGAATTCGCCTCCCGCAGGATCCGTCGGGATAACGCACAAAACTCTTCGGCAAGTTTCCGGCTATAGCCCCGTCGTCTTGGTGTTCGCGGTGAATGATTGACCATCAATTTGTAAGTTTCCGGTTATGGAGGCGGCGGGAATTGAACCCGCGTCCGAAGCGTTCAGAGCCCAGGTTCTACATAGTTAGTCAGTCATTTTCATCTCATCTGGCACTTAGCCGACTGACAGGCGGTGACAGACCAGCCTCAGTTTGTAATCCAACCAAACCCCTGAGACACAAGTTCGGTCTTGATCACCCTATTAGACCCGGAGCCGGCGCCGGGTGAAACTCGCCGGTCCAGGGACTGCCCTTTTTAGGCAGCCAGTGCGTAGCTGCTATTGGCAGCTGTAGTTCCTCTGTTAGTATTAACGAGGCAACAGAGGAGCCTCGCTATGCCCCTGAGCCCCTCAGGCACTCCGTCGAAGCCATTCGCCCCCGACTATGCCCTGAGAGCTACCAGCGCTTTATATTCTAACCGGTTTACAGGTTATGTCAATATCAACTGCTACTTCTAAACCACTCCCTGATCAAGCATCGCATCGGCAACTTTGATAAAGCCGGCGATGTTCGCACCGCGAACATAATTCACATAATTCCCTTCTTTGCCGTAAATCACACACTGCTCGTGAATCGCCTTCATGATCCCCTGCAGGCGCCGATCGACCTCTTCACGGCTCCAGGAAAGTCGCAGACTGTTCTGCGACATTTCCAGTCCGGAAGTAGCAACACCACCTGCATTCGCTGCCTTCCCCGGACCGTAAAGAATCTTGTGCTCCAGAAAGACATCAATTGCCTCCGGCGTGGAAGGCATATTCGCACCCTCAGCCACCAGATAGACACCGTTCCGGATCAGATTCTGAGCATCCTTGCCGTTAATTTCGTTCTGGGTAGCACTCGGAAATGCGCAGTGCGCCTTGTGGTTCCAGAGCGGATTGTAATCCAGTTTCGGATCTACCGGAGTATATACTACACCCTTGAACCGCTCTGCGTACTCCTTGATTCTTCCGCGGCGGACATTTTTCAATTCCTTGACAAACTCCAGCTTCTCCTGAGTAATTCCCGCCTCATCATAGATATAGCCATTGGAATCAGAAAGCGTTACCGGCTTTGCTCCCAGCTGCAGGAGCTTCTCGACAGTATACTGGGCAACATTACCGGAACCGGATACCAGACAGATTTTCCCCGCCAGGGTCTCGCCACGGGTTGCCAGCATTTCGGCGGCAAAGTATACCGCACCATAGCCGGTCGCCTCGGGCCGGATCAGACTGCCACCCCAATTCAATCCCTTTCCGGTCAGCACACCGGTAAACTCGTTGCGCAGCCGCTTGTACTGGCCAAAAAGATAGCCGATTTCCCGAGTACCGACACCGATATCTCCAGCCGGAACATCGGTATCGGGGCCGATATGCCGGAAAAGCTCATTCATGAAGCTCTGGCAGAAATGCATCACCTCATTATCCGACTTGCCCTTGGGGTCAAAGTCCGAACCACCTTTACCGCCCCCCATCGGCAGTGTCGTGAGGGAATTCTTAAACACCTGCTCAAAGGCAAGGAACTTCAGTAATCCGAGATATACTGTCGGGTGAAAACGCAGACCGCCCTTGTAGGGACCGATGGCGGAATTCATCTCCACCCGGTAACCACGGTTTACCTGAATCTCCCCTTTGTCATCAACCCAGGGCACCCGGAAAATTATCACCCGTTCGGGTTCACAAATCCGTTCAAGAATCTTTGCCTTACGGTACTTCGGATTCTTATCGAGAAAATCCCAGAGTGAGGTTACGACCTCTTCCACTGCCTGATGAAATTCAGGCTCACCCGGGTTCTTTTTCCTAATGTATTCCATGAACTCCTGAACGCCTGCGTGCGACATTGGTTAATCCTCCTTTTTTATTTTATTGTATTTACCTTTTATTTAACCGGCATTAATTAAAATGCCGATGAAGATTATATTAAATCAGCTTCGCTGGTCAACAGTTGCAGGTTGGATGGTAAAAATTTCCCCTTTTGCTGGTAAATTATTCCCCAGTCATATTCGAGATTTCAACCGCTGGAGCATATTCGACCGCAAAATCTTGCCGTCCGGACAGCGCCGGGTGGCAATCGGTGCTCCGACAAAGAAATACTTTTCGCGCGGTTCGTTGATCGCATTAAAGAACCCGAAGCCGGCACCAGTGATATTGCCCCGGTCACCGGGCTCAATCGCCGGTCCGTTGCCAGACCAGACCATCACGCAGGCATCACCCTCGTAAACATCAAGAATGTATCCCGGGAAGATCCGTTCCGGCGGCAGTACCAGCGAGGTATCCTGCAGCATTGTATCCAGCCGGAGACTGAAGTTGTCCTCCTCTCCGAGCGTATCCCGGTAGTCATAATCGACATCGATCTCCACCCAGTACCATTCCGCACCGGCAGATCTGGTCCACTGAATATTAAGCGTGGAATCCAGATCCAGAATATAGCCTTCAGGGGGTGTGACAACAGTAAAGTTGCCCGGCATTGTCACTCTTGCACCCGCCCTGCCAAAATAATGAATTACCTCCAGCTCATAAGACTGATTATCCGCAAAATGCATGCTGTCTCCATAACCGTACTTCGTCCAGGTGTAATAATAGGGCTTCAGCTCCTCATTATTCAGCCTGACCACCGGCACCATCCTCAACCCCTTGGGGTCAAACACCTCAACATACCGTTCATATTCGACCGCATAGTTATAGTACTCACCGCGGTAAAGGTAGCCATTGATCATCGGCTCGGAATAGTTCGGGTCGTGCTGTTGGCATCCGACAATCAGCACTGAAACTAACACCATCCCCCCCAGACCGATCAGGACCGGAACTAAACTTTTCCGGTAATCAGTTTTTCCTTTCATGCCGACCTCCCTCCTTTTGTTACAATAACCGCAAACCGGACTGACTAATCCAGCCGCACCGGCATCATAATGAACAGCTCTTCCCCGTTCTGCTCTTCTGATACCGGCTTGAGCATTACCGGCGACATCGGAGTTGACAGCTCAATCGTCAATTCCTCGGTGCCGATATGGTTCAGAATATCCAGCAGAAAACCGCCGTTAAATCCGACGGTCAGTTCATCCCCCTTGTAACTGCAATCCAGTTCCTCTTCACTATCACCGGTCTCCTCACATCTCGCCCTGATAATCATGCTCTTGGCAGTGAACTCGATGCTGATCTGCTTGCTGACCGGATGTGCCATGACCATTGCCCGGCGCAATGCACCCACCAGCGCCTCCCGGCTGACCACCGCCTTCGCCGGCATATTCTTCGGGATCACCCGCTCATAATCCGGATACGGACCTTCGATTGTGCGGGAAATCAAGATGGTATTCTCCAGTCTGAATCCGACCATCTTCTGATCCGCATAGACCTGAACCTTCTCTTCCCCGCGGGGCAGAATATTCACCGCCTTGGGCACAAGCAGCAGTTTTGTCTTTACCGGAACCTTCACCTTCCGGGAAACAAACGCCAGCCGGATCGCATCGGTTGCCACCATCCGGGATTCGCTCTTTCCCACCTCCCAGTTGATCGCGGTCATCACCGGACGGGAATCATCCCGGGAGACCGCAAAACTGCAGATGTCATACATCTCAAACAGCGTTGCCAGTGGAAATTCAAACTGAATCTCCTGAGGCAGTTTCGGCAGTTCCGGAAACTGTTCCGGTGCCAGCTGCACCAGCTCTGCCTTCATTTTGCCCGATTCGAATGCAATCTTGGTCTCGGCTGTCTTCAGAGTTATCGTCTCGGCATTGCTCATCCGCACCAGCTCTGTCAGCCTTCTGCCATCAACCAGCGCACTTCCATTCTCACTCTTGCCTTCGAGTTTCACCTCCTGACGCACCACATTGTCACCATCAGTTCCGGTAATTGCCAGCCGGCCCTGCTCAATTTCCAGGAGGATATTGTTGAATATTGGATAGGTGGAACGGCTGGGCACAATCGAAACTACTGTTCCCAGCGCCTCAGTCAGCAGCTCCCGGTTCAAGGCACAGCGCATTGCTCCTCCTTTTCAAAATCCATCATTGGTAAAGTTTTACCGGGAATTAATTAACAGTCAAGTTTTCCCGCACCTCCAAAATCATTGACTTTTACCCGCCGGCATCTAAATTAGACACCGTATGAAAATCCACGAATATCAGGCAAAGGAGATTTTCGCTGCTTACACCATCCCGGTCCCCCGGGAAAAAACAGCGGCTACACCAGCGGAAGCCCGAACCATTGCTGAAGAACTCGGTTTGCCGGTCGTACTCAAGGCACAGGTGCTGGTTGGTGGCAGGGGCAAGGCAGGAGGTGTGAAAAAGGCGGCAACACCGGAAGAGGTGGAAACCGTTGCCGCCGGTATCCTGAATATGTCGATCAGGGGACTTAAGGTCCGGCGGGTCTTAGTTTCCGAAGCGGTTGCGATCCAGAGCGAATACTACCTCGGAATCACCATTGACCGCTCCGTTCGTGCACCTGTTTTGCTCGCATCGGCGGCCGGCGGGGTAGAGATTGAGGAGGTGGCAAAGACAAATCCGGAAAAGATCATCAAAACGCCAATTGATCCCCTGCTCGGCCTGCTGCCATTTCAGGCACGCAACGCCGGGATGATGATGTTAAAGGACACTAAACTGGCACAACAGTTTACTGCCATTGCCCAGAAACTGTTCCGCCTGTTTATTGACCGTGACTGCTCACTGGTGGAGATCAATCCGCTCGTGCTTGCCGGCAACGGCAATCTGCTCGCCCTGGACGCCAAGATCAACTTTGACGACAACGCCCTGTTTCGCCACCCGGAAAACGAAGCCTTGCGAGATTTGTCAAGCGAAGAACCGGCCGAGGTGGAAGCCAAGAAGGCGGGGCTCTCCTATATCAAGCTTTCGGGCAATGTCGGCTGTGTTGTCAATGGTGCCGGTCTGGCGATGGCAACGATGGATCTGATCAAGCGCTACGGCGGCGAACCGGCTAACTTTCTGGATGTCGGCGGCTCTTCTTCACCGGATAAGATGGCACTGGCGATGCGCATCATCCTGTCCGATCCGAATGTGAAGGCGATTCTGGTGAACATCTTTGGCGGAATCACCCGCTGTGATGACATCGCTCAGGGACTCCTCCTCGCCCGCCAGCAGGCGGATATCCGGGTGCCGGTCATCGCCCGGCTCGTCGGCACCAATGCCGACCGCGCATGTTCGCTCCTAGAAAACAGCCCGATTCTCTTTGCCACCACCATGGCGGAGGCGGTCCGGCTCGCGGTTACCAAGGCAAAGGAGGGAAGATGAGCATCCTGATTGACAACAACACCCGTCTGCTCGTCCAGGGAATCACCGGCAGAGACGGCGCCTTTCATACGAAGATGATGAGAGAATACGGCACTCAGGTGGTTGCCGGTGTCACCCCGGGTAAGGCGGGACAGGAGGTGGAAGGAGTGCCGGTATTTGATTCGGTGGAGCAGGCGGTCCGGGCGACCGGCGCTGACGCCTCAATTATCTTCGTCCCCGCCCAGTTTGCCGGCGACGCCCTGCTGGAAGCGGTCTTTGCTGGTGTCAAACTGGTAGTCTGTGTCACCGAAGGTGTGCCGACACTGGATGCGATCAGGGCAATTGCGGTCGCCCGGAGCCGGGGTGTCCGGATTGTCGGACCCAACTGCCCGGGCGTAATTTCCCCCGGCAAGGCAAAGATCGGCATCATGCCTGCTACCGCATTCAAACCCGGCGTTGTCGGTGTCGTCTCCCGCTCCGGCACCCTGACTTACGAAATCGCCGCCAATACCGGTGAATTCGGCCAGTCCACCGTTGTCGGCATCGGCGGCGACCCGGTCATCGGCACCAGTTTTATTGACTGTCTGAAACTGTTTCAGGATGATCCGGAGACCGAGGCGATTGTCATCGTCGGCGAAATCGGTGGTTCGGATGAGGAGCGGGCAGCCGAATTTGTCAAATCATATGTCACCAAGCCGGTATTCGGGTTTATTGCGGGTCAGACCGCACCACCGGACAAGCGGATGGGTCATGCCGGTGCAATCATATCTGCCGGCTCCGGCACTGCGGCTGAGAAGATTCGGGCATTTCAGGCTGCCGGGATAGAAGTGATTTACGAACCGGAGGAGCTTGAAGAACGGCTTAAGGCAAGACTCTGAAGCTTAAGGCAGCAGGGTTACCCGACTGGTGACATTACCCAGTCGCACAATATAAACACCGGGATTCAACCTTTTCCCGGCATCATCACACCCATCCCAGAATCCCCTGCCTTCACAAATCCTCAAACTTCTTACAGTCTTTCCTGAAAGGTCATATATTTTAACTATAGCATTTTCATCCAGTTTACCTGATATGTTAAAGTAACTTCTTGAACGAAAAACTGTGGGCATACACTCAATTTTTAATCCGGGTGCACTTGCGTCCGATTCGGTCACTGAGGTCAGGCGGTTGGTAGAAAACCAGATTTCTGCCTTGCCTTCGCGCATATCCTGCCACACAATACAAACCGTCCCGTCCTGATCAACAGCAATGCTTGGGTCCCACTGCTGAACCATCGCCATTGGACTCACCGCCTCCCTCTGTGCCCATGTTCTGCCGTGGTCCGTGGAGTAAGTATAATAAATGTTCCAGATGGTGCTTTCCCGGTGGGCAAACATCAATGCGGTATGGACAACACTAATCGGATCAATCGCCAGTTTTGCCCCCTGAGTAAATGAACTGTAAATCGTATCCAGTTCGGTCACCAGCACCTGCTCGCCCCAGGTGTCACCATCCGCATACCAGGTCCGTGCCAGTGTCTTGCACTGATTCACATAGCCATTACCGGTATAATCGGTAATTATATGCTGCTCATCCGCCACCACATGGGGCATTCGTGAATAGCCCGAAAAGGTATCCAGCTGAAAACCCGGGCTGAAACTCCTGCCCTGGTCGGTGGAACGGTAAAAATGGGAATGAAGCACAATCCCGCTTCCTTCCCGCACCGGTGCATCAGCCACTACTAAATAGTCATTTGTGCCCGGCTGAACAAAAACATCCGGGGGATAACAGTTAAATGAAACCGTATCATCATCCACCCGCACATCACGCCCCCAGGTTCTGCCACCATCGGTTGACACATCAGCATAAACCCGCAGATATGCGCTCCGCTGGTCAGTCCAGGAACAGAAGATATTTTCAGAACTGTCCAGCGCCAGTTTCACCCAGCCGATCGGCACTGTGCCGGTATTATCATCCACCTGTACCGGGTCTGACCAGGTTTCGCCCATATCAGTGGAGCGGACAAAATGAATATGCCCCCTTGAACCGTCAATCCGGTCAATATACATCAGATAGATTGTTCCATCCCTGCCAACCACCAACTCCGGATAACAGGCAAAACGGTTACCGCGCCGGATGATGATATTCTCACTGAGCCAGGTTCTGCCGCCATCGGTTGACCGCTGAAACGCAATATCGCTCCGCTGAACTGTAAAGGGCACCGAATCATCCTCAAATGCGACATAGATCACCGGTGTCCCGGCAATCACCGGACCCACGGCAACATCCGCATGATAACAGGCATAATTCGGACGATTCTCCTGATCAACCCTGACTGCCGGCAGGAACTCGGCAAAACTGACTCCTGAGACTATTATCAGACCCAACACCCCCCAGATTCGATTATGATTTATCAGCATCGGCCTCACCTCACAAGCACCAGTCTGCTCTTATGACCGCCATAACAGAGGAAATAGGCTCCGGCTTCAACCCGAACACCGTATTCATCCATTCCGTCCCAGACCGCCTGATTAGCGGTAATACTCAGTGTCCTTATGCGCCTGCCGGTCCGATCAAAAATTTCCAGAACCGGCTTTTGTGCCGGAGTGCCATTGACAAAAATCACCACCCGTTCCCGGAAGGGATTGGGCGTGATACTCACCAACGGCCGGTCTTCTGCCCGGTTTTCTGCAACCCCGGTCTGCCGATTGGTGGAAAACCAGATTTCCCCCCGACCATTTTTCCAGTCCTGCCAGACTACATATGCTATGCCGTTCCGGTCAACCGCAATATCCGGGTCCCATTGATTTTCATCCTTGACATCATTTACCGGCTCCCGTTCCTGCCAGACAAGTCCGTGGCAATCGCTGAATGCGTAAAAAATATCATAATTGTAATTAGTCACCTCAGCGAGCATCAGCACACAATGAACATTGCCATTGGGGTCAATCGCCAGTTTTCCGCCGTTGTAATAGGAGGTATAAAGGGTATCCAGTTCACTGACTGCAACCGGCATGCTCCAGCTGTCACCAGGGGTAAAGAGCACCCGCGCCTCGGTCCGGCTGTTCTCCATCCCGGCGCCAGAACCGGTCCAGTCACAGATTATATGTCCGGCATCTGCTACCACATGGGGTTGACCGCAGTAGTCAGAAAAGGTATCAATCACCACTCCAGGCTCAAATGTCCTCCCCTGATCAGTTGAACGGAAAAACGAGGCATTGGAATTGATATAGCCCGGCCGTACCCAGAAGGGCGTAGTTGCGGTTACGAGATAATGATTTGTTCCCGGCTGAACAAACACATCGGTATGAAAACAGTCACCCGGCACCGTATCATCATCCACCCGCACATCTGCTGACCAGCTCCTGCCCCCGTCAGTTGAAACAGCAGACCATATTGTCATCCTGCCCAGCCGCCGGTCGTTCCAGGCGCAGAAGAGGTTTCCGCCGGTGTCCACCGCAACTCTTGCCCAGCCCGCCATCACGCCGGCACCATTATCATCAACCCGCACCGGCTCAGACCAGCTCTCACCCATATCAGTTGAGCGGATACAGCAGATATGGGCGGTATTATCCGTCCTTTCTGTATAAACGATGTAAATACAACCTGAACGGTCAACCGCAATATCCGGATAACAGGCAAACGGTGCCCCACGCCGCACCAGCCGGTCCTCACTCAGCCAGGTCAATCCCCCATCGGTTGACCGCTGAAAATAGATATCCTGCTGGACAATTATACTCCCGGCAAATGAATCATTCTCAAACACCACATAAACCGACTGACTGAAACTATCCTCCGGACCGAGCACGATTGCAGAATTATAACACATCCGGGAAACCCGGGACTCATGGTCAACCCGGATCGACGGAATGAACCCGGCAGAAGCACCGGTAACCGCACTTAAAAACAGCAGAAAAAATTTCATTATCCAGTTCATTTCCGCCACTATACCTCTGTCCGCTGGCGGAAATCCAGTTCGTGAATGAAGATGATCAGTGTCCCCGTCCCCTCCCGCACCAGAAAGCACATCAGCTTCTCATTGCCGGCGTCGCTTTCGGCGGTAAACCGTGCGGTCCGGTCTGAATATGCTGCGCCGATCCCGTAATTCATCAGCCCGTCAAACGCCTGCTTGTAGAAATTCACCACCTGCGGAAAGGAATCACTGCTTCTGAGCACAAAGTCCCGCTTAACTCCGGACTCACTGCTGTCCTCACCGCAGTCCAGCACCACAACATTCGGATACCGGAACTGCGCCGGCAGGGCACTCAGGTCATCACTCAACTCGGTATGACTGTAAGCGCCGGAACTGACCTGCGTCCCTTTTCTTTCTCTATCTTTACTGCCACACCCTGCCAGAACCAGCATACACACTATCAAGCCAAACCTGCACAGAACCATCAAACCTCCTTTCGATCTCACAAATGAACTATAAATTGACACCCCGGCAATGTCAACAAAAAATCGGAAAACCGGCACCTGACCCGCATCCGGGACTGGCGGTACCCTCCCCTATACTGCCCGGTGTGCAGAAGCGGGCTGAAATTACAACTCATGTAAATTCAATGTGTTAATTAATCAAAATAAAAAAATCTGTGAATTCTGGCGCCCGAACCGGCTCTAACTTTATGGGGAATATCTTAACTCTCATAACATAATCCCCAATGCGGCGCTGCTTAAATGACAAACCAGGCCGCTTCCGAACACGCATAAACTGAAGTTATGAAATTAAAAAATTTTTAGTCAGACTGAAAGCTGCATCTATTTTGCCGGAACCGAAACCGGCGCTTCTTTGTGAACCATCATTCGCACCGAGTTGCTCTCGCAGAACGGGCAGGTGCGTTCCTGCGGTTTGCCCGGAATATAATTGAGTTTGAACTCTTTGCCGCAGCGGAGGCATCTGAAGGGTTGCTCGCCCGGCTCTTTCGGCTCTGGACGCGGGGCAACCCGCGGCGGGTTCTTGAGAATCGTTATTGTCTTTTCTATCTCCTCTTTCGTTACCGTCTGGCGTAGTTTTTCCAGTTCCTGCATCGTATAGACAAACCGCTGTCCCTGGGCTGCGGAAATCCACTCCAGCTGGAGCCTTTCCGGTCTGATTCCCCAGGCTTCCAGCTTATCCCAGAGCCGTTCAACCCGGCGCTGGGTGTGCCGGTTGGCATTGAGATAATGACAGTCGGCAAAGTGACAGCCGGAGACCAGCACAACCGGCGCACCCAGGGCAAACGCCTTGAGCACAAATTCCTCCGCCACCCTGCCCGAACACATCGTCCGGATCAACACCTGACGCGCCGGATACTGACCGCGGGCAACACCGGCGGTGTCGGCAGCTGCAAAGGAGCACCAGTGGCAGGCAAAAACCAGTGACTTGGACTCGGACTCTTCGGCAAGCGCCGCCTCAATCTGTGCCATTATCTGCTCATCGGTGAACTGATGCGCCTCAATCGCATCAAAACGGCATTCCGCGGCACAGGTGCCACAGCCCGCACAGACCGCCTCAATCGGCTTTGCCGGCTTGCCCTTTTCCCATTCAAACGCCTGATAGGAGCAGACTTTTAGACAGGCACCGCATGCCCGGCACTTTGCGGGATCAACCGCCACGGTATAGGGTTCAGCCGCCAGTGTACCCTGTGCCAGCAGTCTTGCTGCCCTGCCCGCTGCAGCACTCGCCTGAGTTACCGAATCCTTGATGTCCTTCGGACCTTCTGCTCCGCCCGCATAGAAAACACCCCGGATCGGCGAATCCACCGGCTGAAGTTTGGGATGTGCCTCGAGCAGGAACCCCTCCGGATGAAGCTGGAGCGAAAGCAGCTGTTTGAGCGCCTCGGTTGTCTTCGCCGGTCGCACCCCGGTTGCCAAGACCACCATTTCCACCTCGTGATTTTCAATTTTTCCGGTCTCGGTATTTTCCACATACAGACGGAGGTTGCCGGTCTTTCCATCCTCCTCCACCTCGCCAGGAATGCCGCGGATGTATTTCACCCCGAGCCGCTTGGAGCGCCAGAGCATCTCCTCAAAACCCTTGGCAAATGCCCGCAGGTCAATATAGAAGACCTTGACCTCCATATCCGGGTAATGCTCCTTGAGCACCAGCGCATCCTTGATCGTATTCATACAGCAGATATTGGAGCAGTAGGGCGTGCCCTGCTCTGCACAGCGGGAGCCGACACACTGGATAAATGCGATGCTTGAAGGCTTGCGCCGGTCGCTCAGGCGGAGCAGTTCACCACCGGTCGGTCCGCCCGAGGATGCCAGCCGTTCAAACTCCATGGCGGTAATGACATTGGTGTATTTACCATAGCCGAAGTCACCCTTGTCAAACGGGTCAAACGGCTCCATGCCGGTGGCAACGATGATCGCGCCGACCTCAAACTTCAGCTCCCGGTCCTGATCCTCAAGGTTGATACATTTCTTGTCACAGGCACGGGCGCACTTGCCACAGGCGATCGGATTCAAACCCAGACAATCAGCCGGATTGAGCACATAGGCGGCAGGGATTGCCTGCGGAAATGGCTGGTAGATTGCGTGCCGGAGTGAAAGCCCGAGATTGAACTCATCCGGCACCAGCTGCGGGCAGACCTTGGCACACTCGCCGCAGGCGGTGCACTCCTTTTCGTTGACAAACCGTGCCTTCTGTCTGACCGTTACCTTAAAGTTACCAACATGCCCGGCAACTTCGGTGACCTCTGCCAGGGTCAGGAGTCTGATTCTGGGATGTCGACCGACATCCGCCATCTTGGGCGCCAGTATTCATATCGCACAGTCCATCGTCGGATAGGTCTTGTGGAGCTGTGCCATCAGACCGCCCAGCGATGGCGAACGTTCCACCAGATAAACCTGATGGCCCGCATCCGCCAGATCCAGACTTGCCTGAATCCCGGCAACACCACCACCTACCACCAGCACCGCATCCTTGAGTGGAAAACGGCGCTCGTTGAGTGGTGCCAGATACCGGGCTTTTGCCACCGCCATCCGCACGAGGTCACACGCCTTTTTCGTCGCCCGCTCCGGCTCCGCTGAATGAACCCAGGAACACCCCTCCCGGATATTGGCAATCTCCAGCAGAAACGGATTCATTCCCGCCTGTGCCAGACAGGCACGGAAGGTCGGCTCGTGCATCCGGGGTGAGCAGGCGGCAACCACCACCCGGTTGAGATTCTGTTCGGCAATCGCCTTCTGAATCTCCTTCTGCCCCGGTTCGGAGCAGACATAAAGCCCGGTCTGGGCATAAACCACTCCGGGCAGTGACCGGGCAAACTCTGCCACCTGCTCAACATTGACGGTGGCGGCGATGTTGGTGCCGCAACGGCAGACAAACACGCCAATCCGCGGTTCGCTCACCTGTGTATTCATCTCCTTTCTATTTTATCCTTCATAATTAAGCAGGTCAATCAAATTTAGAATCTTAATTTCTGATTCTGCATTTCTCTGCCGGGCACAGGCAAGGTGAATATCACAGCGCGGACAGGCGGTAACGAGCAGCTCCGCACCGGTTGCCTGTGCCTCTGCCAGCCGCCGTTCCTGCAGCAGCCTCACCGCCGCCCCGCATTCCAGCCACTGCGTCCCGCCACAGCACAGCGCCTGCGACCGGCTGTGTGCCATCTCCACCAGTTTCATACCGGAAATTCCGGTAATCAGCTGACGCGGGGCGTCATAAACACCAAGCTGTCGCCCAAGCCGGCACGGATCCTGATAGGTCACGGTCCTGCAGCTGACAGATTCCTTTTCGCGTTCCGGTGGTTTCCATCCGGCAGCGACCAGAAATTCGCTGATGTGCAACAGCTCAAGCCCGGTCGGTCCCACGAGCTCAGGATATTCAACCCTGAAGGTGTGGAGGCATTCCGGACAGAGAAATACCACCCGCCGGACACCGGCAGATTTCAGCAGTTCAACATTTTTCCGGGCAAGCCGGAGCGCATTCTGGCGATCTCCAAGCCACAAAAGATCATGGCCACAGCAGACTTCATCCTGAAGCAGGACCGGCACGACACCCGCCTGATTCAGCAGGGCGATCGCATTACTGGCGGTCTGAAGCAGATTTACTCCCAGATCGCCAAACAGCACCTGAAAATAGGGCAGACAGCCGGTAAAAAGCGCAGTCTCCCCTTTATCCGCAACCTGCAGTTCCGGTTTCAGCCAGAGAAGCCGCTGCTGCCGGACCGCAGAACGTGCCTGAATTCTGCCGAGCGCCTGCACAATCCCGCCGTGTGCCAGCACTGGAGCTGACCCGTGCTCATATGCCACCGCCCGCAATCTTTCAACGGTGCGGGCAAAACTCCTGCCTGAAGGACAGACAGTGGAACAGAGGTCACAGCCGATACAGGCATAGAGCGCCCGGGTCGAAACTCTGCCCTGCCCCTCGAGCTGCTGCTGAATCAGCCGGCGGGGCGAAAACCCGATGCCGGTGCGGGCAACCGGACAGACTCCGGCACACCGGCCACAGTCCAGACAGACAAAATCTGCCGGACCGAAGCCGGCTGGCGGCACAGAAATCTCCTCCGTCACTGCCGGAACCGGCCGGAAATCGGCAGCCGGCTCAACCGCTGTCAGCGGATCGCCGGAAATAAACCGGACCAGTTCCGGTGCAAAACCGAGTTGCCGGAGCAGCTCCTGAACCAGCTTCACCTGAGTGTGGGCGATCTCCGTGCCTTTCTCGTGCCGGCAGCTGCCATCCGGACACCCAACCAGTGTCACCCCCTCCATCCCTGCTGCCAGCGCCTCAAGAATTGCACCGGCACCAACCTGACCGATGCAGGAAACCGGCTTGACGGTCACCCGCTCCTGCCCTCCAAAACCGGGAATATTCACCCGGGAACAGACAAAGATCAGTTTCCTGCCGGCGCTCGTAAGATCAGCCATTTTCCGCCCGGACAATTTGGGTCGGCAACTGCAGGGCGCCGCTGGGACAGACCGTAACACAGGTACCGCACCCCCGGCACCGCTGATAATCAACCTGAGTTACTTCAATTCCGGATTGCCACTTTACCGTCTTCAGCGCCTGATGCGGACAGATCTCAAGACATCTGCCACATGCCCGGCAGAGATAAGGGTCGGTGTGGACCACCAGCGGTTGAACCAGACCGCTAACCACCCTTCCCGGCTGGGAAAATTCAATCTCAATTCCCCGTGGTCCTGTATCGGTGAAAAACATACCTTCCAGACCATGCACCCGCATAATCACCGGTTTTGACATATCCTCCAGCTGCAGCAGCAGTTGATGTTTGGGACAGTTGTAACTGCAGAGCACACACTCATTACAGGGACCGCAGCGCAGACAGCGGGATGCCTCCTGAAGCGCCTGCTCGGGGGTGAATGGTGCCTCAATCTCTTCAAATCCCCGCCGGGAATGAACCGGCAGGAGTCTTGCCTGCGACCGGCTGAGCCGGACCGCGGTCAGAACCACCGGTGCCAGCTCCAGCTCCGGCGCCCGGATGGCAGTTACCGCTTCTTTTCTACCGGTAAGCAAGGCATCAATCTGCCTTGCCCCCTCATGGCCACTTGCAATCGCATTGATCACCGTCGCCGCTCCGCCCGCAGCGTCACCGCCGATAAACACACGGTCGGGAAATCCGGAGACCGGCTGCGCCGGTTTCTGCCCCA